>NZ_JADYWS010000005.1:0-211728 GCF_015864715.1 Pseudoalteromonas sp. NZS71 | reverse complement strand
ATTAGCTCAGTTGGTAGAGCAGTTGACTTTTAATCAATTGGTCGATGGTTCAAATCCATCATAACCCACCATTCTATGAAAGTTTTAATCGGCGGATTTACGCAGCTTTTTACAAAGCAGATTTATATTAGAGCGGGTCATTAGCTCAGTTGGTAGAGCAGTTGACTTTTAATCAATTGGTCGATGGTTCAAATCCATCATGACCCACCACTCTCTAATACTTTCCTTTATATTCTTTTTTAAATTCCCATTCTATTTTTTATAAACAGCTTAACTAGTTTGCTGTTATTTATGTTTATATTCTCGTATAATTCGCCCTAATTAATGCACTGTAGATAAGTGGTCGAGAACATGAGTCTAGCTCAAACTATTATGCCTGAAGGTTATATTTTCCCCCCTAAGCCAGCACCGTTAACAAATGACGAGCAAGGCGAATATAAAGCGCGTATAAAACAATTACTAAAAGATAAAAATGCAGTACTTGTTGCACATTATTATACCGATCCTGAAATTCAAGCACTTGCAGAAGAAACCGGCGGCTGCGTTGCCGATTCGCTAGAAATGGCACGTTTTGGTGCACGTCACGATGCAGATATGATCATCGTCGCGGGCGTGAAATTTATGGGCGAAACAGCCAAAATTTTAACGCCAAATAAAACGGTTGTAATGCCAACGCTTGAAGCGACGTGTTCGCTAGATATTGGTTGCCCGATAGACGAGTTCTCAGCGTTTTGTGATGAGCACCCTGACCGTAAAGTGGTTGTGTATGCAAACACCTCTACGGCTGTTAAAGCACGTGCAGATTGGATTGTAACCTCATCATGTGCACTTGAAATAGTAGAGCACCTTGATGAGCAAGGCGAAAAAATCATTTGGGGCCCAGATAAGCACCTTGGTAGTTATATTCAAAAAAATACCGGTGCTGATATGCTTATGTGGAATGGTGCATGTATCGTACATGACGAATTTAAAACTAAAGCCTTAAAAGATATGAAGGCGCTACACCCAGATGCAGGCGTATTAGTTCATCCTGAGTCACCAGCAGAAATTGTTGCACTTGCCGATTCGGTTGGATCTACGAGCCAATTAATTAAAGCAGCGCAAACAATGGACAATAAAAAGTTTATTGTAGCAACCGATCGCGGCATCTTTTATAAAATGCAGCAACTATGTCCAGATAAAGAGTTTTTTGCGGCTCCAACGGCAGGTGAGGGCGCTTCATGTAAAAGTTGCGCACATTGCCCTTGGATGGCAATGAATGGCTTAAAAGCGATTGAGGAAGCCCTCATAAGCCCTAAAGGTAAAGAAGTATTCGTTGATATGGGTTTACGCGAAGGCGCACTTAAGTCGCTTAATCGCATGCTTGAATTTACTGCGAGCATGGCTAAGTAATTTTAAAAGTATAAATTAAAACGGTTAGGTCTTAGATTTAGCCGTTTTTTGTGCCTATAGATAAGCTATTGCTTGATAAGTAAGCATTTAAAGGCTCATATTTAAAAATGCCTTGCACCTTAAGGGTCTATTTCATACTATAGCGCGCTGTTGCATTACACAATTGCAGCACTGTGGAGGGATGGCTGAGTGGCTGAAGGCGCACGCCTGGAAAGTGTGTTTAGGTTTATCCCTAACGAGGGTTCGAATCCCTCTCCCTCCACCATCATTCAATATCAGGACGTCTCAGGACGTCCTTTTTTGTGCCTGTAATAAAATAAAATCAATGACTTAGTGTATCATCTCGTCCCATCCAGTTTCACCCAAGCCCAAAGCTTTAGTATCTAATATGGTATTCCTTTAATAAACTGCCATAATAAAGAATACTAAATTGGAGTAGGGTTCATTTTTTATGGCAAGATCAGCGAAGCAACTTACCGATACAGCGCTAAAGAAAGTAAAAGCAGAGGATAAAGATATAATTTTATCTGATGGGAATGGCCTACAAGTAAAAGTTAGAAAGAGTGGCTCTAAGCTCTGGAACTTTAACTACTATCATCCAATTACAAAAAAGCGTATTAACATGGGGTTAGGTAAGTATCCCGATATATCAATTGTTAATGCAAGAAAGCTAGCGCAAGAAGCCAGGGAGTTGGTTGCTCTAGGGACTGACCCTAAAGAACATAGAGACGAAACCTTAGCTTTTAAACGAGCACAAGAAGAGTTAACGCTAAATAAAGTCGCTTTAGAGTGGTTTGAGGTTAAAAAACAAAGTTTAACCAAAGACTATGGTGAAGATATTTGGCGATCGTTAAACAAGCATATTTTATCGGTTATTGGCAAATACCCCATTGGTAAAATTAATGCACCACAAGTGATTAAGATTTTAAAACCCATAGAAGCAAAAGGAACCTTAGAGACAGTTAAGCGGCTATGCCTGTATTTAAGAAAGATCATGATACACGCAGTTAATAGTGGCTACATTAATGCTAATCCACTTGCAGGGATTAGTGAGGTTTTCAAAAAGCCGCAAAAACAAAACATGCCTTCGCTAAAACCAGAGGAGCTGCCTGAATTAATGCAAACACTTGCTATAGCATCAATTAAGCGCGTAACTCGTTTTTTAATTGAATGGCAGTTACATACACTTACGCGCCCTGGTGAAGCTGCCGGTACTCGATGGGATGAAATCGATTTTGGTAATAAACTTTGGACTATACCCCCTGAACGCATGAAAAAGCGCAGAGAGCATGTTATTCCTTTATCAAAACAGGCTTTAGAGTTATTGGAGGCAATAAAACCAATTTCAGGGCACAGAGAGTTTGTTTTTCCGTCAGACAGAAACCCTAGAAATCATATCAACAATGAAACAGCTAATATGGCTCTAAAACGTATGGGGTTTGAAGGTAGATTAGTAAGCCATGGCTTACGTTCGCTTGGGAGTACAACATTAAATGAGCATGAGTTTAACCCAGATGTGATAGAAGCCGCACTTGCGCATGTAGATAAAAATCAAGTTCGTTCTGCTTATAATAGAGCTGAGTACATAGAAAAACGCAGAGAGCTAATGAATTGGTGGAGCGACCATATAGGCCGAGCATCTCAGGGTACACTGTCGGTATCAGGGATTAAGCACCTTTTAAAAATTGGTTAGAAAATAAAATAAGGATATAAAATGGCTTTAACACAAATGCAAATCATTCAATCACTTGGTGAAGCAATGAGCTGGTTAGAAAGGGAGTTAAGTTGAGATGTACCTGCAACAGAGCTTAGACATTTAACCGGTAGAATAGGGGAGCTGTATGCCGCACTTATAACAAATGGACGTATGGCAACAGAGGTCAATCAGGCGAGTATGGCATCAAGTGGATAGCATATAAGTTAAAAAGGCCTCTAGGCTGCATATAGGCGGTTATATAAGCTTTAAGTAACCCCGTAGCAATATAATAAAATCAGCCACTTACTAAGAAAGAAATTTACTATGTTTAATAAACCTCTTTCTCAGTGTAGCTTGATACTAATCTAACAAAATAGCTTTTTGCATTAGCAGTTGGTTATTTTGATAAAATGGAACATCTGTATCACCCAATATTGTTGCTGGAATATTGGCTAGTTCAGTTAAATTGTCCATTGGAACAATAACAACTTTCGCGCCATTTTCTGAAAGCATGGTTACTTTATCTTCAAAGTTAATTGCGCGCTCAATAGCACCACCAACAGATATGTTTCCAAGCACTGCAAGACCCGCTTTAAGGTTCTTTTTATATAATGCTGAAACTATAGAGATATAAACCGCAGAGCCAATACCAGACGATATAGAAGCTCCTAGGAGATTTGTTACCTGTATCGTAATATCAAAGTTTTTCAGCGAGTGTTGTTCACTTAAAATCGTTTTTTCATTACCTTTAATGTATTGGTAAGTGTTTTTAATGTTTTCTTTAACTGCTGTATTGCTTACACCTGTTATATTCAGCTTACCTGAACCACCTACAGCAATAGCTTCAACCCTCACTAATGCAACATTATCACCATCGCTAGTACTGGTATAGCAAACGCCAGGCGGCAGTGGGGTATTCTCAATTAAATGAGATCCTTTTTCTTCAGGTAAACCAACAAAGTGTTCTTCTTGGGTTTCTTTATCAATATATGAAAAATTAGTGTCCCAAAATTCCATGCCACCAATGCGTTTTAATTGTTCTTTTACACGCCTACGCATTTCTAAAGCAATTACTAGGTACTCTCGAACATCATCTTTGGTGTATTTACCGTCAGGATGCATTAGTTTAATAAAACCTGAAACTGTCTTTTTAACAGGTTTAGTATCACGGGTTTTTAAATGAGCACCAAGTGAGAAAAACTCTTCAATAACATCGGTATAAGTAATTCGTCTGAATGATTTTAATACCTCAGAAAAGTAATCAGTACTAAAACCAAAGTTGGAAGTAAAATGCTTAGGTGCGAATTTTATCATTTCCCACCCCGGTAAATAAAAATGAATACGATCAAGAAATGCAGTGTCATTACTTACTTCATCAGATAATGGGCTAAACAAATGAGATGTTTGTAATACCGTTTCTACAGGTTGGTTAATATTACCGTTAAGTATTATAGAAGCACTTCCTGTTATTTCTCCACCAGCACCAGCACGAGAGAATGATCCTGATTCCATGTAATCTTTCATCAGAGGGATTGCATCACGGTCTTTAAATATTTTATCTGTAGCTTCATCGAAACAAATAGCATCCCACTGACCTACAGAACCTACTTTACCCGTTGAACCATGGACAAATAACTTTGCTATAGTGCCTTGCCCACCAGAAATCAGCACCGCATAAGGCGTTAATTCTTTATAAACAAATGACTTACCTGTTGAGCGAGGACCAAGTTCAATAAAGTTAAAATTAGATTCTACCATTGGCAATAAACGTGAAAGCAATAACATCTTAACCCTGTCAGTTACACCTTCAGACGTAGGTTCATAACCACAACTTCTCAGTAACAGGTTTAGCCATTCTTCTTTATTAAACTCACTACGCTTATTAACTATTTTACTGTTATCAAATGTAGATAATTGAATAGGCTTTATGTCTGTTATAACAAATGGATAGATATTGGAGCCAATCTTAATGTCTGGATCATATTCAACATCAATGATTGCCCAAATGCCACCCATCAATATCTTTTCATGATCTTTTACTAATTTATCGCTAATGTTGCCGTTTTTAATATTACTATTTTGTAATTTAGCCCAATAAATATCCTTTTTAGAATCTAGTTCAACAGATATTTTATCGATAATTTTATAACGACCTAATTCTCTAATTTTAGAGTGAATTAATGTGCTTTCTTCAGGATTTACGTAATGTTCAGAAAGGATTTTTTTAACATTATCCATTCCTTTTTTTATTTGTTCATCATCATCAGTTGAACATGAATTGGCTATTAAATATTCCAAAACAAATACGGGAACATTTGCTCCAATTTTTATAGAACCAACAAGATTTTTTTTAACTACTAAGCCTCGGAAATGCTCTAATAACTTTTCATCTAATTCATTTAATACTGGCATTTACTTATCCTTTTGGGCTAAAACAAGCCACCTAAATCGCGGTCATTGTTTTTCTTTACAACAGCCTTGTCTAATTGCTCTTTAGTTAAGGCATCAAGCAACTGAATTTCAATTTCATTATTACCATCAAACGTATATTCTTTGTTGATTGTTTCCCCTTGTTTAAGGGTAAAAACATCACTCTTACCAATTTGTTCCTTTCCAAAAAACTTAACTAAATAAACTTTTCGTTCCATTTCAAAAATATTATCTTCTGAATCATCGGCTTTAATTTTTAATAAATACAATTCGCCAGATACATTTTTAAGATCCGCTTTATTAATAAATTTAGCAATAAGAGAACCACCTGTTTCTGCTGTTCTCTCCCAACAAAAGTAAGGTGTTATTAATTCTTGAGGTGCGGCACCACCGTGAGCAAAGCCATAAACGCTTGGCGTTTTAAATGGATTCATTGTTCTTGAGAAGTAATGGTAATTAAATTCTTCATATTGCTTTTCAATTTCAACATATGAGGTAGCTGAATGCTGCTTATCTACTGTTCGTATATAACGTTCAGCAGCATAGCTTTGACCATTTAATGTAGGTGTTATTTTATCTGCATCAGTTAACATGCCAGTTAAAACAAATCCATGATCTGTAATTAAAAATACTTTTTGATAACCACTATGTAGCAATACAGCTATTTGTTGAGCAAAAAAATCGACACTTTCAGGGAAATACTTTAAGGCTTTGTTATTAAGCTTATCACCCATATCATCAATATCTTTGTAAGTACAAATAAGATACTGACCAGAGCGAGCTTCAGAGTTAACTTCGTCTAACCTAACATAATCAATTTCGGCACTTGGGTTTTGCTTAGTAAGGTATTTTTCACGTTTATTTTGTACTTTATCTACCATGCCATTAGCCATGTATATACGGCTCATATTGTTTACCGTTAATGAAGGTAAATCAGCCATAATAATGTCATTAGTAAACTTGAAGTTATTACTTACCTTTTTAGATACTTCACAAGCAAGTTCATAAGCAACACCATCACCAACAATAATTGCAGTTTTTTGACTGTTCTCATCAATAATACGTTGCAATATGCCTGTTTGATTCTCTTGATAACCTTCAATATATTTAAACCACTTATCAAAAAACACATCGACAAAGTGCTTATAATAATCTTGATAAGGCGCAAGTATTTCAGGGTTATTTAAAAACTCTGTATATAAATTTCTGATGGCGGTATCAAGCTTATGAAAATGCTTAGTATAAAACTCAATACACTGTTCTCTATTACTTAAATAGCCTATGTTTTTATCATCAAACTCTAGGAGTACTTTTATATCAGCCCAAAACTTAATGTTTACAGATTGCGCCTGTTTAGACTGATTACGCTGGCTAATTTTAGCCAAGTAATTAGGCAATACTGCTTTATTATTAATATCCCTGCCGATAGCTTTTAACCACTGTTCATCAATCAATTTGAAAGGATGGTTTACATTGATGTTCCAAATATCCTGATTGCTATTTAATAAATTAGCATTACTATTTTTGCTTAAGTAGTTGGTGAGGTATTTATCAAATGAGCCGTCATGCTCTTTAGAATTTAGCCATTGAACATAAACAGACTCTAAAACGGGTTCACAATCATTACAGGCTAATCCATCAAACATTTTAGCCACTATTTCATCCGCTAAAGTTTGTGCTGGTTTAACTATGTATTCTTGTCCTAATAATTCATTCACTTTCTGATAAAACGTTGTTAGTAACTGGTCATCATATTTTTTAGTGAAAAGAACTGGATCATGAATAAAAGGCAAAAGTTCTATTTTTAAATCAAATATTTCAGATGAGCCTTTATGACATAAGTCCATCCAATACGTTAAGTCTTTTCCAATACTTACTTTAGCTGCGGTTATTAATTCATCTTTTGGTAAATTGATATTTAGGTTTAATGCTTTATGCACTTTGCCTTTAATATAATTTTCTAAATGACGAATATCTAAACAACCGTTTACTTCACAATACTCTCGAATGTACTTTAATTCGTCTTTAGCTAAATTTGTATAAATTACATGTTTAGTTGCTGACGGTTGCTCTTTTTCAATTAAATACTTTACATGCAGCTCTTCAATTTCTGAATTTGCCTGATGTACATTAAAGGTTCTATCTAGTATATCTAATATAAAATCAGCATCCGTGTGCTCATCAATAAATACCGCAACAATGTTTTTACTAAAGATATTTTCGAGATCTTCTTTTAACCATAAATCAATCATAATGAGTTCCGTCTACCAGTCTGCATTTAAGTATTTTTTAAGTTGCCCTGCATTTAACACATCATAAGCAAGTATTTTCTTTTTCTGTAAAGGCGCAATATTTCTCCCAACTCCATTTTCAAGAATAGGGTTATAGCCTTCTTCGAGTAACTCATCAATCTTAACTTTAAATGCTTCAATTTCTTTTAATTGTTTAAATATCTTGTCTTTTTCATTTTGAGCATCGACAGATTCATTATTAGCTAAATCACTTTGCCGATTCATTAATGCTCGTTCTCGATGTTCAACATATACAGATCGGATTCGCATTAAATTATCTCGACTCCATTTATAGATGGAAATATAACAGTCAAAACCTTGCATAGGCCCACTAGTTAAATGCCAAATAAAAGGAGTCTTTGGTAAATATTGAAATAGATTTAAATGCTCTGTTAAATCCTTAAAAAAGAAAGAATTCAAATATTTTTTGAAAGGCATTTCTAACATTGAGTCCATGTTAGAAAAATCTGTATTAGAATATCCTTCATCATTAAATTGTACCTGAATCCGTTCTATTAATATTTTCTCGCCTGAGTTTGATACTAGGGGTATTATTCCGTCTTCATCTTTCAACAAAAGATCTCTGACTATACTTGATATAAAATCGACACAAATAGACTTAAATCGTTTTTTAGGAAGTGCATTAACATTTTTAAACCAATACCAAATGGTTATAGGGTTTAATTGGTATTCAATGCAAAACTCCTCTAAGCTTTTATTTACTTGATATAATGATGATAGAGATTCAATTACCCTAGCTCTATAGTCTGATTCAAATTCTACCTCTTGAAGGGATTCAATATAAGGTTTTAACACTTCAACTGACAAGCTACCATTATTGCACTCTTGTAAGAATAAACTCTTAGCTTCCTTACAAACAGGTAGGTTAGCAACCCCTTTCCCCTCTTTTTCTAAAATAAGTTCTTTGTCATTAGGGGTAAGTTCATAGGTATCAAAAATTATATCGTCTATCATCGACTCAGCAATTAGAATTAAGCTATTGCTAAAGTTCTCATAAGTTAAATACTCTTTAATTCTTTGTTCGAATGTAACCCCTTTGAATCTACATATTGGATTACCTTCATAGGGATTATTTATGATCTCAAAAGTACAAAGTTCCATTTTTATATCGATACATTTTTGAGATAAAGCACCAAGCATTCTTTCACTTTCACGATTAGGCCTAACAAAAGGGATTCGTTTCAAATCATTAGGCATAATATTTACTGTTGGGTTGAGCATATTATTTATATACTGAACAACCTTAGAATTTAAGTAAGCTAGAACAGATAAAATAGGAATGTTTTTGCTCTTATCAGATTGGTAAATCCCTAAATCAGCATTGCTAAAAATAGAATCATAATTCATTCTAAAAGTTGTAGCTTTAGCTGCTACGGTTGGACAGATTATGCCTAATTTCTTATAGTTTGCTTTTCCAGAAAAACCGCTAGACTTTTCTCTTGAAATGTTTGCTTCTTGGTAATCATAATCTAAAGTTAACCACAAATTTCCAAACCATCGATTATACGGGCCAGCTTTATACAAGCTATCGTATTTTCTTTTAGAAAAATCTGACACTTCCCAAGAATATTTAAGGTATTTTAGGTTATCGGCGGTCTTTAATCCAAAACTTATATCAAAATAGTTACCTAGATTTTTACCGTTAAATTTCTTTCTAAATTCATCGGAAATCCAGTAAATGAATGGGGAGGACTGTACTTTCTTTAATTCGTCTTGGAAAAAACTGTAATTGTTTAAGTTTTCATTTTGTTTTATATAGTCATTCAACCTACGTGCAAGTGATTCTGCTTCTTCTTTTGTTCCCTTGCTATTTTTCAAATTTACAAATAAGCTTTTTTTCGATTTATCCTGACTTTTGTCTATGACATAAAAAACAGGATAAATAAGACCTATTCCAAAAACCCCGCCAGTCTGAGGGTAATGTATTAATGTATTTATTTGGTGATTTTTAAGTATAAAATTTCTAACATTTTCAAAGGATTTAATAAACATGATGGTATCAGGATGAATCATAGCGACCATCCCATCGTTACTTGTTAATTCACAACAACGCTTTAAAAAAATAGAGTAAAGGTTTGAGCTAAATTTAATTGGTTTTTTATAATTGAGTTCTGAAAAGTTTTTAAGCTCTACTCCAAAGTCACCACTATCGGTATAAGGAGGGTTAGCACAAGCAACATCATATTCAGTGGTTAGCAACTCTAAAAAAGTAATTGCATCCCTTGTTTTGCTGGCAATAAAAGTATCAGCATCTTTGCAGGCAAATTTTTCGACAGCAGCTTTTAAGTTATTTAAAAAAAGTTCTGTAAAGTCCTTTTGTTCTCGGATATCTGCATCGGCAAATAAATCGAGAACTTTTTCACCTTGTTTTGATTCTAATTCTTTTAATTTCGCTTTTAGTTTTTCATCTAAACGAATGAGTGAACCAAATTTATAGGCGTAACGAAGATCATTCCAAATATCTTCAATCAGTTCTTTTTGAGTAATATCTAAATTACCACCGTCTTCAAAAATATGACGTGCTTCATCATATTCAGGTAAATAAAAGTCTGAAGAAACCACCTTGAAATTAAAACTATCTTTAATAAACCTGCGCTTCTTACGGGCTTTTATATATAAGCCTAATTGTGCTAGTTGAATTGCACGATCATCTAAATCAATACCATATAGGTTGTTCTCAATTATGAGCTTTGGAATATCATCTTCATCATAGTCTGCATCATAATTTTCAATTTGATCAATATATAGTTCATAGAAAAAATCAAAGGCATATAATAAAAAATTACCTGAGCCAGATGCAGGGTCGATTAATTTAATTTCATGTAAAGGCTTCAAATCTCGTTCTTGAATTTTGGGCGCATTAGCTATTTTGAATTGATTTTTAATTTCCGATTCTGGATACATTTCAAGGTAAAGCTTACCAAGTGAATTTTCTACCAAAAACTGCACTACCCAACGAGGTGTATAAACTTGCGATTGCAGAGAAACTTTGTCGTATTCTGTTTTAGCTTTACTATCTTTAAAGGCTTGCTTCTTGGCATTATTATAACTTTCGTATAACCAACCTAGTACATCATCACTTTGCCAAATATCATCTTCAACATTTGAGTCTTCTGCGATTACATTAAAGGCTTCTATTATTTCATTTAACGAAATAGCGTCAGGTAATAATGCATAGGGGTACTCTTTACTATAAAGCGGTAAAGAATCACCTAATTCATTAAAGGCATGTTTAAAATAATCTCGAATACCTTCTAGTTCACTTTCTCGGTTTTCAGGATACTCTTCCAACCACGCTTTATGACCGAATGAACGACCACCATGTTCAGCTTGTTTTGTGATAACTGGAGGGAATAAATTAGCTGATTCCATTACTTTTACCGCTGCTAGACGGTTAAATAAAGTAAAGCTCAACTCATCAAGTAACTTTTCTCTAGCGTCTTGATAACAACCTGTTTCACCAATATGGTTTTCAAGCATTACTTCAAGGTGTTGACGTTTTCCGCGCACTTGTTCTGGTAATTTTTCAAGTTCTATTTGTTTATTTGCACCAATTCCTAGTCTTGCAAATTGCTTATCAAAAGAGGCGGTAATTAGGTTTCGAATTCTATTTACATGATCTGAAAGTTTCATTATTAAGCGGTTCCCTTGCTTGAATTAGTGTTAATTGAGCTAAGGTCTAGCTCTATTTTTTCATCTGGTTGTGCCGATGCTAATGCTCGTAATTGGGCGGTTAAAATGTCTTTATATTCTTGTACTGTCATATTACCGCTTGGTATAGAAAGCTTCATTTTACGAGGTGCTTTAGCTTGCACATGCTTAGGTGCAGGAACAGGTTTTCCAGCACTAGGTTTTATTCCTTGTGGTGGAACTGGTGCAGGTATTGGCTCAGGTTGTGGAGGTGGTTCACTGACAAAGCTATTTTCAATAATTAGTAAGTCGTTTTCTTTTGAAGGAACTAACTCAGTACTTGTTAATATCTCAGATAACGAAAAGCCACTATTTTTACAAGAGATAGAAAAGCTTAACTCTGGCTCTGCTAGCACTCTATCTTGGCAATATTTTTTAATTACATTTAACTGAGAAAGGTTATGTGCATTTAATTCGTTAGGGTAATTAGCATTAAGCTCAATTATCGCTTTGCTTATTTTGAAAGATAACGCTTCGCATTGTGTTGTTAAATTTTTGCTGGCTGCATTCATTAGCTTATAATAAGCATCTTTTATCTTTTGCGCTTGCTGTTGAATTGCTGCAAAGTTTTTTACCATGTCTTGCTTGTATAAGCTTAATAGCTCTTCGCTTGCCGATTTAATTGTTTCATCAACGATATTGGCTTTTATTAATTCAGCCGTAACTGTTTCAGCAAAATGTTTAAACTCATTAACTTTTGTATAGTTTTTCTTAATGAATTTCTGCGCTTTTAGTACTGTTTGAATAGCAGTTTTATAAACATCAGCATTGGTTAATAAAAACTCTACTTTTTCTTTGTAATTGTTTTCGGTTACTTTGCTAGAAAAGTTTAATAATGTATCTTTTTGAAGAGCTACATTACTAAACAATGTTTCAAAGTTATTTACTGAGCTGTTTAATGTTGAAATAGCCGTAATAAAATGCTCAGCCATATAGCGAGTCGCTTCAGCTAGTTCATAATCGTTAGTGCTCCAATCCACTTTTTTATTTGTGTGCTTTTCAATGTCAATTTCCATCAACAACTGAACCGCTTGATTTTTTTGAGCGGTCGATAGAGATTCTGTGACAGACTTAAAAGAGGCTGATTTAAATTTAGTGGTATTTGTAAAAGCTTCATGCACTGCTTTTTGGTCGTGCGACATATACGGGTCGCCATTATACTTAACCGCTAATTTACCAGCTCTAAGTAAAACAGCTAACGTAGAAACTAATGTACCGAAAGAATATCCCCAAGGGTCATTTGAAAAATCTGCTTCCATTGAACGCCCATCAACGTGACGTGACTTTATTTTTGCAGTTAATTCCTCAACTACTTTAAGGTGTTCGCCTGTAAAGTTACCATTAGAGTCGAAAAATTTAAAATCATCACCAGAAAAGAGTTTATGTAGATCTTCTTTTCTATTACTGAATATTTTAGTGACCAAGCTTTCTGACAATTGTGTTTTAAGCTGTTTGAAATAAATATTTTTAATTAGCTTTCGTTGGTTCTCAGTAATAGTGCCTTTGAATGTATCTTCGTTAAGTAAGTATTCATCAAATAAATACACTAGCGTAGAGTGTTTGTAAGCTCTTTCGATTAAAGCTCGAAGGTCTTTTTCTTTTTCTTCTTTAATTGTTTTAAATTCACCAATAATTCTGCGTTTATCAATATCTGACTCCGTTGAGTACTTCTCTTCCATCAACTGATAACGATGAATGTCAGCAATTAGCTTATCTATTTTGGCAAAGTCTTTGTTGTCAGGAATTAAGGTAATTAAGTCTTTATTGTATTGCGTTTCTAATTTGATGTTCTCAATAAAATCTTGTCTGTCATCACTGATATTAAATAAACTATAAGCGGTAACTTTAAGGTTTCTATTACCACCAGTACCACATAACTCATCTTCTTGATCTGATAGCACACTGAATTTAAAACTTGTATGACCATCGTTGAATGAGGCTATTGGATTAAATGTTTTGTAGTTTTTAATAAAATTAATTAGATCACGTTTTTTAGTAAATAATTCAACGTCAAATTCTTTCATTTCATCAAGTAATTTACCTTCAAGATCTGAAGTGATCTTATAGTTGTTATTTGATAATAAAAGAACTTTAGCTTCTAACAATATCGCTAGAGATTTTTCAATTTTTGGCTTGATGCCGTAATAGTCATTTACGTCTGCAATATAACTTTTAGTAATATTTTCAATCGTTGGTGCGACAACTTCTGAATCAGCTAATAGGTGAATGGTTTTAAGTAACTTCTCACCATCAATACCTAAATCACTTCCATCCAGTGTTTTTTTAGCTGTGTGGTATTTATTAACTAAATCTACAGGTGGGGCTGTTTGCGCTTCACTACAAAGTGCATGGCCTGTAGTAAAAGAAAACAAGCTCTGTTCACGCATTTGTTTTCGCAGTACATCAAAGGTGGTGATGATCATGCCACGCGCTGCAATTTGTGTTGCAACTAATGCGTTAGAGCTAAATAAGAACTTTTGTAAAATATCAAATTGATACTTATGAAACGGATAGTAAGTAGCAAAATCATGTGCAGATTCTGTTTTTGTAGGAAATGATGATTTTAAGTTTGTTGCATCAGAAATCAGTCCCTCGTTTTTATTATAATATTCGACAAGTTGGTCGAAATAACTGTCTTTCTTTTTCAATAATCGATTACGAATAATGACATCAACTTCAGTCGATTCGAGATGAATTTTAGTTTTAAATCGGTCTGTTACTTTAGTCAAACTGCTTCGAGTAACATTTGAATTATTGATGACACTATCTAATTTTTCTTGAGCAATTGCGATTGTCCAAACTTTACTAGAAATACTCGATAATGCTTCACTGATAGCTTCAAGGTCTAGTAATGAGAACTTGTTTTGACTAATTGCTTCACTGGCTTCATCAAATACAAAGACTAATGTTTCATCTGTTCGAAATTTAAGATAACGCTCTAACTCATCTTTAAACTTAACCGCTGAGAAGCTATCAATAGCTTTAGAATAAACATCTTTGGTTTCTTGGTATTCAACTTCAGAATATCCCATACTAGTAAAAATTTTACGCATAACTCGCGCAACTTGTCTGTTACTTTTCTTTAACTCTTCCCACTCTTTGCCTTCCAGCTCCATAGCTTTTGCTTTAAATTCATCATATTTTCCATCAATGAAAAGCTCGAACTCCATATAACCATAAACATCATCTCTGAAACCAAGGTTTTTAAGCAAATTAGAAAATAAAGTAAACGATAAACCTTGGTCAGTGTTTTGTTTCGCAACATCAAGAAAAACTACACGACTGTTTATACTGTCTAAATTACGCAGTGCATTCTCTATTAACCCTTCATTTGGTATACCTTTAAGTTGAGCAATAAAACGCTCTCTTGCTGGAGTACCATTTATGCTTGGATTATCGATAATATATCCGAGCATTTTACCAAAATATGATTTACCTGAACCATAGAAACCAGATAACCAAACACCCGTTTCTTTTAGGTTAGAAGTAAATGTATTAGTAAAACTGTCAAGGTGACGACCTATGCCTTCTGTAACGATATAAGATTCAATTTCTTGCTGTATTTCGTTTTCACTGCGATCTTCTAAATCTATTACGTTTTTAATATCTTCTTGAAGATCTAAGGTTAAAATTTCATTTATTGTTGTCATTAGTTGCCCTTACTTCAGCAAGATACAGCGATATTTAGACGCTGGTTTAAAATTTAAGAAAAACACATTATCGTCAGTTACTTTTGCTGGATAAAATATAACTAATGGGTGAGAAAGATTCATAACAGAAGAATGCTCCATAATATTGACGTTTTCTATACCTGTACCATATAGGCAACCAGAGCGCATAATCATTGGAATTTTGTCGTTAACTACCGCTTTTTCAATTGCTTGAATAATTAAATCAAACAGGTCTGTTTCAGGATCATCAGATTTAAACAGCTTGCTAGGTGTACTGATAAAATCTTTGTAATATTCTTCAAAAGCATCCCAACCATCTTCATCAATAGCTTGAACAAGTAACTTACTGACATCGATGAATTCAGCTTGTTGATGATATAGCTCTTGGGCTTTATCTAAATATTCTTGCTCTTGATTAGGTGGGTAAGTAAATAAGATACTATTACCACCATTAGCTTGCTTTCGAAGCTGGTCTTGGTTGGTTATTTGAAACTTTAATGCTTCAAATTTTTGCTTATGTTCTAGCAGATAAGACATCGCAAATTCCTTTATAGCTATGTGTTAATTCAATGTTCAATTCAACGCCATTAAAATCCATGTTGAAGTAATCTTTGAGTGATAATTTTTTTAATCTTTCTTGTATATCGCTTTTATCAATAAATACCAGAGGGAATATTTCATTTGATAAAACATCACGATTTTCTGGTTCATTTATTTTTAATATGTATAAAAATAAAACCAGTAAATCTGATGACATTAAAATTCGTTTAAATGATTTTTTTCTTAAACCTTCAACAAAATTAATTTTGGTTAAAAACGTAAGGTATTTTGTGGCTAATGTTGTTGTGGTGGCTTCTGACCATTTGGATTTTAGCTCTTCATTATTGCTAACAAAGTCTTTTAAATAACCTATTAATATCTCTTTAGATATGAAGGTTTTTCCAGATGAATATTCTTTAGAAAAAATTCGAATAGATAAATCTCTAAATAATCTGTTTGTTAGCGCAAACTGCCAAAACAAAATGACTTCTTTGGTTTGTAGTGTTAAATCACTAGCAAAAACAGACTGAATTAAATCTTGGTGGTCTTGGTTTCTAAATTGTAAAAAGGCAACTTCAACACCTCTTTCGATACGGCTTCGGCTTTTCTCTGTTCTTAAATCAAATTCATTATCACTTGCTGACTCAACATCAAAATATGATTCAATCGTTTTAAAAATAGGGTCACAATCTTTTATACTACCAATGACGTTTATAGTCGTATCGTATTTTTGTAGCTCGGAGGCTGGATTTAAATTATTCATTCGCTGTGTATCCTGGTGCAATAGCTAAATTTTCCGCTCCGTATAGCGTTTGCCTGTTTCTGAGCCAAAGTTGATATTCATCGCATTTCAAGCTTGCTTCCTCAGTACAGTCTACATTCCATTGTTTAAGTAAATAACCTAATAAAGCGGATCTTACTTCTATCTGTAACTCTCCGGCTTCCATTGCGTAATCAAGCTCAATTGCTTTTGGGTATTGTAGCTTTGGGTGCGGGGCTAAAATTATATCGTAAATGGTATGCCATTGGGTGTCTTTATCTGCTGATTCTTCAGAATTAATAGAGTGTTGAAGTATTTTTGGGTATTCGATACGCGTTGTCACAAAGTCTCTAAATTGTTTCTTGGTTCTATCAAAAGCGCGTATATGCCAGCGAGTGCCATTATTTACAATAGAGTGGGGCACTAACACCTTTGAAGTAGTGCCTGAAGTTAAAGATGTATATAGGCACTCTATTGCGAATTTAGAAGTTATAGCACGCATTATTGTAGCGATTATTTCGCTATTTGGATGTATTAAGCGCGTTGCATCTTGGCAGTAACTGCTGGGCTGATTGCCGCTAGACAAGCCATCACCAAAACCACGGCATAAAGCGCTGAGAATATACTCAGCGTTATGTTTAAACAAAGGTTTAAAACTTTCTAACCGGTGGTAGCTTTTGGTTGTGTGACTTAATACTAGATTTTGAGGGGCAAGTTCTTTATAGGACGCTAAATCACGGGTGCACGCTGCTAGGCCTGTTTGAAAGCGCTGAATTAAATCAGCTCTTGCTACCTGGCCAAAGTACTGCAGATTAAAGTCTATGAACGCTAGGCGTTCCTTCTGCGCATATGTAAGTGCATCCAATGCGGTATTAGCCATAGATATACTAAGTCATTATTTTGTAGTAACTATATCAGGCAAAGTTAAAGATGCAATCAAAATGAGTTAATGTGTTTTGTTTCTTAAATTACTACAATAAGTATTTGACATTAAAAGTTTTTGCAATTAATGTGCGTGTCAAGGGCAGAGGCTTACCTGCGGTTTGTAATGTACTTCTTACAAAACAAAGCACTCGAATCGTTTTACATCACACCTACGATATACACTTCATTCTTGGACTTAGTAGCCAGAAGTACGCCGTTTAAAAAACACAACGGGGCTTTAACTATTTTTTAAGGTTATAGAATGAAAAACAATACTACAGTTCCAACTACATATATCCCTCTAGAAAAATTTCACATTGTACCTATTACTGGTTTAACAACAGAAAGCTTAAAATACTCAGCTAAAAAAACTATCAGAGACAGAGAAAAAATCCCTCATACCACAAAGCTTAATATACTAGCGAAAAGCCTCGGTATTAAGGGTGGGTTTGCTAACTACGAAAAAGAGTATGAAGAAAAGCTTAAACCATTTATGGCAAAGCATAACCTGCACAAACGAGTTAATTTACTTGAGCATAAATACCGTGGAATGCAATTAGGCTACACGCAATTTACCCACCAGCAAGTATCAGAGAGACTGTTTTACTCAAAAGAGCAGATGCCGAGTAAGTTATTTACTGGGCACGACTTCGATTTTTCAGGCGTTCTAGCTTGGGATATGCATGATCTTTCTGAAGTATTTGCAAAGGATAAATATTTAGAGAGCATTTTCATTAAAAAATTGCATATAAAGCTCTTCTGCGATAATGGCTTTGATCTTGACGAATATATTGAGGATATTAGGGAATTTTATTTTGTAGATTTTAATGAAGAGCGCTTTAAGGAACTATTATCTTTAGAGCTTAATACAAAAATCCCACTTACAAAAAGGCGAACAGGAAATCTTCCCTCTATTTTTGACTCTGCTACGAATAATTTAGATGAAGCTTCCACTCAAACCGCTGAATACGAAGAAGTGATGGTAAGCATTTTAGATCTTATAATTATTAGTAATATGTTTGAGATTGGTGGTTGCTATAATTTACTTGGTAACAACCTCACAGAACTCTACGACCCAAGTCTTGGCTCTGAAGTTGAGGTTTATTACGAAAAAAACACCTCCCCAGATGAATCTGACGTATATATAAAATCAGCGCAATTTTTACAAAAGGTATTAAATCAAAGGTTTCAACAGTCGGTTAAGGGGTGGGTACAGGTCATTCCATATAACGACAACCTTATATTTTTGTCTGATGAAAATGGTAACTTTGACTTTGTCATTAAAAACCAAAGAGATAAAGTGTTCTCACATCAGATATACGGTGATTATCTAAAGCGAGCTGATATACCAAGCTTTATTGAAGACTATCGATTTAAGCGTTGGGAGTACTTTAATTATAAAGGTAATCGTGAGTTAGATAGTCACTTAGCAGAACAGCATTACTATGCTAATGGCGGTTTAACTAAAAACTATCCAGGGCAACATGTAATATTACAAAATTATTATGAAACCTCTGGTGATTATATTACTGAAAGTCGCAGCTCGAATAAGCGCTTACATGGCTTTAAAAAGATTAAGCTAGCCGAGAAAGAGCTAATGGTTTCAGAGCTTATATCCATAGATGAACTGAATGATTTTTTACATAAAAATCATGAGTATTTTGCTACCAGAAAAGGCGACTCGTTACCCCCATTAAATAGTGAGTGTGATAAAGATTTAGCGGCTACATGTACTTTTTATGATGTGCTGGCTTATATTAGCTGGGCAGAAAAAGAAACAAACGTACCACTAAGATTACTAGCATACGACGAGTACTTAGCTGTTAGGGATAACGACTTAGGGACAAATGCCAGCTTTAAAAGCGGTGGCTATATGACCTTTTATACACCTAACGGCAAGCAATACCCAAATCATCCGCCTTATATGAGTCAAAGTGACTTTGATGCATTAACATTACGGTTTCCTGAAGATTTAACTAATTTTGAAAAAAATGGGTTGGAATTTATAGACTCAAACTTTTTCGCAGAATGGTTATTGGAAGGTGTAAGTATTCGCTCAGCAAGTTTAACCTCCTTTTATGGTGATGATCATGTATTGAGAGCATCTGGACCACGAGATTGTACTGGCAAATATAAAGGAGTAAAAACCGGCTTTAGACTTTGCTATGAATTAAACCAGTAGGCTTTATTAAAGCTACCCCGCTATGGGGTAGCATTTTAAGCTGCTGTATTTATAGTGTCCCTTTTCCCTATTTTTTCACTTATCCATTCTTCAACTTCACTTTCTACCCAGGCTACAGAGTTACCACCTAGCTCAACTTTCATTGGAAATCCACCAGCACTCATAAAGCGATAAACAGTTGAGCGGCTTAAGCCTGTGATATGTAAAACTTCTTTTAATTTGATTAAACGCATAGGATTTCTCCGGTTAGGTAAGTAGTACATATCCTTTCCGGGGGTAGTTATTTTTTACTGAAACGAAACAAAAGCGTTAAACATATACATCACTATTTTGCATAAACCATTAAGAGGGCATAACAATGCAAAATAACAAGTCACTATACGAATTTGATCATCCAGTAAGTGATGAACAGATACTTGAAGCTGCTGCTTACATAATCGCTCAGAAGCAATTTAGGCATGGGGCTTTAAAATGTCCGAAAGACAGTGAAGAATATTTAATACATAAGCTGGCGTTAATCGAGCATGAGGTGTTTGCTGTACTGTTTTTGGATAGCCAAAACCGCATACTTGAATACAAAGAGTTATTTAGGGGCACCATCAACGCAGCGAGTGTTTATCCTAGAGAAGTCGTTAAAGAGGTACTGAAGCTTAATGCAGCCTCCGTTATATTGGCTCATAACCATCCTTCGGGTGTGAGCACGCCTTCACAAGCTGACAAGCTTATTACTACCAAATTACAGCAAGCACTTAACTTAATTGACGTTTCGATAGTTGATCACATCATCATTGGTGAAACCAGTTATTCATTCGCTGAGCATGGCTTAATTTAAAGGGAGTAGGGTATGGCTATTAAAATAGAGCAAGTGCCAGGATTAAACGTACCAGAATCATTGTTTGGTGTGATCGTTAATGCAGTTGCTAAAGCAGGGGAGTCGGTAGGATGTGCTAAGGCGCTAATTATTAATTTCCGTGATAAAGATTACAGCGCTAAAGCCGGTGGCTTTCATCCAGTCGAGGTCAGGCTAGAAAAACGGGGTATTAGTTGGGAGCTTATATACATTACCGATTTTTCATACCAGGGCCGACCTGATTCTGCATTAGTAAAAGAGATTGATGTGTGCTTTGTGATTAAGCGGGTATATCACATGCTTGTGGGCTGGTTGAGTGAACGAGAGGGGAAGGACCTTTTAATCTTGTTTGTGACTAACTTTGTTGAGTATTACAAAACGGGTTGCTACCAGGTCAGTATTACAACTGATTAAGGAGTTTGTTATGGCTGAAGTACAAGCGATTAAGGACCTTGATACAGTTAAGTTAATTAGTTACTTGCTCGAAAAACGTTGCTCTAAGCAGATGAGCCATATTTGGAATATAGGATTGAACCTAGCATTGCGTATATCTGATTTGTTGTCTGTTAAGTTTACAGATATACAAAACGACAGGTTAATTATATTTGAGAGTAAAACAGGAAAGCTAGCAGAGATTAAGCTTAATCAGAAAGCATTAGCGTTTATCCATGAAGTACGCGTAACTCACCCCAACCATGTTTACCTATTTCAATCCTATCGTAATCAACAATCTAAAAGTTCAATAATACGACCCTTGTCACGCAGGGCTGTTACAAGAGCATTTGCGCTGGTGGGTGAAGAGCTTAACTTAAAGCTAGGTACTCACTCAATGCGTAAAACACGAGGTTACCACCTCTATCATAAAACCCAAGACATCGCCCGTGTAATGAAAATGCTTCGCCATAGCTCTGAAGCAACAACACTGCGTTACATTGGAATAACCCAGGAGGAAATCGATAAAGACTTTGAAGAGTTAGAGCTATAAATTTATTACATATAATAGGAGTAAGTTTGTTATGTCGTTAGAAAAAGCCGTTACATGCGGTGTAGTAGGAAATGAAGTATCTAAACAGATAACCGGTAGTAGTGAGCCGTCACTCGGACGAACGGCTATTGCTGTAAGCTCTGGTGCTGTAGCAGGAGCTGCTGTATCTGGTGCGATAGTAGTTGGGTTAGGTATGGCATCTGCACCTGTTACGGTGCCATTAGCTCTTGCTAGTGGCTTGTTGGCTGGAGTGGCGAGTTTATTTGATTAGAAGTAAAAAAAGAACGCATTTATGCAGTGCGTTCTTTTTTTGCTTTTTTAGTGTAAATAGCGCTTCTCGTAATGCTATTTTGGGAACTTGCCATCCCTTATATACTAAGGGTTTGAGCTTATTTAGCTAGTTGAAGGTCTCAAAAGCGCGTTAGAACAATTTATGAGAAGCACAGGTCTTAGTTAAAGTATCACCTCTGACTATAACCAAAACAACGCTGCCCTAAGCCGTAATGCTTAGTATTAAGTTTGGCGAAGTAACTTACTCGACAATAAAGAGCATGGAAGTTTTGAGCGAAATTAGGGTTATTAGCGTCAAGGTAATAGTGTGCATTATCAGGCAAATGAACTAATTCCATCGTTTCATTCAGCGTTAAGGTCAACGCACTTGCCCAGGCCTTAGCTATTCGAGTAAACAAGTTATCACTCTCTATATTTATTTTACCCGTACAGTGATACCTATCTTTATTAAAGAAAAGCACAAGATGATAATGCTGATGGTGAGCTTCGTCCTTCTCTCTAGTCCAAATATATCTAATATTACATGGATGTGGAGTTTTACCATCACGAACTTTACGTTTTGTATCTGCTTTAATCTGCGCCTCAAGAGAAGCAATAAATCGTGTAATAATTTTATTGCTATCTAAATCAACTGTATTTGAATAAGCAGGTAGCCTTAAATCAATTCTGACTGCAAACGTTCTTTTATGTTCACTACATGCAGCATGCATTACTTTCTCAATAGCATTTAAGTAGGGAATAACTAGTCGCTGATCTACTCTAGCGAGTGTTTGATATTGCTTGTATGTAGGGTTTGTTGTTACTGGGTATTGGGTTGGGTTAGTCATTATCTTTCTCCTGTTATGTATTGGTTCATATCAGGTGTATGAGTCGTAGTTTTTTAATTGGTATTTGTTGTGATAATGACTTCGTTACTAGTAACTCTTATAAATATTACCAAACCGAAATTTAAAGAAAAAAGATCAATCAGATTTGTTATACCTATTTTTAATAATGTGCTACTGGGGTGCTGTTTAACGTGTTTATAATCGCTCTGAAGTTATGACTGCTCTATAAAAGTGTGCAAAGGAATCAGGGACGCATTGAAATACGGGGTGTTGACCAGATTCTAAATTGGATTTTGGGTCTCTAAAATCTACGTCCATATTGGTAATATTAACTTTATCACTAAAGTCGATACTAGAAGAGATAACTAAATTTTCAATTGAACTTATATCTGGATATACAGCTTTAGTCGGGGTTTTTATGAGTTCTATATCTATATTTTTATCTGTACAACCCAAGCTAGTTACCCATGATAAGTATTCTTGTTTGCTAGGGATAGTAGGGAGGGTGCTATCACATTTATTCTGATATAAGTTGAATAAAATATAATGAATGAGTAGGTTCGCGAAACTTCCTATTAGCACAGAGGTTAAACGGCCATGAATAGCTGCCATGAACTCAAAGTTTGCAGGACTTAAAATCTGATTGAAAGCATCTTCTTCTGAAATAGGCTTAAGTACATGTCCCGTCTTATTCAGTAAGCGTAATAAACCGTAAGAAGCTAACCTGAATAGAACATCGTCGAAGTAATCGAAAACTTGAGTCGGCTGTTGTTTCAAAAATTGAATTTCATCTTTTTGCTTGGTATCACTATCTAACCACTTATTTTCAAGACGAAGTAACTCCATAAAAAGAGATTCTCTTCTATGAGGTGAATCGAGTAATAATGGTAAAAATACCGCTGTGTATAAATTAGGTTTTTTATTCTTAATTTGTGAGATTATTAAAGGGATAACCATCAGGTATATATTAGATGCTTTATTGCCTTTTTTTATTTTAAATACAGAACTACGTTTTAAATTATTAGCTTCACTACCAACTAAGCCTTTTCTTACTTTTGGCTTTAAACTGTGATATTTTTTGATCGTACATCCTGTTACTGGCTGGCTTATTAAGTTTCCATTTTTAAGTAGCTTTATAGCCGTTTTTAGCTGGGGCGATTCTAACCCACATGCTTTAGCTATACTTGCCATTGTAAAGCCTTCTATGTACCCATGTTCATCTTGGTTTAATGCAAAGAAAGACCATACTAATCTAACAGGCACCCTTAGTTTAAATTTCTCGAGCTTTGCCAGCATTTCGCTAGATATTAATTTACTAACATCGTTGGGTTTATCGTAGATAAAACTATATGAAAGTGTTGGTCTTCCACGCTTAAAATGCTCAGATCCGAGTTTTGATATTGCATTAATTTCTTGTAGCTCTTCTAGCACTTTTTTAAATTTATTGTGTGGACACCCTAATTTGATTAAGTCATTTTTAGATACTTCGTCTCCAATTATTCTCCCTGTAATTAAGCGGATTAATATCCACTTTGTATGTGGAGATAAATTAGTTGTTAAACTAAAAAACTCATTCATTTGACTGCTTCTATTTGGGATGTTGATACCTAGTAGTAGAGCAAATCATTTGAATAAACACAATAACAGGGTGTTATTTTATTGAATAAATAAAACATCTAATTAGTGTTTAATTGGAGTTAAAGTAAGTCACTAACTGGTACTGTATTTAAACGCTAATTAATGCGTAAGTTAGAATCTAATTGAAATGCAAAAATTCAAAGAAATATTTGCTAACTAATAGGTATTAAATTATTGTCTTGGATGAAATCTACAAACACCAAACACAAGGAAGAACTAATGACAGGTTGGATTTATAACAAGAAAATTTTGACTTGGGTCAAGGAAGATAACGAAGACTTGCGTAACTGGCTAGCATGCCGCTATGACAGTTACAGTAATTATTTTAAATTTCCAGATGCCACATTAGATAGCTTTATTAGAGATGAAATAAAACGTATAAGTGATAATCAAGATAGTCAAAAAGTTAACCTTGATAAGCTCTATAAAGCATGGAAAAGCTATGAAAGAGGCTTAAAAAATACATCTAATAAAGTGTGTAAACTTCAGCTGGAGGTGTCTAGATCAGCGCGTGATAAACTAAAGGCGCTTAGTGACGCGGATGAAATATCCCAATCTAAATATATTGAAAAGCTAATAAATTACGCTAGGAAAAATCCTAAGTTGATTTCTAAAGATACAAAAGTGCAAGAGCAATACGAACTTAAAAAGAGAACTTTTGATGATATCAGTGAGATTAAAGCTATGAAGGAAGACATATCATCTATAGATGCTAAGGTTACTAGGTTATTAGATGCTTGGGAAGGGTAGAGCAAGCTCAGCGAGGGCGTTGAGGGTGTTCAGAATTTTGTGGCAGTCATGGTTATTTTTAAAGATAAATAGCTTTTAGTATACCTATTAGTATTCCTTTATTTTATTTTTAAAGGTATTATTTTTTATAAACAATGGTTTATTGGCTTTCTATGAATCCCTCTCCCCCATTATTCTTAGAGCCCAGTTACTAATATCGAAAGGTATTAGTAACTGGGTTTTTTAATGCCTTCGCAATGACTAACTATTAACTAAATAGAGTGTTGATAACATGCCGACAAGCTCATGTTTTTCAATTGGCTTTGAAACGTAACCATCAAATAACTGCCTGTATATTTCTTTTTGCTCTGTAAAAACATTAGCGGTTAACGCGATAACAATTTGTTCGTTATTAAGCGCCTTAATTTTTTTACATGCCTGAAGACCATCCATTTTAGGCATTTGAATGTCCATAAAAATAATGTCTGGCTTGTGTGACTCGTATAATGAGATTGCTTCTAAACCATTGTTAGCAATAATAATGGTGGCTTTTGTAGGCTCAAGCATCGCAGATGCAACAAGCTGATTTATTTTATTATCTTCAGCTAATAAAATAGTTTTTCCAGATAGGTCAGGAAGCTCAACATTTTTTGTTATTAATGTGCTTTCATCAATCTGTGCTTGTTTTAATGGTAAGTACACATAAAACTGACTACCTGAATCTAATTGGCTTGTTACTTTAATTTCGCCATTCATTAAACCTATTAATGATTTAGTAATAGGTAAACCAAGACCTGTACCGCCATATTCACGCGTAGTTGATTGCTCTGCTTGTTCAAAGCGCTCAAACAATCGCTCTATAGCCTGCTCAGAAATTCCAATTCCGGTGTCTGATATACAACAACATATTTTGTTTTCGTCGGTTAGCCTAAACGTTACTGTAACGCCACCTTGCGAGGTAAACTTAATCGCATTAGATATTAAGTTTAAAAATATCTGTCTGAGTCTAACGGGGTCGCCTACCCAATACTTATGCTCAATATTAATTATAAATTTGAGATATATATTTTTATCACTGGCTTGCAGGCCAAGATCAGACTCTAAGTGGTGAATAAGTTCAAAAAGGTCGAATGATTTATATTCTAATGAAAGCTTCCCAGCTTCAATTTTAGAAAAGTCGAGGATATCATTAATAATAGTGGTGAGTGAGCGGGTCGAATAAAGTGATTTTTTTAAATACTCTTTTGATTTTTCATTCAATGGCTGCTCTTGCAGTAACTGTAATGTACCTAGTATGCCGTTCATAGGTGTGCGTATTTCGTGACTCATATTTGCTAAAAATTCAGATTTAGCTTGTGATGCCTGTTCAGCTAATTCTTTAGCATGTCCGAGAGCTTGTTCGTGATTAATTTGTTCGGTCAAATCGTATGCTACACCCAAATAGCCAACAATTTCATTTTCGTTATTTAATAAAGAGGTGACACTTATATTAACTTGTATGTGCTCGCCTGTAGAAGAAATGTATGTCCACTGATTGATATCAGGCTCTGTAGCCGTTGCTTTTAAGATAAACACTTCAAAACCAGGGAAAACAGGTTCATTTAACTCTGCACTAAGCTGTTTGGCTTTTTTTATAATTTCTTCTTTTAAATGAAAAATACCCGGATTTTCAATTCCAATAACGTCTTGCGCTTTATAGCCTAATAACTTTTCAGAGGCGGGATTAAACAAAGTAATTAAGCCATTTATGTCGGTCGCAATAATAGAGTAACTGGCACTGTTTAAAATACTTTGTTGAAGCATACTTATATCGGCAATTTCTTTAGTACGTAATTTTACTTCTTTTTCTAATTTTAAATTTGTTTGCTGCAGCATATGCTTATTTTGTTTAGCTTTGATAATTCTTCGCTGTGTTCTTTGTGCTCTACGATAAAAAAACAGCTGAATTATTAAAGTTATAAACATACAAATAAGGGTATAAAAAACACCATTGACAATAGCTTGATATTTACTCGGTAAGTGTAGTGATTCAATAAATGTGTCTGAAGCACTAAGTGTGATTTCCCATGTTCTTCCCATCACTTTAATTACTTTATTTAACTGATAATCAGCCGTGTTGCTTTTAATGCCGTAGCTAAAAAAGTCAGTTTTAACGTTGTTACTTATGTCGCTAATGACTAACTTATTTTCATCAGCTTGGGAAAGAGAGTCTAAAATATTGTTTATTAATAAAGGGGAGTAAGTCCATCCAATTAATTGCTCTAAACGCTGGATTTTATCAGTTGGAATAATAATATTTTTATAAACTGGTAGTAAAATTAAAAAGCCTTGTTTCGATTTGTTATCCGCTTGGATTAAAGTAATAGGCGCTGATAATTGAACTTGGTTATTAATTGCAGAGTTTAATGCTGCTTTTTTACGTGTACTTTCCGATGCAATATCGAGTCCTAGAGCCCGTGAATTACTTTGCTCAGGAAATATATACTGAATAATAAAGTGCTCATCACTTTCGTTAGCTAGTTTATTTAGTTTGAATATTTGGTTAGGTCGATCGGATTTTGCAGTTTTTAAGAATTGAGCTAAGTTTTCGGCATTCACTTTTCTTATAAAACCAATACCATTTGCTCCAGGGAATTCTTGGGCGTAGTTACGACTGTTAGAGTAATTAGAAATTGTTTGGTAGCTTAAATTATTAACGCCAATGCCGTGTATAAATCCTTTTAAACCGTATAGCCCATATTTATACAAGTCGAATCTGCTAGTAACGCCTGTTGAGAGTGAAGAAAGGCGGTTGTTGAGGGCTTCATTTATTTTGTTATTAACAGCATCTTGATGTGCAGCGTGGGCAAAGTAAGTTAATACAACACCACTGATGAAAAAAATAGCATGAGTAAGCACCGAGATTAATAACCTTTTACTAACCGGTCGTCCTGAAAACATTAACTCATCCTTTATTATTAATATACTGACAGTATATCTATTTTATCATCGAAATAAATATAGCACTTATTATTCAGGATACAACTTTGTTATTAATTAGAATATATATATTTTATAAAGGTTTAGAGTGGATGTAATATAAAAAGTTGATTTTACTCACCAAGTTAAGACGAACATGTATATAAATATAATAATTTTTATGTTCTTTGCTACTTTATAGCGAACAACAAAAGTATTAGCTAAAGGTGCTGGTTTTTATATTAATCGATTTTTTAGTAGATATTAGGTGCTCAAAAAACAACGGATAGCTTTTAGTTTTTGCTCATAACTTTACTTTGGTAAGTTTAAATCAAGTAAAATTCAATTAATATTATGATGTTTTTTTAAATAAAATTAGCGACTTAGATACGAGTGAGCAAGAGGTAATCTTTACCTACTTTTACAATTCATCCGAAACAAAACAAACTCTTAATATTTTATAATATAGAAATTAAAACATTATAAATTTATATTGTTCTATATTTACTAGCATGAAAGAAAACGTGATTACTTAAAATGTAATTACCTTATGACATGTTTGCCGTGTAGGTCGAAAAAATACACGCTGCTATGCACTGCACAGTGAAAACTTAAAAAAAACAAGGTAACGGAGATAACTATGGCTCACCGAGTATCTAAATTACTTGCGGCAACAGGCGCAGTATTAACATGTATTTCTATTCCTTCGTATGCCGCTCTTAATGGGCTGACAGAACAAGATGAATTTAATATAAAACTTAGATCAATTTATTTTGACCGTGACTACGATAACGACGCAAGTGACGATTCAACTTTTGCTCAAGGTATAGAGCTCAATTACACATCGGGTTATATAAACGATTTAGTGAGTGTGGGTGTATCGACTTACACCGTGATGGATATTAATTCTACGGGTTCAGCCGCAGGTAATATTTTACCAGCGGGTAATGAGAGCGGTGGAGTTGACGATAGCTTTTCTAAATTTGGTCAATATTTTTTAGATTTTAAATTGGGCAACAACGGTCACGTTAAAGTGGGCGGGCAAAAAACCAAAAGTATGTTGCTTAAAAGCTCTGGGAGCCGGGCTATTCCTAATACTTTTAGAGGTGTTTTTGGTGATTACAAAATTGGCAACACTAAATTATACGGTTACGTTTACGACAAATGGAGCCGTCGACACGATGATAGATGGGAAGACTTTTCTACCGATCAATCGGCAACAGGCGCCATTAACGTAATTTGGGGCGTAGGTGCTACGCATAAAAAAGACAATCTAATATTAGAGGCTGAATATTTAAATTCTCACAATTATCTAAGTAAAATGGGATTAAAAATCAGTTACGACATTAAACTTGAGCAAAGTAAGTTAACCCTTTCAACTGGCATATTTACCTCACAAGATGATGGTGATTTATTTGTAACAGGCGCAGAGGGCGGCGATTTAGATGATGAAGATGCAACTGGCGCTTTAACAGGTTTAACTAAAAGTGAAAACGATGGATTTGCCTATTACTTAGATGCTGATTGGAAAAAAGATATTTGGAGTGTAGGTGCGGCATTTACTAAAGTAAGTGATGCTTGGATTGAAGATAATTTCAGTGGCGACCATGGTACAAACCCATTTCCAACTCGCTCATTGATTGGTGCCGATTTAACAAATCAAAACGAGGTAACGTGGCAGGCACGTTTTGGTATTGATTTAAAAGCAGTATCGCCAGGTTTAACAACAAAGTTTTACTACACAAGCGGTAGCGATGCTGAAAACTCTGCGCTGGGTAAGTTAGCTGGCACAGCTGACGAAAAATATTGGGCTGTAGATACGCGCTATAAAGTTGAGAAAATAAAAGGCTTAAGTTTGCGCTGGTTATTTGTAGATTATACAACCGAAAAGTTAGGCAGTGTTGATGGTGTTAAAGGCGACAGAGCCGACCACCGAGTTTATGTAGATTACACTATTAAATTTTAAAATAACGTTTAATAAGCCAATGCAAATTATACATTGGTTTTATTTCCTTTTTTAATTACCTTTATGATAAAACTAACAAATAAATAATAAAAATAAAGCTAATATATGTTTTCTCTTCAACAGTGGCAATCACAGGGTCAATTTACTCAAATTAGTGGCCATCAAATTTTTACTAAAACAGCTGGCGATATAAGTAAGCCTGCGCTGCTTTTGATACATGGCTTTCCAAGTGCTAGCTGGGATTGGGAAGGTATGTGGCAAACGCTTAGTGAACATTATTTTGTAATTACGCTCGATATGCTAGGTTTTGGTTTGTCAGATAAACCAATAAACGCTACTTATAAAATTACCGAACAAGCCGACTTATATACTCAATTTTTAAAAACGTTAAATATTAATGACGTACATATTTTAGCTCATGACTATGGCGATACAGTGGCTCAAGAGTTATTAGCAAGGCAAGTACATAATCAAAGTGCCATAACGATCAATAGTGTTTGCTTTTTAAATGGTGGACTGTTTCCAGAAGTGCACAAACCATTATTTATACAAAAGCTTTTACTTTCAAAGCTAGGTTGGATAGTGCCAAAATTAATGAATAAACAAAAATTTGGCAATAATCTACTTACTATTTTTGGTAAGAGTACACCGCCTTCAAAACAAGTGGTAGACACACTTTGGGAGCTGCTAATTTATAAAGATGGCTTAGCCGTAATGCCCAAACTCATTAGTTATATAAAGCAGAGGCAGCAAAACCGAGAACGCTGGGTTGGTGCCATCATAAATAGCAATATACCACTTACGTTTATAGCAGGCGCAGAAGACCCCATCTCTGGTAAGTACATGATTGAGCATTATAAAAAGCTTATTCCCAATGCGCGCGTACAAGAGTTTGTAGAGCTTGGGCATTATCCGCAAGTAGAAAATCCAGATGCAATTACGCAGGCTTATTTGAATTTTAGATATTGCAAATGAAAACGCGGCTACTAAATTAAGTGCCGCGTTTATAAATTTTAGAACTCTGAGTATTTGGTCTCTGAGCCTTAATATTTTTGCTTTGGCGCTTTTAATTGTTTTTCAAACTCATCTGAAAACAATATCGTGCCATCATCTTCCTCTGTAGGGAAGGCAGCAATAAGTAAGTCATCTTCCTCAAGACCCGGTGTCCAGCGACTAAACCAGTCAGCAAGTGGGATTGCTTTAGCGCTGCAGCCAGCCCATTCGCCAGTTGCCCATGCTTCTGCAAATTCACGAGTTGGCCAAACTGGCACACAGTCGTCATCTTCGTTGGCAAGCATAACGCAGCCATCATCATCGTTTAAAATCCATACTTGCTTGAACTGTTGTACGGTTTCGAACATATAGGCTAGGCGTTTTTTTGCTCCAAGTCCTAAAATTACTGCGTGTTCTTCGCTTAAATTTGGCGTTGTCATAATTAGCTCACTCTTAATTACTATTGATATTAATATATCTAAATTATATGCACACAAGTATAATTTAGATATATGACAGAGTGTTGAAAAGTTGCTATTTAATTTCAGCAATGCAGATCTAATTTGTAGATTGATCAGTATAATTTCTCACTAATTTGAGCGATCATTCAAAAATAAACTTGAATGTTTGCAAAAAGGCCACATTGTAGTAAGCATATACTTAATGAAGGATTGAAAAATGACAACTGATCTACTTGCTCCGTTTAAATTAAATAACACGATTGAGCTTAAAAACCGCGTACTTATGGCGCCACTAACACGATGCATGGCTGATGATAACTTAGTGCCAACACAAGATATGGTTGAATATTATGCTCGCCGTGCCGAAACCGGTTTAATTATTAGCGAAGCAACTATTATTCGTCCAGACGGACAAGGTTACCCAAATACTCCGGGTTTATTTACCAGCGAGCAAATTCAAGGTTGGAAAAAAGTAACTGACGCTGTGCACGCTAATGGCGGCAAAATGTTTGCACAACTTTGGCATGTTGGCCGTGTTGCACACCCTCACTTTTTTGATGGCGATGTACTTGCTCCATCGGCAATTGGCGTTGAAGGTTCTGTTCCTCGTATGCGTGAGCTTACATACATAACACCAAAAGCAGCCACTACTGATGATATTAAAAGTCTAGTTGCTGATTTCGCAAAAGCTGCTGAAAATGCAATTGAAGCGGGTTTTGATGGGGTAGAGATTCACGGTGCTAACGGTTATTTAGTTGACCAATTTTTACATTACGCTGCAAATACACGCAGCGACGAGTACGGGCAAACGCCTGAAAATATGTCGCGTTTTGCACTAGAAGTAACCGATGCGGTTATTGCAGCTGTAGGCAGTGATCGTACTGCACTTAGATTAACACCGGGTGCTTACTTTAATATGAGCGAAGATAGCCGCGATAAAGCGGTATTTGATTACTTATTAACAGAACTTGAAAGCAGAGAATTAGCGTACTTACACGGCGGTATTTTTGACGACAGCATGCGCTTTGACTCGCTTGAAGGCAAAAGCATCTCTGAATTTTTACGTGCAGGCTACAAAGGTACATTAGTAGGCGTAGGTAGTTATAGTTTTGAGTCAGCAAAAGAGGCTATTAACGATGCTAAGTTTGACTTAATCGCTATTGGTCGCCCACTTATTGCAAACCCAGATTACATTAGCAAAATTGCAAACGGTGAAGAGTTAGTACCATACAGCGATGAAATGCTAGCTGAATTGAAATAAATTACTATTTGTAATAAGTTCTAGAAAATAATTAAGACACCCAAAGTTAAACCTTTGGGTGTCTTTTTTTGTACATATTCCCGCCATAAATCTTCCATATTTGTTTAATTTTTATGTAAATAAAGTTCATCCTCGTTGTCATATTTAAAATTCATACTGTCCGCGTTTTCATATTTCATAATTAAAATCAAACGGGACAACAATGTACGCTTTAAAAAACAAATCGCTTTTGAGCATGGCAATTGCCATGGCGGTATCAACATCTACTTATGCTAACGACAACACCATAGAAGAAGTAACCGTGGTTGCTAAACCAACCAGCTACGCTAACAATGTTATTGAGCCTGCAATGCTTGAGCAACAAAGTTCGGTATCGAGCATATTATCGGTTATTGATAACTTACCAGGTATTAGCATAAATGAAGGTGATGCATTTGGTGGCGACGATTGGTCTACTACAATCACCATGCGTGGTTTTAGTATTGATGGGAACCAACAACAATTAGGTATGACCGTTGATGGCATTCCCAATGGTGGCTCTAATTATGGCGGTGGTGCTAAAGCTAACCGTTACCTAGATAGCGAAAACCTGGCAACGGTTGAAGTTGGTCAAGGTACGTCTGATATTAAGTCGGCTTCACTTGAAGCACTAGGCGGGACATTTAACTTTGTAAGTAAAGACCCAAGCCTTGAAAAAGGCACTACCTTTGCTTATACCTCAGGCAGCCACGATGCCACGCGTTATTACTTTAGACACGAAACAGGCACTGTTTTTGATAACACACAAGCGTACGTAAGTTACTCGCAAACAGATACAAGCCGCTGGATTGGTTCTGGCAGTAATGGGGGTAAAGACAACCAACACGCTGAGCTTAAGTTTGTATCTAATTTTAACGACTTAACACTTACTGGTCGTTTATCTTACGATGATGTAAGCGAGACAAACTATAACAGCGTAAGCCTTGAGCAGTTTGAACAAACACCCGATTGGGATCAGCTAACATGGAATTGGACGGGAGTTCCGCACTTTGACCAAATGTTTGCAGAAGGTTGGGGGACGCTCCGTGAAAATACCTTAGGCTATTTAAAATTTGAATATGCGATTTCGCCAACTTCATTATTAACCGTCAGCCCTTATTACCATAAAAATTCAGGTCGTGGCGATTGGATCCCACCTTACTTAACAACGCCCGTTGATGAAAATGGCGACCCAACAACCGAGGGCGGTACTAATGCAGGCTCTTATGGTTTTGCTGATAGTGAAGGCAATCCGCTTGCACCAAATGCCGATTGTACGCAAAGTTTGAGCTGGCCATGGGAGTCGGGTCCTGGTTTAAATCCTGCGTGTTACGATGCAACAGCAACGCCGGTTATGTCTTACCGCCATACGCATTACAACAAAGATCGCTTAGGTGTAACGGCAAATTACCAAGCTACATTTGGTGATCACGATATAGAAGCGGGCTTTTGGTATGAGCAAAGCGAGCGTGACGAGTCGCGTGATTGGCACAAAGTAATTGATGCGCGTATTTATCATCACTTTGATAGCACGCCTTACTGGACACAATACAAAAACACTTTTGATACCGATACATTCAAATGGTACCTACAAGACTCGATTAATTTTGGTGACTTAACATTAAATATTGGTGCAAAACAGTATTTAGTTGAATTACAAAAGTACGACCACTTTGCTAACGAAAGATCAGATAAAGTAGATAGCGACTCAGACGTGTTATTTAGCGGGGGTGTATTGTATCAGCTAAATAACAGCACAGAATTATTTGCCAGTTACAGCGAGAATTTTTCCGCAATAAAAGACGGTGTGCTTGAGCGAGACAGCTCAACACTTACAAACATAGAGCCAGAAACTGCCGACAATATCGACTTTGGTGTACGTTACCAAGCCGACAGATTAACCCTTACAGCAACGGCTTACAGTGTTAAGTTTGATAATCGCATTACCTTTATTGCCCCTGGTAGTGGCACAGACGGCATTGATTACACGATTGGTACAAATGGCTCGTACGTAAATGTAGGAGGCATTGACTCAAATGGGCTCGAGCTTGCAGCAAGCTATATGTTAACACCGAGCTGGAGCGTGTACTCGTCGTATACTAATAGCAGTTCTGAGTATTCATCCGATGATCCAAATGCATACGATTCACAGGGCGTAATATTAAAAGACGAAAGTGGTAATGAGGTAGCACCAAGCTTTAGAAAAGGCGACAGCATAATAGATTCATCAGAGGATTTATTTGTGGTATCTACCGATTACTTTAGCGATGGCTTTCGTGTTGGTTTATCGGCTAAATACACCGGTGAGCGCTTAGGCGCATGGCAAGACGAAGACACTCGCACGCGTAATAAAGTAGACGGCTACACCGTACTTGATTTTAATGCAGGTTATTCAACTGACGTAGATGCAGGCCCGTTTAAAGCCATTGACGTATCGTTTGTTGTTTATAACGTTACTGACAAAAGCTACTTAGCAGGTGGTACCGGTAACGGCGCTACTTATTACATTGGTGCGCCTCGCACCGCAGCAGTTACATTTACCGCTGACTTTTAATTAGGTTTTAGTAATTGAATTAAAATAAAGCCCATCATTGATGGGCTTTATTATATGAAAGGGCGCAAACGCGATGAAAACAATTATAAAAGTAATACTATTTAGCTTAAGTGTATTAGCGAGCAACTTTGCAACAGCAGCGCAAAATGTAGTGCTGATAACGCTTGACGGAGTACGCTGGCAAGAAGTATTTAATGGGGCTGATAATAGCTTAATTAATAATACTGATTTTGTTGAAAAGCCTGAGCATTTAAAGACCCAATTTTGGGCAAAAACAGCAAATGAGCGCCAGCAATTACTTATGCCTTTTTTAACGCAAGTAGTGGCTAAACAAGGCGTAATTATTGGCGATAGGACTAACGGCTCTACTATGTCGGTAAGTAACCCGTGGTATTTTTCATACCCTGGTTATAACGAAATACTCACCGGTGAAGTTGACGAAAATATAAATAGTAACAACAAAGTGCTCAACCCAAATAAAACTATTTTAGAGCGTTTAGATAATTTACCTGAGTTTAAAGGTAGCACAGCCTTATTTGGTAGTTGGGATGTATTCCCATACATTGTAAATACTAAGCGCAGTAACGTGTATGTAAATGCAGGTTTTATGTCAATTGAAGAGAATTTATTCACCGATGCGCCGCTGTTAAATGCGCTACAAAATGAAATTCCCAGTCCTTGGTATAACGTACGACTAGATAGTTTTACATATCGCTTTGCTAAAGCGTATATGTTGGCTAAAAAGCCTAAGTTGTTAGTAATAAGTTTAGGCGAAACCGATGACTTTGCGCATGATGGTCATTACGATCAATACCTTAAATCGGCAAGGCAAAGTGACGCCTTTATAAAAGACTTATGGGCAACCATTCAAACTACAGCGGGTTATAAAAATAACACCACACTAATTATTACTACTGATCACGGCCGTGGCAATAAGGCCAATGATTGGCAACATCACAGCTCTAAACGTGCACTTGCTGAACTAGAGTTAGGTGAAAATACCTACCCAGAAGGAATTGTTGGCTCTGAACATATTTGGCTTGCAGCCATTGGCCCCGCAATAAAAGGACGTGGCTTAATTAAAACTAAAAATGAGCTTAAACAAGCGCAAATAGCGGCTACCGTTTTAAAGGCTCTTGGGCAGAACCCAAATGAAATAAATTCAAATATGGCGCCTGCTATTAGCGAGATTTTAAAATGAAGAACCTATTAAAACCATTAACCCTATCTGCCTTGGTGCTGAGTTTGGTTATTAGCGCAAGTGTTACTGCTGCGCCATCTAAAATCCTGTTTGGTTCGTGTGGGCATCAAGATAAAAAAATACCCATATTTAATGCAATTAACAAAGAGCAGGGGGATTTGTTTATATTTTTGGGTGATAATATTTACGGCGATACCAACGATATGGATGTACTTGCCGATAAATACCAACGTTTAGGGGCAAAGGCTGGTTTTAAAACGTTGAAAGCGCAAACGCCTATTATTGCTATGTGGGATGACCACGATTATGGTCAAAACGATGCAGGTAAAGAGTATCCGCATAAAGAGCAATCACGCCAAATTATGCTTAATTTTTGGGATGAACCTGCAAACTCAGCGCGTCGCACTCGTCCTGATGGAATTTATACCTCGTACATGTATGGTGAAAATGAGCAAACCATACAAGTAATAATGCCTGATTTACGTTGGAACCGTGATGCGCTAAACCATGTAGGTGAGCTTGAATACTACACTAAGCGTAAGTTAAATAACCAAGGCCCGTATAGTCCAAGTCATGTTAAAGGCGCATCAATGCTAGGTGAAGCCCAGTGGCAATGGCTTGAACAAGAGCTTAAAAAGCCTGCTGCAATAAAATTGATTGCCTCAAGCTTACAGCTTTTACCCGATTTTACAGGTTGGGAGTCATGGGCAAACTTTCCTGAAGATAGAAACCGTTTATTTGCATTGATTAAAAAGCATAAGGTAAATGGGGTAGTGATCATCAGCGGCGATACGCACTGGGGTGAAATATCAAAGTATCAGCAAAACCTTGATTACCCATTAATTGAGATGACCAGCTCTGGCTTAACTGAAAAGTGGAAAGATGTAAGCCCTAACAAACACCGAGTAGGGAATTTTACTCATAACGTAAATTATGGTGATTTAAGCATAGACTGGCAGCAAATTGACCCCACTATTTCACTTAAATTAAAAGGCATTGATGGCGAAGTAATAATGCAAAGTGACTTTAGTTTATCAAGTATTAGCCCTTATAAATAAACTCACTACTACGCACAGTATATAAAATAGATGCTGTGCGTATAAAATCTGTAAGTTAGTTCTTAACTCTCTGATTTATTAGAGCCAATTACCCGTTTGCGCTACCCCTAATATTGAAAATATCTTACACTGGTTTTATCTCAAGCAAGGTCAGTGCTATATGCTAAATATTATTCAATCAAACCGGATGGAAGCCCTGCAAGCGCAGTTCCACCAGCTATTAAAAATAAACCCATTGCAAAGTCCGTTCGACAAAGAGGTGGTGCTAGTGCAATCGCCGGGTATGTCGCAGTGGTTAAAAATAGGTTTGAGCGAAAACTTAGGGGTCGCAGCGCAGGTAGATTTTCCGCTGCCGTCGAGCTTTATTTGGCAGTTGTATCAGCAATTACTGCCAAATGTCCCTAAAGAGTCGGCGTTTAATAAACCTAACCTTGCTTGGAAACTGTTCGCAATTTTACCAATCTGCATTGATGAACCGCTGTATTTGCCGCTAAAAACTTATTTAGAGGGCGATATAGACGGGCAAAAAACCTTTGCACTGTGCGAAAAAATAGCCGATGTGTACGACCAATATTTAATGTACCGACCGCACTGGATAGCCACATGGGATAGCGGCAAAGATGAGCTTGATGACGTAGATGTAACCATTGCCCCATGGCAGCCTGACTTATGGCGACGCATTGTAAAACTAAGCCAAGAACTTGGGCAAAGCCAATTTCATCGCGCTAACATGCAAGGGCAATTACTTGCTGCACTTGAGACTATGGATAATAGCTTACTGCCACAACGCATTAGTTTATTTGGTATATCGGCGATTGCCAGCTCCCAGCTAGACGTATTTGAAGCGCTGAGTAAAAAAACCGAGGTTATATTATTCTTTTTTAACCCGAGTGAGCATTACTGGGGCGATATTATAGATGAAAAAACAGCAGCTAAAATAAGCGCTAAATACGCTAAAATGCCGCTGGTGGAAGCGCAACAAAAAAAACACACCAACCCAGATGAAGAATACTACTTTATAGGTAATCCGTTGTTATCGTCGTGGGGTAAATTAGGTCGCGACTATTTTGAGCAACTCGTACAGTTAGATGCCCGTTGGATTGATGGTTTTATTGATGTGTTTGACGACACCTTACTAGGGCAAGTACAAAGCGAGATTTATCAGCTTGCGTTTAAAGGTGAATCGCTGACCGATAACAAAGAGTGGTTTATAAACGACGAAGGTAAATTACCAATCAGCGCAACCGACACCAGCATTACGCTCAGCGATTGCCATACACCGCTCAGAGAAGTTGAGCGCTTGCACGACTACTTACTTAACTTATTTAATCAAAACCCAGCGCTTACCCCCAAAGACATAATTGTCATGATGCCCGATGTAGGCACTTACAGCCCTTACATTGAAGCCGTATTTGGCGGGGCACAAGGCAGCCGCTTTATTCCTTACGCATTGGCCGATTTAGCCATAGAGCAAGAAAAGCCTGTCCTTAGCTCATTTGCGAGTTTAGCTAACTTACCGTTTTCGCGCTTTGGTGTGTCGGATATTCTCGATTTATTACAAGTTACGCAAATAGCCGAAAAATTTGGGCTTGAAGCGCACGAATACGAGCAAATTCAATACTGGCTAGAACGTGTTGGGGTTAAATGGGGTATAAACGCAGCGCATAAAAGCAGCTTTGATTTACCCGCTATCGATTTAAATACCTGGCAACACGGGCTCAACCGTTTATTGCTTGGCATTGCCATGCGCGACGAACAATGCCCGTTTAACGGTATTTACAGCGCTGATGAAGTAGAAGGCATGGCGCTTGATACACTCAACAAGCTCGTGCACTTTATTGATGTACTGCAAAGCTTTAAAGAGCAGCTAACGCCTGATGACACGCTCACTAATAAAGCGCATATTTTAAGCGAGCTATTAAACGCCATATACGAAAGTGAAAGCGACGACAGCTGGGATTTATTAGTACTTCAAAACGTGCTCGAAGAGTTACAAAAACACCACGAAAACGGCGATTACAGCAAAGCTGTTTCGCAGCGTATTGTTAGTTACTTAGTTAAACAAGGCATTCAAGAAAAAGGCGTAGGGCAGCGGTTTTTGGTTGGGCAAGTAAACTTTTGTACGCTTATGCCCATGCGCGCCGTACCATTTAAAGTGGTATGCATGCTGGGCTTAAACGATGCTGACTACCCGCGTAACGTACAACCCATTGGTTTTGACTTAGTGCCTTATTCTAAAAAGCAAAAAGGTGACCGATCACGTAAATTAGATGACCGCTACTTATTTTTAGAAGCGCTACTGAGTGCCCGCGACAACTTATACATGAGTTACATTGGTCGCTCGTGTTTTGATAACCAACCGCGCATGCCATCAACGCTTGTAAGTGAGCTGTTAGAATATATTGGCCGTAGTTTTGTATTAAACGAAAAGAGTGAAAAAACGCTGCCCGCATGTCTAATCAATCAGCAGCATTTACAGCCCTTTAATAGCCATTATTATTTAGCCGATGAGCAAGCTAATACTGTGCTGAGTAACCACAGTTACAACCCAATTTGGCTGCCAAGTGAGTCAATTAAACCAGAGCCAGTTATTGCACTTGATGTGACTGTGCCAGAGCAGCTAGATCTCGATGTGTTTATTAGAAGTGTGTGCAGCGCACAAGAGAGCTTTTATCAGCAAACATTAGGTTTACGCCTGCCACAATTTAACGAAGTAGCAAAAGACGAAGAACCATTTAGCCTAGATGCACTGCGCCGTTATTTTTACCTTGATGAAATACTTAAAGCCAATATAAACGAGCAACCACTGAGTACCGAGCAAATACTGCAGCGGGGTGAGTTACCTCAAGCCAATGTAGGCAGCCTCATATTTGAAAGTATGGAGCACCGAGTTGACGCGCTTGCAGGGCAAGTAAAAGAGCACATTAAAGGCGGGAAAAGTGAGCCGATAGAAGTTTTGCTTACCATTGAAGGCACCAAAATAGAGGGCTGGCTAAATCATGTTTATTTGCAAAAACAAGTGTTTTATCGCAGCGCCAGTATTAAAGCGAAAGATTTAATTAAAGGCTTTATTTATCACCTTGCAGCGCAAAGTATGGATCAACAAGTAGAAACATTGTTACTTGGGCTTGATAAGCAAATTACCTTTGCGCCCATAAGCAAAGCCGATGCCGATGCACTATTAGCCGATTGGTTTGAGTTATACAAAGCGCTGCGCGCAGAGCCTGTGCCGTTTTTTCCGGTAAGTGGTTATGAGTACGTTAAAAGCGGCGGCGATATAACAAAAGCAATGAGCAAATTTAGCCCGCAATACATAGGGCGAGGCGAGGGCGAAAATCCGTATATTCGCTTAACGGTGCAATCGCTAAACGATTGCCAAGACGAATTTATAAAATGGAGTGATAAATTGCTCACGCCTTTATTTGAACACGCAAAGGAGAGTGACCATGCAAGCGCTTAATCCTCTTACTATGCCGCTCATTGGTCAAAGTTTAATAGAAGCCAGTGCGGGTACTGGTAAAACTTATACAATTACGGGACTGTATTTACGCTACTTACTAGGTATGCAAATAGAAGGTGAGTTAAATACGCCGCTCAGTGTTGAGCAAATTTTGGTAGTAACCTTTACCGACGCTGCCACCCAAGAAATTAAAGACCGCGTGCGCAGCCGAATTATTGCTGCACGCGACGCACTGCTTGGGCAAAACCCAAACGACGAACTCATCGAAGGCGTAATTGCCAAAATTGACGATAAACACCGCGCGTTTGATTTACTCGATGCAGCTGCTAAATCAATGGACGAAGCCGCTATTTTTACTATTCATGGCTTTTGTCAGCGGATGCTAAAACAACATGCGTTTGAGTCGGGTGTGGCGTTTAATCTCGAATTTATTTTAGATGAGCGCGACATATTACTCGAAACCATTAAAGATTTTTGGCGTGCGTTTGTATACCCACTTAACAAAGAACGCACCGATGCTATTTTAGATGTATTTGCCGCACCCGAGGCTTTATTCGCTCAAGTGGCGAGCATTTTAAACAAAGCTAATGCGCACATTACGCCACAAATAAAATTAGACGATGTATGGAAGGCGCGTGATGAGTACATAACCCGTGTACCTGCATTTAAAAAAGCGGTGTTAGAGCAAGAGTTTATAGGTGCTATAAAAGGCTCGGGTTTAAGCGGGTCTAAAACGCCAGCACGAAAAGGCAGCCTTGGTGCGCTTGAGGCATTTTGTTTAGGCGGTGATTTGTTTTTTGAATTTGGCACTAGCAAGTATTCGTTTGAAGTGTGGAGTACAGAAAGCCTAAGCGATGCAGGCAACTATAAAAAAAATCAGCCATTATTTGTGCATCCATTGCTGAGTCAATTTGACGAGCTTGCCGCCCTTAATAACACCATAAACCAAGGGCTCAAAATAGCAGTTATACAACATGCAGCACGCTGGGTAAAAGCTGCAATAGTTAAGCGCAAGCAAGAGCAAAGCGTGATCACCCCAGATGACTTACTGACCAATTTACACAGTGCGCTTAATAACGAGCAAGGCGACGTACTGGCGCAAAAAATTGCGCAGTTGTTTCCGGTTGCCATGATTGATGAGTTCCAGGATACCGATCCGATTCAGTACGGTATTTTTAGTAAAATTTATGGGCAACAAAATACCACGCTTGCCATGATAGGCGACCCTAAACAGGCTATTTATGGCTTTAGGGGCGCGGATATTTTTACGTATATTGGCGCAAAAGAGGCAGTACAGACTGATCAGCAATTTACGCTGGGTACTAACTTTCGCTCAAGCACCGATATAGTAAATAGCGTTAATAGTTTATTTGGCAAACACGCTAACAGCTTTATTTATAACGACGCCATACCGTTTAACGCAGTAGCTGCTAAAGGTAAAAAAGCGGATGACTCTTTTTTAATTGATGGCAAACCCGCGACCGCATTCGAATTTAATGTATTTGTAGATGAAGCCGCCGATGAAAAAAACAAACCAACTAACAAAGGTGTAGGGCAAGCGCATTTAGCCACTCACTTTGCTAATAAAATAGTGACCCTGCTTGAAAAAGCAAAACAAGGGGACGCGTGCATTGGCAGTACCCCTGTAAGCGCTGCCGATATTTGTATATTAGTGCGCGACCGTGTTGAAGCGCAAATAATGAAAAAAGCGCTTAGCGAAGCCAAAATAGCCAGCGTGTATTTATCGCGAGAAAGCGTTTTTAGCCAAGAGCTTAGTCATCACCTACTTAACTTTTTAACAGCGCTGCATGGACAATATGATGAGTCATTGCTGCGCGGTGTTTTAGCTGGTCCATTATTTTGTTTAAGTTATAACGAAATACATGCACTCGCCGATGATGAAAATAAATGGCAAGAGCATTTAAACTTTTTTGCTCAACTTAGCCACATTTGGAACAAGCAAGGCGCTATGGCAATGCTTGAGCGCTTAATGAGCCATAACCAGCTTAGCGCTAAATGGCAAGGATTGGGATATAACGTTGAGCGTTGGCTGACTGACTTTAGGCATTTGGGCGAAATACTTCAGCAAAAACAAATAGAGCTTGAAGGCACGCTGCGTTTACTGCGATGGTTTGCACAAAAGGTAAGCCAACAAGACGGTGAAACAGTACAAGTGCGCCTAGAAAGTGACGCCAACTTAGTTAAAATTGTCACTATGCATGCCTCAAAGGGGCTTGAATACCCACTGGTATTTATGCCGTTTGCTAGTGGCTATCGCGAAACAAAAGAAGCGCTTTATCACAATAACGGCAAGCTAGTTTACGATTTAAGTAAAGACGAAGATGCCCTTCAAAAAGCAGAGCAAGAGCGCTTAGCTGAAGATTTACGCCTGCTGTATGTAGCACTTACTCGCGCTGTGCATTTTTGTGCGCTTGGTGTTTATAACATTGGGCAAGGGCAAAGTAGCCGCTTAGCAATGCAAAGTAGTGCACTAGGGCATGTTTTATTTGCAGGGCTTGAGCTTGCCAGTAGCCAAACATGGCGCACGCATTTAAGTGAGTTTTGCGACGCTAATAGCGCGATGAGCTATCAGCAATTTACCTCGCAAACGTTATTAGAACAGGGAAAGCTTTGTTTTAGTAATAGTAAAATTGCGCAGCAAACATTAAGTGTTAATAGAGTAACGGCAAATATTGAGCGTAACTGGCGAGCAACCAGCTTTAGTGCGTTGAGCTTTAAAAAGCACAGCGACCAATTAGCCCCAGGGCGAAGTGATGAAGATCACGAAAAAGACGAGTTTGCAGTGCAAGAGGACGAACTGCCATCACCTTATAGTTTTCCTAAAGGGCCAAAGCCGGGTAGCTGTTTGCATGAAATATTTGAACAAATAGATTTTATTAGCCCAATAGTTCACCCAACTAATACCGAGCAAAACTTATCTGAGGTAGTTAAGCGCAGTCTTGAAAAGTACCACATAGGTGAGCAATGGCGAGAAGTGGCTGAAAAGTGGGTACTCGATGTTCTTGCGTGCCCCCTAGATAAAAGCTCTCTAGAAAACAGCCTTCTTTCATTGGGTGTGCTTACACCCAATGATTGCCTAGTCGAAATGGAATTTAATTTACCCCTTGAGAGCTTAAGTGCACCTAAGCTAAACGAAATGCTGGTGAAACATTTTGGCTTTACGCAAAGTAAGCTTGAATTTTCACAAGTAAAAGGCTTGTTAAAAGGCTTCGTCGATTTAATATTTTGCTACCAAGGTAAATATTATATTTTAGATTATAAGTCTAATTATTTAGGCAGTACACCAGCTGATTACGAAGGCGATATGCTTGAGCAAGCGATGAGCAGTCATCAGTATCATTTACAGTATTTAATCTACACGGTAGCGCTGCATCGTTTATTAAAACAACGTATAGCTGATTACTCGATAGAAACCCATTTAGGCGGCGTGTATTACACGTTTTTACGTGGAATGCCGACAGGGCAAGGCGTGTACTTTAAAAAGCTAACTGAAGAACAAGTGATTATTTTAGATGGCTTATTTAGCCAAGGAGCTATGCTATGAGCGATTTAAATGAGCAACCTGGCTTGTTTGACGATATAGACGAGACACTTAATAACGAAGCCGCAGAGCCTCTTACTTTAAAAAATGTAGCACAAGATGCCCCATTAGAGGACATTGTGTTAAATAATACGATTACCGAAGTCCCGTTACTTGAGTATTTATTAGCGCAAAACCGACTGCGTGTAGTTGATGTTAAACTCGCAGAATTACTGTGTGCTAATGACATTGAGAAAACTCACAATGAACTGTTTTATATTATTTTATTGCTGTGCTTATCGCAGCAAAGCCAGCATAGCTGCCTAACCTTAAGTGAAGTTGATTGGAGTAATCCTTTTAATTTGCGCAAAAGCGACTTTAATAAACTCGATGGCAATGTACCCAGTACGCTAAGCCCGTTTAGTGATGATTTTAACGTACATACGGCGCTTAATTATTTACAAAGCCATGAAAGCGTGGGCGAAAATAAACCACTGCAGCTGTTTAACGAGCGACTTTATTTTGCGCGCCTTGCCGGTTATGAGCAAACACTCGCGGATAGACTATTAAGCATGAGCGAGCGAAAGCTCAATATTAATAATGAAGTATTGGCTGAACTTTTAAATACCTATTTTCCTGCTGATTCAACAATTGAAACTGATTGGCAAAAAGTGGCGTGTGCGATTGCCGCCACCAAAGGCTTTAGTGTGATCACGGGTGGGCCTGGCACAGGTAAAACCACTACAGTGACTAAGTTGTTGGCTATTTTACAGTCACTTTATGAAACAGCACCCCTTAGCATTAAACTTGTGGCCCCTACAGGTAAAGCCGCTGCACGCTTGAGTGAGTCAGTCTTAGGTGCTAAAAATAAACTAACAATTATTCCTGATAATATTAAAACGCTGATACCACAAAACGCTCAAACTATTCATCGCTTATTGGGCGTAAAACCGTTTACTAATAAATTTAGGCATAACAAAAGCAATCCGCTGCATTTAGATGTACTAATTATTGATGAAGCCAGTATGGTCGATTTATCGCTGATGGCTAAATTAATAGAAGCACTGCCCGCGCACGCGCGATTAATACTCCTAGGTGATAAAGATCAGCTTGCCTCGGTAGATACCGGCAGTGTAATGAGCGATTTATGCCAAGGTTTAACACTTGGGCAAACGCCAAGCTACTCGCAAGCACGTTGTGATGAGCTAAATAGTTTATGTTTTAATAATAAACCTAAACTCGTATCGCAAAGCGTGAGTGAATTTAAACTTGCAGATTGCATTGCCTTTTTACAGCACAGTTATCGATTTGACGCACAAAGCGGTATTGGTCAACTAGCACTTGCGGTAAACACCAATAACACCGGTATTTTAAATTACGTAGAGCAAGAAAGTAGTGAAGGGCGTTTTAACGATGTAATTTTAGATTACGACTTTGTAGCAAAACCGATTGAAAAGCTCGTTAAAAGTGCAGCAAGTCATTATGCAAAATACCTTAACTTAATAGCCCAAGGTGCAGATGTTGCACAGGTGCATACTGCTTTTGCTAGTTATCAGCTTTTAGCTGCAGTGCGAGAGGGCGATTACGGCGTTAATAGCTTAAATCAACGAATAGAGCGCGTGTTGCAACAGCAAGGTTTAATTACCGTAAGTCCTAATACTCACCACTACACGGGTATGCCTATTATGGTGAGCCAAAACGATTATCAACTTAAGTTATTTAACGGTGATATTGGTATTTTAATGCCCGATGAAAGTAATCAGCTCAAAGCCATATTTATTGACGAGCAAGGTAATCAACGAGCATTTTCGCCAGCACGACTCCCTGCACACGATAAAGTATATGTAATGACTATTCATAAATCACAAGGCTCAGAGTTTAGCTACACAGCCATGGTACTGCCACCGCTAAAACAAGCGCGCATGGGTATTAACAGGCAATTAGTGTATACGGGAATAACCCGCGCTAAAAATAAGTTTGAGCTGGTGGCTGACAAAAAAGTACTGCAATTAGCAATGAATAAAAGCGTATCGAGAGCGTCTGGATTGTATGAAAGATTAAAGTTTGAGAATTAAAGGTTCTGCTGGGACATAGAAGTTATTTTATTGATGTATCCACATATTTGTAGATACCAGTGTTTATGTATTGGCTATTTTAAAACTTTCTGAATCTAGTAATTAAAGCTCTTATTATTTATCGCGTTATAAATAATATCTTCTATAATAAAATTAATTATATATTGAATGTATTAGTAGGGATATTAATGTTTTTTTCTAAAAATAAACAAAACGAAATAGCTTCTCTAAAAGCTGAACTTTACCCATTACAACAAGTGTGGGAAGGGCTTTACCGAGAGATGTTAGTACTAAACATTCTTTATGATGGCCGAATTTCGCACGCCAATGATAAGTTTTTAGAAAACCTAGGCTACAGTGAAGACGATCTAACTAATAATTCTTTTGACGATTTTATTACAGATTCGTCTCGTCAATCTTCAGAATTTAAAAGCCTACAGCAAGCTATTAAAAAAGAAGGGCATTGGGGCGGTGCATTGCAAGTTATGCGCAGCGATGGTAAAGCTGAATGGTTACGTTTAATAGTACATCCAGTAAAAGGGGAGCAAGATCAGTTGCTCTATTTTTCTATATTCGGAAGTGTACTTACAAAAACAATTACGGCTTCTCGCGAGCAAAGCGATACTATTAAAGCGATATATCGCTCTATGGCGGTAATTGAATTTGATTTAGAGGGCCATGTCTTAAAAGCAAATGATCAGTTTTTAGCTGCAATGGGTTATCAAGAAAGTGAAATACTAGGTAAACATCACCGTACGTTTTGTGAGGCTTCAGAGTATAACTCTCAAGAGTATCTGCAATTTTGGGCTAAATTAAGAGAAGGTAAGTTTATTGCTGAGCGTTTTAAGCGCGTAGATAAACATGGCAACATTGTTTGGCTAGAAGCGTCATATAACCCAATCTCAAATGACGCGAATGAGCTTTATAAAGTGATGAAGTTTGCAACTGTTATCACTGATCAAGTAAATCAAGAAATTGCGATATCACAAGCTGCCGAAATTGCTTATAGCACTTCAACCCAAACTGATAAAAAAGCAGAGCAAGGCGCGAGCGTTATACAAGATACAGTCGCAGTAATGACTGAGCTGGCTATTAACATGGAGCAAGCTGCAAATGAAATTTCAGCGCTTGATCAGCAGTCGCAACAAATATCGAGTATTGTACAAAGCATTAGTAGTATTGCTGAGCAAACAAATTTATTAGCATTAAATGCCGCAATTGAAGCGGCAAGAGCTGGCGAGCAGGGGCGAGGCTTTGCTGTGGTTGCAGACGAGGTCCGATTGCTTGCATCGCGTACCTCAAAAGCAACAGAAGAAATTGTAGAAGTTGTACAGCGCAACCAATCACAAACCCAAAATACGGTGGCTGTAATAGAAAAAGGTAAAGAGAAGGCAGAGCAAGGCTTGGCGTTATCTAAAGAATCTGGTGAAGTGATGCAAGAGATCCAACAAGGTGCACAAGAAGTTGTAAATGCGATTGGGCAATTTACCAGTGAACTTAAAGCTAACGGTTAGATTAGCTTCGTCCTTATTCTAAAGCGGGCACTTTCAATGGTATCCGCTTTAATCTTACTACCCTCAATATACCCCTTGAAACCCATCTAATAATTTCAAATATAACAACTATACCTCTATTAACTCATTAATCAGTATGAAATAAGTTTCTTCTCTTCTCTAAATGATAATAAGTTGTTGCATTTTTGTTCGTTGTTCCTAATACTAGAGTCTGTTGATCTTTCAAGGTTAAATTTGCAGCAGTCTGTTTGGTATTTAGGCAAGGCAGAGCCTAAGTAGTGTGGTTGTTCCCCATAAATAGGCGATAACGTAGCATTAATGCCAAACAGACGCTGCCCAAAGGATACTTCCTAGAGGCTATTTACTCTTTGTTGCTCGGTTTTTACTTAGCCCACTAGGTTACAAATCTCGCGCCGTGATTAAATAGCCTCTAGTTTGAACAAATTTTAATCCGCAAAGAACAACAGACCCTAGTGAACACCTAAGCTGACAAGCTTATGTAAACCAACATGAATACCTTAAATGATAATAAAATATTAAGTACACAACATTAAGGAATTGTATGAACAACACAAAGCGTACACACAAATTAATTAAGCCAAGCCACCTAATTGGTGCGGGGTTAGCTATGTTAATGAGCTTTTCTGCAGCGAGTAAAGACTACAAAATTATATTAATTCATGGGTTACAAACTTCGCAAATAACAAATAAGTCGGGTAGTGATGTAATCAATGATGGTGAAACATATTGGCAATCGTACTGGAATAATCGTGCAGATGAGCGAATTGATTGGCCTGCTTATGAGCGTATTGAAGGTAAAATTGCTACCGATTGGGTGTGGCCAAAGCTAAAGCAAATTTCACGCTCTAATTTATGCAGTGATGGCTGTGTATTTGTAACACATTCAACAGGAGACTTAGTTGCACGCCATATTATTGATAATCAAGAAAACTGGTTAGAAAACGAAGGCTTAGAGCCGCTTAATATTGTTGCTACGTTTGATTTAGCAGGCGCGGGTGGTGGAAGTGAGCTGGCTGACGTAGCTGTTAGTGCTTTAACTGGCGCATCATGGAACTTTGCGGTCGATGCAGCACTCAAATGGTGGCTAGGAAGTGATGTAACCGAGGCCGTTGGTGTATTACACGATTTAAAAGTGAATAATGCACGTAAAATATCTCCATTTCCTGATGCACGTACACCTCGTTTACGCTTTGTTGCCGATGGAAATGCATATTTGGGTTTAACGGGTGGTTTTTTAAAAGGCAATGATGATTCGGTTGTTGCATCGCACTCTTCATGTGGTGCCAGTTCGGCTGGCTCGTTTGGAAGTTGTAGCAGCAGTATTGATACAAATGGCCATTTAAAATCGCAAGGTGATGCAGTAAGTAGCTTTATGCCAAACCATTATCCAATGATGATGAGTGACAGTTATAGCCATAACGAAATACATAACGCGCAGCGAAAAGGTAATGTAACAATAGCCATGAATAACGTAAATGTGGAAGGTGACAATGTAGGTTTTAATACGTTTGATAAAACTACAGGTAGTTGGTTTTGGAAAAAACAATATCGTTATATTAAGGATTCAAATAATTTAAGCGCATCAGCACTTATTTATAATGTGATTCCATAACATACAAGGCGTGTAGTTAAAAACTATACGCCTTATAAAAGATTGAAATATAAAAATGAAAAAATTTTATGCCGTTGCTTTAATTATTAGCACTATTTTATTCTCGCTATGGTTTACAGGTAAAAATGATGCTCATAAAGTTGTTGAGCCAATAACACCTCAGGTTAAACACAGTGCGAGCGTAGCTGATTTATCGCCTGTAAAAGTGATCCCTATAGACGTACCTACAGCAAAAAAAACACAATCAAAAAAACAAATCGCGTTTAATGAAGACTTAACAAAAGCAGCGCAGCAAGTGGTTATGCAATATGAAAGTGCACTTAAATTTCCTCCTTATTCTCAGCCATTGAGTCCATTAGATGAAGATCGATTAAAGCCAAATCAATTCTACCCGGTATCGAGCCCTATTGATGAAAGTGGCGATGCTTTAACGTTAAGTCTTAAACAATATCGTTTTGTATACCCAGAAGAAATAACAATAAAGATAAGCGCCCAAGGGCTTGGAAAAGTGGTCGTTGAGCTTGCAAATACTGATACAAAAGAAGTGTTAAATACCCATACAGGCAATGCGCGTGACGGTGAAGCAATTATTACATTTGAAGAGGATGAAGATTACCCTCGTAGCTTACAAGTGTTTGTAGAGGGTGATGTTGCGGGTAAAAAAGTTCCCGTAGTTGCGCAAATTCAATATATGCCGCCGAGTGCAACTTTAACAGGTTTTGAAACTGCTTATGCACAAAACGAAAACATGATTTTGCCAGCTAACATAGTGGTAGTAAAAAGTGGTTTGTATCGTGTTAGGGCTAATTTATACAGTGGCGATACACCACTTGCTCATTTAGTATCTAAAGAGCGGTTAACGAAGGGAAGCCAAACTCTTAATTTGAAAGCTCATTGGTCGGTGCTACCACAAGGCATTACAGATATGCGCTTAAGCGACTTTGTTATTGAGAGAATGTCGCCAAGCCCAGGTGAGCGAAATAGCTTTGGGAATAGTGAAATAAGTCACTTTGATATTAACGATTTTTCGTACGATAGCTTGCAGCAATTACCATATCAGGCTAATGCACAAGAAAAGTTAAGTTTGGAATTTTTACAAGGCTTAGCTGAGAGTTAAAAATAGAACGCAATGCTGAATTGGTAAATTTAAGGGGGTTGTACATAAATACAACCCCCTTAAATTTGTTAGCTTAGATTTATAGTAACTACACTTGGCGCTTCTTGTTCATCAAGCTCATTAGCAACAGGCACTTTAGGAATATCTGGTTTATCAAGGGCTATATCGCCACCATCAATTACTTCACCGGTTTGTAAGTTTTTAAAATCAAACAAGTCGGCGTCAGCTAAATGTGAAGGCACTATGTTTTGCATTGCCGTAAAAATGCTTTCAATACGACCTGGGTGCTCCGCATCCCATTTAGCGAGCATTGTTTTTGTATGTTTACGCTGTAAGTTTTCTTGCGAGCCACATAGGTTACACGGAATGATAGGGTAACCTTGTACAAATGCGTATTGGCTTATGTCGCTTTCTTTACAGTATGCAAGTGGGCGAATAACCATATGCTCGCCGTTATCACTCATTAATTTAGCCGGCATACTTTTTAGCTTTCCGCCGTAAAACATATTTAAAAACAATGTTTCAATCATGTCGTCACGGTGATGACCAAGGGCTATTTTAGTAGCGCCTAGCTCTTTTGCTGTGCGGTATAAAATACCACGACGTAAGCGTGAGCAAAGTGAACACGTTGTTTTACCTTCAGGGATAATATCGGTAACAATACTGTAAGTATCTTCTTCTACAATTTTGTATTCAACATTTAATTTATCAAGATACTGGGGTAAAACATGCTCAGGAAAATCAGGTTGTTTTTGATCAAGATTTACAACAACTAGGTCAAACTTTATAGGTGCTACACGTTTTAAATGTTGAAGCATTTCAAGCATTGTGTAGCTATCTTTGCCGCCAGAAAGGCATACCATTATACGGTCACCTTCTTCAATCATATTGAAGTCCATAACGGCTTGACCAGTTTGGCGACGTAAACGCTTTTGCAGCTTATTTAAGTTAAATTGAGCTTTAGCTTGATCTGAGTGTGACAATTACGCCCCCTAGTAAAACAATACAGCAAAGTTATTTGCTAAAAATAAAGGGGCGTATTATACCCAAACCACCTGAATATGCGAGTTTAGGATGTAATTAAAATTGATTTAAACGTGCCTTATTAACACGTAAAAATAACTCGCTTATAACTTGCACATAAAGCTTAAAATTAATCCTTTGCCATAGGGCTCACGTAACCATCGGGTTTGAGTGCCAGTACATCACAGTCTAGGCTATCAATTACATGCTCTGCTGTATTACCTACAAGAGCGGCACTTAAGCCCGTGCGGCCTACAGTACCAATAACAACTAATTCGCTATTTAACCGCTTCGCTACATCAGGGATTACATCCTCCGGCAGGCCTTCTTCAATAAAACATTGCTCTGGGTTTAAATTAAACTCTGCAGCAAGTGCATTGGTTGATTCATGATGATGCTTTTTAACTGATTCGTTATAAAGTCCTGGGTTAAACTCAGGAATTTCGATGGCAATATTAATAGGAGTTGCAGGGTAGGCATTAACTAAATTAAGTTTTGCGTTGGCAAGTTCACATAAATATTGTGCGTCTTTAATAACGCGTTTATTAAGTGCTACATGTTCTTCATTTTCACTAACCGCATTTACAGCAGCTAAAATATTACCGTTTGCTGGCCATGCCATTTCTTTTACAAATAATACCGGAGCGGGGCATTTGCGTACTAAGTGCCAATCGGTCGGGGTAAAAATAACTGATTTAAGTGCACCATGTTGATGTGTGCCTTTAATTACTAAATCGTACTTTTCATCAATTACAGTATCGATTATGGCTTCGTAAGGGCGGTTATGCCAAACCACTTGGGTTTCAATATTTATATCTTTGTAAGGGGAAACTAAATCGTTTAGCCATAGCTGGCGATCTTTTAGTACGGCATCGCGCATTGCTTCGCGTTCATCGCCAGATAGCATAGTCGTCATTTCGTAAGAGAAGTCGTAAACCGTCATAAAGGCGGTAATACTTGCGCCAGATTTTTTAGCTAAATCTATTGAACGTGCTAAACCGTGTTGATCATCTTTGGTGGGGTCAATAACCGCAATAATGCGTTTAATAGTGTTCATATGCTACTCCATTTACCTAACGGGTGTACATTTAGTGTAACGTAAATATAAAACAGTTAAAGGGGTAGCATATAAATTGTTGTTCTAAATCAAAAAATATTTTCGTTCCAAGTTTTAAATATACTTGATGTTTTTTTGCTCTTTTTTAATTTATAGCGATTTAATTGCGGTGCATGTTTGCCTTTTATAGATTTCCATTTCCTATTCATTGGTAGTACGTAAGTTGCATCGACTCAGTCTCACCTAAGGCCAAAATAGACTGAAGAAGCCTTAACTCATAAGGATATCTAAAATTTAGTAACTCAAAGGCTGTGAAATATACTGAAAAGTTACTTTAAACTAAAAAATTATACTTTTTAATTATTCTTAGATTCCAGTAATATATTATTTTCTTGGGAAAATCCGTAAGTTTCTTTTACAAAGCTTACCCCTGGGAGTAGGTTATAGGTATTGTCTTTAATTGTAGAAAATAAATAATTTTTCCCACCGCGAGTAAATAAGTTAATTAGATCCCAGTATTTTTTTTCTGGGTAAACGGTCATATCAATATCAAGAAAGTGATTATTATTGATATAAATGCCTCTTACGTAATTATCGTCAATGAGCTCTCCCGTCACATCAGATTGTATTCTAATACCCCCTTTCGAACGTATAATACTGTTATGCGTAAAATAAATACTCCCCCAATTAAAAGGAATTGTCACACTTTTTGGCTTGTTTGGATAAGCATTGAGTATAAATTTTTTTGTGTCTAAAAAAGTATTCGCAATGATTTTAACATTTGAATAATAGGTCAGCTCGATAGCAGTACCTTTTGTATTTCTAAACGTATTATATCTTACTAAAGCCTTAGACACTGGCTTTACAGAGGCGAATTTTAAAGAGCCTTTCATGCCTTCGAAAGTATTATTTTCAACTCTAATATCATGCGTACCACCAAAGTTATTATTCCAAGGGTGAGTTGTCGTAACTTGCGTGATATTTTCAAAGTAATTATTACTAATCTTGATTCTGAAAGAATTAATAGGTCCTTCGAAAGAAGATAAGTGAGAAGAAGTAGCTCTAATTGCTGCATCTCCGAAGTTAAAAAATTGATTATGATGCACTGAAATATCAGAAGAACCAGCTAAAAGTAAACCTTGCTCGCCCCAAGCGTAATTAACCTTATCTTTTGTTAGCCCTTCAAAGATGAAGCCTTCAATAGTTACAAAATGTGAGTTATAGAAAGCTAAAATATATTCACCTTCAAATCTATCACACTTTCTCAGCACTACTCCCTTTTTTGCAGAGATAACAACATTACTGATGTTTTTAAAAATTATAGCTGAGCAAATATCATAAACGCCTGGTTGTTCAATAATTAATTCACCATTCTCCTCAGTGTTCAAAATTAATTCTTTTAACGATTGAGAGTCATCGGCCCCATCATCTGGAATCATGAAACTTAATGCTTGAGCACTGAATATACCTAAAGAAAAAATAAACAAGAGACATAAAATATTACGCATAATATTTCCTTTCATTTAGTGAATAAAATAGAAGTTTTTAACGATGATAAAATTGCATTATTGCTTTTGTAAAATGCGCTGCGCCAAATAATGGTACTGAGTTAAATGAAGTTCTTTATTTGTAGAACTTTAATTAAGCCCACTTCTAAAGTATTAGTCGAAGGTAAGTGTAATTGCAATAATTACACTTTATTTACATAACAATTACGAGTAAAGGATTGTTATTCGAGGCAGGTACTAACGAGGTTTTACTATTGCTGCGGTTTTAGCCAAGGCATCATTATCTAAAATTGTAATAAATTTACCCTCTACTTTAATTAAGTCAGCTTTTTGAAAACGACTTAATAAACGGCTAATGGTTTCTACTGTTAGGCCTAAGTAATTGCCTATTTCGCCACGAGTCATTGTAAATCTAAATTCTTTACGCGAAAAACCACGCTCACCAAAACGCTCTGACAGGTTATAAATGAAACTAGCTAAGCGTTCCTCTGCTGATTTTTTATTGAGTAATAGCAGCATTTCTTGATCGTATGTAATTTCACTGCTCATTAAGCGCATTATTTGTTGGCGAAGCTTTGGTAATTTTCCTGATAGTTCATCAAGAGTATCGAATGGGATTTCGCACACCATTGACGTTTCAAGTGCTTGCGAAAAACTGGGATGAGTCATTTTACTTATTGCGTCAAAACCAACTAGGTCGCCCGCTAAATGAAAGCCGGTAATTTGCTCATCACCTCGCTCCGATAGCGTGTACGATTTAAATGAACCAGAACGAACCGCATAAATAGCCTGTAAAGGTGCACCTGATTCAAATAGATAGTCGCCTTTATGGAGTGGTTTTTTTCGCTCAATAATTTCGTCAAGCTTGTCCATTTCTTGGCCATTAAGTGAAAATGGCAAACACAATTGACTAATACTGCAGTTATTACAGCTAATAGCACAATTACCTTTAGCGCGACTTTGAGAGAAATCCATAATTTAATCCGTTTAAATTTTTATACACGACTGCAAAATAACCATAAAGGTTAATAATGCGAATAGATTAATGTACCAGTTTGTCAGTTGCAATAATCAATAAGTAGATACCATACCAAATTATAACACTGCCTAATACAATTCGGGTCCATGGATGGTTAATAATAGTATTTAGTTTTTGCGCGGTAATGCCTAATGTGATCATCGCGGGAAAAGTACCCAAAGCGAAGCAAAGCATAACTAAGGCACCGTCTAGGGCACTTGGGCTAGTCATCGCCCATGTAAGCGCTGAGTATACAAGCCCACAAGGTAGCCATCCCCACAACGCACCGTAACCTAGGGCTTTAAAAGGAGAGTTAATAGGCATTAAATATTTATTTAGCTTAACAATATGTTGCCACACCAAGGTTTTACCAATTTTCTCTAACCATTGCAAAGTAGGGCCCAAGCGCATTATATACACACCAACGAGGAGCATAAAAATAGCTGCAATGAACGAAAGTACTAAAGAGAAGGAGGTGTTTTGCCTTGCAAATTGGCTGCTAATACCAGCAACAAGTGCGCCTGCTGCCATGTAGCTCAGAGCACGTCCAATATTATAAGCAAATGAATAGGTAAATGTTTTGCGTTTGTCACTTGCTAGTTGTAATGAGCTTGCAATACCGCCACACATAGCAATGCAATGACCGCTACCTATTAGCCCCATTAAAAAAGCGCTGGTATAAAGAGGGTCAATCATTACTTTTGTTATGTTGCTCTTTGTCATCTTCAAACAAAATACTATGACCTTGCTTGTTTAAGTCAGAAAACTGCTCGCTTTTCACTGCCCAAAAGAAAACACCAATAGCAATAATGACGAACAAAATGGCGATAGGGATCAAAATGTAAATTATGCTCATAACTTTAATAGCCTTAGTGAATTACTAATCACAATAATTGAGCTGGCAGACATGCCAATAACAGCCATCCAAGGAGCAACTAAGCCCAACGCTGCCAGTGGTAATATTGAAGCATTATACAATAAAGACAGCGCAAGATTTTGCTTAATAATACGTCTGGTTTGTTTTGCTACATTAAGTAAGTGACCAATGGAGGCTAAATCGCTATTAAGAAGTACTACATCGGCGCTATTTTTTGATATGTCTGCACCGGTTTCCATAGCAATAGATAAGTGCGCACTAGCAAATACCGGGCTGTCGTTTACACCATCACCTACCATTGCAACGACTTCATTTTGTGAAGACCATTGCTCAACGGCGGTTTGTTTATCTTGTGGAGAACATCCAAATTGCACACTTTCAAGTTTAAGTTGCTTAGCTACTTTTTGCCCAGCATCTGACGCGTCACCGGTTAACATGTGACACGTTAAGTTTTGCGATTGAAGTGAGTCTATAAGCTTTTTAGCATCGCTTTTCACTTTATCAACAAAGTAAAAACGTGCAACAACTTGCTTATTTATATACAAGCTCGCTTGTGCATTTGATTTTTTGCTATTAAACCAACCACTTTTACCAATTGCGTAATGATTAGTTGCATCTTGTGCGCTAATTCCCAGCCCTGGATGTACTTCAACGTTATTAAGACTGCGGTGAGCTGGCGTAAACTCATCAAATGCACTGGCGATAGGGTGCTCAGAATAACGCTCTAGCATGGCTGCCATATCTAGCACTTGCGCTTTTGTATACTGTTTATCGATTATATCTACTTCATCAAGGCTAAATTTACCTTGCGTAAGCGTGCCCGTTTTATCAAATGCAAATAAAGTAATTTGAGAGAGGGTTTCGAGCACATGCGCTTGTTTTATCAATACACCTTTGCGAGTAAGCGTTGCCACCGCACATGTAAGCGCGGTAGGTATAGCTAAGCTCAGGGCACACGGGCAGGTAGCAACTAAAACCGAAATGGTAATCCAAAATGCGTGTTCAGGATCAATTTGGTACCAGCCAATGGCTGTAAGTGAAGCAAATATAAGCAGGCACGCTATAAACCATTGCGCAACTTTATCTGTAATTTCAACCAGTTTAGGGCGTTTAGTTAATGCATTATGTTGCAAGCGTATAATTTGATTTAAAAGCGTATTTTGGCCAATTTTATTAATTTTTATTTCAATAACGCCGTCGTGGTTAACGCAGCCGGCGTAGACATTGTGGCCAATAAATTTTGTAACGGGTTGATGTTCCCCCGTCATCATTGATTCATCAACCGTAGTTTTACCTTTAATTAATTCGCCATCGGCAGGAATTGTTTCGCCGGCTTTAATGAGTACTACGTCATTAAGTTTTAGTTTTTTGGCTGCTATTATAAGCTCTTCGCCACTTTCGTTAATAGTGCGGGCTGTTAATGGCAATAATTTTTGTAAGTTGGCAGTAAATTCGCTCGCTTTTAAACGCGCTCTAAATTCAAGGTACTTACCTAATAAAAGTAAAAAGGTAAACATGCACACAGATTCAAAATACACTTCGCCGACTTGCATAAATGTGGCGTAACAACTTGCGCCAAACGCACCAAAAATAGCCAGCGATACGGGTAAATCCATATTGAGCTGTTTTGCTTTTAAGCCATTTATAGCATTGGTTAAAAAGGGCAGTGCGCTATATAAAATAACCGGAGAGGCCAGTACCAAGCTGATCCATCTAAAATACTGCTCAAAGTTACTGTCCATGCCTGAAAACATGCCAAAGTACATGGCGAACGCAAACATCATTACTTGCATGGTCATTAAGCCTGCAACACCTAAACGGCGAATATAGGCTTTGGCAGTTTGTTGTTTTTGCTTAGCTTCAATATCTGATTGAAATGGGTAGGCTTTATAACCAATTTTAGCTAAGGAAGTAATAACCTCACTCAACGGGGTGCTGGTTTTATCCCATTGAATCATCGCGCGGTTGGTAGATGTATTTACATCAACACGCTTAACTGAGGTTAAATTTAAGAGTTGTTTTTCGATAAGCCATGCACAAGCGGCGCAGGTTATACCTTCAACGCTTAATAATACCTCTGAGATATTATCGCTAGTGGCTATAAATTCGTCTTGAATGTCTTCGTTGTCATAACTTTTTATAAATGCGAGTTGCTCAGGTACCAGCTGTTCGACCTTTCCAGCACGAACCGTTCGGTATTTATAATAATCGGTCATACCTTGAACAACAATATTTTGCGCAACAGCTTGGCAGCCAATGCAACACATTGGCTGGGCAATATCGTCAATTATAACGTTTGCGCTAAATCCGTTTGGCACACTTTCAAGGCAATGAAAGCAAGAGTTAGACATAGTTATTACTACTTATAATTAGGAGTAACTAAAACGGTTTGTTCAGTTGGTAACGTTATATTTTCTTTCATTTTCCAACTGCCATCTATTGGCTCAATAAATACTGAGTAGGCGCCTTGTGTATACTCATTAAGTAATGCAGTAAATTCCTGATTGGCATTAGGAGTAAGTGTTGCTTCAAAGTCATGCGCTTTAATGGTGCGATGGTAAAACGAGAGCTTTAATACATGCACGTTACTGCTGTCGCCTTTTGTAAACTTAAAGCTTACACGCTCGTTGGTTACATTCAATTCGCCATGTAAATAAAGTGCTTTTGCTTTTTCAAACTTAGTCAGTTCTAAGTTTATTGCTTTACCTTTTTTGTAGTAGTCGTCAACAACCATATCTGGACCGTTACCTATTGCCGTAATAAATAAGCTAATACAGCCAATAATGGCAACTAACGGAAAAAAGATTAAAAACCAAGGCCAAAAATTTTTATACCACGGAGTAGGTTGCATAGTGTCTCTAAAATTAGTTTAGGAAGCGTTATTTTATAGGAATTATACGTAAAAGACTAAAAAAAAGCCTCACAGTGGAGGCTTTTTTGATCTGGATTAATCTATTGAATTAAATAAATTAATTTATAAACATTTTATTAACCGCGTGCTTATTTATCTTGCGATAAACTGTAAACATAGGCAGTTAATAAGTGAATCTTATCTTCACCTAAAATGTCTTTCCATGCAGGCATTACACCGGCACGGCCGTGGTTAAGAGTTTCTTCAACAGCACGTTGAGAACCACCATATAACCAAATGTTATCAGTCAGGTTAGGCGCGCCAAATGGTAGGTTATGTGCAACCGACCCTTTACCGTCAGCACCATGACATGCGGCACACATTGCAAACTTAGCGGCACCTGCGTCTGCGTCTTTTTGGTTAACAGTACGACCAGAAAGGCTCAGCACATGTGCTGTCATTTCTTTAACGCCTTGTTCGCCAAGAGCAGGACCCCAAGCTGGCATTGCTGCAATACGACCATAAAGAAGTGTTTCTTTAATTTTGTCAGGTGTTCCGCCATATAACCAATCTTTATCAGTTAGGTTAGGGAAGCCAGTACCACCACGTGCATCAGAGCCATGGCATTGCGCGCAGTTTTGTGAGAATAAACGCTGACCAATTTCAATGGCGACTTGGCCATCTGTTTGCTCATGTTTATTATCATTATCAAGTGCTATTTGCTGCGCTGCATCACCTTCAAATTTAGAACTAACTAAATCTAAAACGGGTACTTGTGCAAGTTTATTAAAAATAGGACCAAAGCGCTCTTCTGCAGCTTCGTACTCTTTATCAAGTTTTACAAAGCGACCATCCGCTTTTGCCTCTGCAACTGCTTTTTTAGATTCAGCTAAAGACGTAATACCTTGGTTAGAGCTAGTCCATTTACCAAAACCTTCCCAGTTACCTAAACCTGGGAAAGCTGCAAGGTAATATACCGACCAAGCAAAAGTTGCGAAAAACATGTAAGTCCACCATTTTGGTAGTGGATTATTTAGCTCTTCAATACCGTCAAATTCATGTCCACAGCTTTCACCTTCTTCTACGCCTGCATAGTTTTTTAAGTTCCAAACTAATAAGCCAAAGATGATGCATAAGCATGCAAGGGTTAATACAATAACCCAAATACTCCAAAAGCTAGTCATTTTTCAGACTCCTTTTCCTCGTTAGAGAGCGTGTTGTCATGTTTTTTTTCATCTTCAAAAATGGCATTAGCTGCGCTGTCGAAACGAGTTTTGCTTCGCTTGCTATATGCCCATGCAACAATCACAATAAACAATACTAAAATTACCAGAGTCAAAATACCTCTGTATGTTCCGTAATCCATAATTTTTTACTTCAAGTGGGTACCAAGTTGCTGTAAATACGCGATGAGAGCTTGGATTTCTGTTGCGCCTTTGCCATCATTCATAGCATTAACTTTATCAACATCTGCTTGAAGCTCTGCATCATCGCCATAACCTAAACCCGGATGTTTTGGGTTTTCTGGGTTAATAGCAAAAGTATCACGGAAAAGTTGTAGTTTTTTCAGAGTAAGGCTTGTATCAACCGTATTCTCTGCTAACCAAGGAAAGCCTGGCATGTTTGACTCAGGAACCACAGCACGTGGATCAACTAAGTGAGCATAATGCCAATCGTCCGAGTAGCGCTTACCAACACGAGCCAAGTCAGGACCAGTACGTTTAGAACCCCATAAAAACGGATGATCCCATACTGATTCGCCTGCTACAGAGTAGTGACCATAACGCTCAACTTCATCACGAAAAGGACGAATCATTTGTGAGTGACAGTTAGAACAACCTTCACGCACGTAAAGGTCGCGGCCTTCCATTTCTAAAGCGTTAAGAGGGCGTAAACCCTCCACTGGTTTAGTTGTATCGTCTTGAAACATTAGCGGAGTGATCTCAACTAACGCGCCAAAGCTAATAGCAAAAACAGTCAGAATAGCCATAAGGCCAACGTTCTTTTCTACTATCTCATGTTTGTTTTGTGAATTTTTCTTGCTCATCATCTCACTCCGTTATGCTAATTGTGCTTGCGCGTCTAGTTTCAGAGATTCTTTCTCAGCTGAAATAGTGCGGTAAACGTTATAAGCCATAACTAACATACCCGTTACGATGAATACACCGCCTACAAAGCGCATGATATAGAAAGGATGCGACGCTTCTAAAGACTGCACAAAGCTGTACATTAATGTACCGTCAGCATTTACTGCACGCCACATTAGACCTTGCATTACACCTGAAATCCACATTGCAACAATGTATAAAACAACACCTACAGTGTGTAACCAGAAGTGGGTATTAACCAATTTAACGCTATACATACGACCTTGCGCGAATAACGCAGGAATTAAGTGGTAAATAGCACCAATTGAAATCATAGCAACCCAACCTAGTGCACCTGAGTGTACGTGGCCGATTGTCCAATCTGTGTAGTGAGATAACGCATTTACAGATTTAATTGCCATCATTGGACCTTCAAACGTAGACATACCGTAGAAAGACAACGAAACAACTAAGAAGCGTAGTACTGGATCAGTACGTAGTTTATGCCACGCGCCAGATAGCGTCATAATACCGTTAATCATACCACCCCAAGACGGTACGAATAGGATAATAGACATAACCATACCTAAACTTTGCGTCCAATCAGGAAGCGCTGTGTAGTGAAGGTGATGAGGACCAGCCCAGATATATAATGAAATTAGAGCCCAAAAGTGAACTACCGATAAACGGTATGAGTACACTGGACGACCTGCTTGTTTAGGTACAAAGTAATACATCATACCCAAGAAACCAGCAGTAAGTAGGAAACCTACAGCGTTATGACCGTACCACCACTGAACCATAGCATCTACCGCACCAGCGTAGATTGAATATGATTTAGTTAACGATACAGGCACTGCCATGCTGTTTACAATGTGTAGTACTGCAACAGTAATAATAAAGCCAGCATAGAACCAGTTAGCAACATAAATGTGCGACACTTTACGCTTGATTAAAGTACCAAAGAATACAATAGCGTAAACAATCCAAACCACAGCGATTAAAATATCGATTGGCCATTCAAGTTCTGCGTATTCTTTTGAGCTAGTAATACCAAGTGGTAATGTAATTACTGCTAATACAATAACTAGCTGCCAGCCCCAAAAAGAAAAGGCGGCGAGTTTGTCTGAGAAAAGACGCGTTTGACAAGTACGTTGTACGACGTAATAAGACGTCGCAAAAAGTGCACTGGTACCAAATGCGAAAATTACTGCGTTCGTGTGTAACGGACGTAGTCGAGAGTAAGTTAACCATGGTGTATCAAAGTTAAGTGCTGGCCAAGCTAATTGGGCAGCAATCAGAACCCCAATACTCATGCCAACGATGCCCCAAATCACTGTCATAATAGCGAATTGGCGTACAACCTTATAGTTATACTCAGTTTGTGATGCTACTGTTTGGCTCATTTTCTGGCTTCCGCTGCAATAAATGCGTTTAGAAATGAATTACCCACCTTTAAAAGTGGGGCCTACTATTTTCTCAAGCGTGTTATCTAAAACTTTCAATACATGAAAGCTTCAGAAAAAAACTTGAGAAACCCTTATTTTTTGCGGGTGAAATGATAAATTTTTTGGCCTAAAAAAGATAGGTCAATTACATAAAATTATGACATCAATCAATGTTTGTGAGCTTGTTGTTTATTTTTTGATACAGTTTGTGCCTAATTTGGCTTAATAGTAACACTCGCACTTGTTATTTGCAGTCGCGATTATTAGTATTTGTTTTTCTTTAGTGCGAAATTGTTATGCTTATATATAGATTAAGTTTATTCACGGCGGTATTTTTTTTATTAACAGCATGTGATTTTTCCAAAAATACAGATGAAAAGTTTCTAGAAAATGCCACATGCACAGCCAATTTGCCTTGTACTTTTTCAAATGATGTTAAAGTATGGTTAAGCGAGAAAACTCTTTCTCCCGAAACTCCATTTACTATTTTTAGTGATTTGCCAACAAACCTTACAATTGAAGATGCCAAGCTTAAAGGCATTACTATGTATATGGGTTACATTCCTCAGCAATTTAAAAAACATAATGGCCTGTGGCAGAGTAATACCATGGTTGGCATTTGTTCTGAGCAAAATATGCTCTGGAATTTAGAGCTAACAGTCAAAGATAATACAACCTCTTTAATACAAACACTAAATTACTCTTTTTATGTAACGTATTAGGCTTAATACCTAACTTTCATGCAATCCATTTACCATTAGCAATTTGCATTGTTATCCATACGATTATTTAAGCGAGAAGATCACTAAAACTGCTATTTGAATCAAGTAGCCAATATAAGTTTTTATAATATGAAACTAATTCAATAAAGACACAGTTTTAATTGTGGCTGAACAAAAAGTCTAATCAAAAAAACCGCAAAGTAGTCAGATAAAGCTATTTAAGCACCAAACATGCGTAAATTCGGTTAGTAATTAACATTTAGTTTTGCGGTTTTAATAATTTGCTGTGATTAACTTGTTAATTTATCTGAATTTGGTACACAATTCGATTAGTTACATTGAATTACAAAGTTGACCAGTTTGGTTTCAACTGTGTTATTTAAGTATCTTAAATTGTTTATGCTATTGATATTTAAGTGTATTTATTCGTTAACAATGAAACAAGTTGTAACGTATGTCCCCAAAAGAGTTGTTCTATTTTGTTGATTGATAAAAAGCGTACTGGCGTTAAGTTTTCGTTCAGTTAAAAGCGCCTAAGTTGCCCATCTGACTCACTATTCTTATAACAAGTGAGCATTACCAATAAAGGTAAACTTCAACAAGTAGGGTTCTTTCATGAAAAAATCAACTCTTGGCTTAGCTGTAATTGCAGCAATACCAATGTTCTCAAGTGTGCAAGTTTTAGCGGCTGACGAAGCAGCTACATCAATTGAAAAAATTCAGGTGACGGGCTCTCGTATTAACCGTACTGATATGGAAACAGCAAGCCCAATCACAGTTATCGGTGATGACTTCATTGCAAAAAGTGGTTTCACATCTGTTGCTGACATACTTTCTACTCAGCCATCAGCTGCTGGTATTAGCTTAGGCGCTTCAAGTAATAATGGTTCAGGTGGTTCTGCGACAGTTAACTTACGTGGTATGGGTTCGCAACGTACACTGGTATTATTAAATGGTCGTCGTATGGTTTCTTCAGGTACCGGCGCAGATTCTTCTGTTGATTTAAATACCATTCCTGTAGCAATGATCAAATCTATCGAAATCTTAAAAGACGGCGCGTCTGCAGTATATGGCTCTGATGCTATTGCTGGTGTTGTTAACATTATAACAAAGAAAGATTTTGAAGGTTCAGAGCTAAACGTTGAAGGAAGCCGCACTACAAAAGGTGATGGCAATAACTACGGTGTTAGTTTATTACACGGAATGAATATTGCCGATGGCAACTTAGTTGTTGGTGCTCAATACTCAAACCGTGGTGAAGTAATTCAGTCGGATCGTCGTTTTGTAGAGCCTGGCGAGTCTTCATTTATCCCTGAAGGAACACTGGGCGGCAGAACTTACCAGGGTAATGGTGTTTTTGCAGATAGAACTACTTCATACGACTTCACAACATCAAGCTATGCTCAAACACCTAATGAGCTATACAGCTTATTTACTAGTTTTGACAAAGAGCTAGACTCAGACACTACATTTAATGTTGATTTGATGTATACACGTCGTGAATCTAATCAACAACTTGCACCACAACCAGCAAGTATTGATTTAAGTACTTCTAGCTTGGATTCAACTTACACAGATAGCTTCCGTGACGCAGATACAGGCGATCTTGCTGACTCTTTAGAGTACAGAAGAAGAATGGTTGATGCTGGTCCTCGTATTTATGAGCAAGAAACTGACACTTACCGTGTATCTGTTGCATTACAAGGTTTATTAGATAACGATGCAAGCTGGGATGTAAGTGCAACTTACGGTCGTAATGACTCAAAAGATAAAGTTCAAAACTCAATTAATGCAAGTCGAGTTGAAGAAAGCATTTATGCAAACCAAGCTCTTTGGTTCAGCGGTGATTCTTTAGATCGTAGCTTATTAACATCTAACGATTCAATTTATACTGAGTCAAACGAAGGTGGTAACGAGCAATTTATTCTTTCAGCTGGTTATAGCGCAGTAACAGAAAGTGATATTGGTTACGCAATCGGTGTAGAAAACCGCTTTGAAAGTGGTTACTACACACCAGATCTAATTACTCAGCTTGGTGAGAGCACAGCTGCACAACAAGATCCAACTGAAGGTGATTTCTCAGTACAGTCTATCTACTTTGAAACATCTATGCCGGTATTAGAGACTGTTACCCTTGAAGGTGCTGCTCGCTACGATAACTACTCTACCTTTGGTGGCGAAACAACGTGGAAACTTGGTGCAACGTGGAATGTAACTGAAGAGTTTATGGTTCGTTCTGTATTAGCTACTGGCTTTAGAGCACCAAACGTATCAGAACTGTTTGGTGGTAACTCAGGTTCGTACGATTACCTAGCTGATCCATGGGGCAACGAACAAGATGCTCAAATACTTGTAAACTACACAAGTGATAACGATCTTAAAGCCGAAGAAAGTCGCTCTTTCACTTTTGGTATGGTTTGGGAAGTAGCTGACGGTTTATCAACAACTCTAGATTACTGGAAGTTTGATATTACTAATGCGATTACTCGCTTAGATGTTCAAAACGAAATGAATAGCTGTTTTGCAGGTGACTCAGAATCATGTTCATCAGTAAACATTACACAATCTGGTGACTTATCTAACCTAAGTTCAGCACTTACTAACGTAGGTTCTCAAGAAACGTCAGGTGTTGATTGGAATATTAGCTACTCTGCAGATAACTACCGTATAAACCTTGATACAACTTATTTAATTAAGTTTGAAGAAGATGACATTAATTACACAGGTACTATTGATGGCAACATCGGTGGTTACTCTAAAATAAAGTCTAACCTTTCAGTTAATTACGATCTAACTGATTCATTAAATATCCTTTATAACGCAAGATTCCTTCGTGGAATGGATGGTGACTACTACGGTGAAAACTTTAGTACTGACAACGTTATTTACCACGATATTTCAATGAGCTACAACTTGAATGATGCATTACGATTTACTGGTGGCATGAACAACATTTTCGATAAAGAGCCTGAGAAAGTATTAGGTGGTAACGATATGGGTACTGTTCCAGAAGTTTATGATGTAATTGGTTCACGTGTTTTTGCAAGTGTAAACTACAAGTTTTAACTAGCACATTAATCGTATTAAGGCTCAGTATTTACTGAGCCTTTTTTATTGAACAAAACGAAGGAGACAAGTACACTAAAACGATATTTTAGAAGGAGAACTGATTGTTAAAACAAGATGAAAACTTATCTTTTGTCATTGAACCAGAGCTAACTCCTCGTTCTGAACAGCGCATAGATCTGTATTTTTCTATCCCTAATGAAATGGGGATTAATCCGCAAACGCTTACCGAAGAATCTTACTTTAATAACCACTTTAAATCGCATTTAGCCTACAATGCTAACAATATACACTTGCCATTAGTACGAAGCCGTTTTGTTAGTAAAAACAAAGGTGAGCAGCAAGATTACCGTCAAAACCTTAATTTATTTTGTTACCAAGTGCGTTTAGCCCTTGATGCCGACATTAAAGACGCGTTAAAAATTGATGAAGCAGAAGACTTTTATAAACGCGCTAACGAAGTATATGAACAAAGTGAAGGACTTTTAAAAAAGCTGCGTCGCTACACGCCAGATGACGAAAAACTACTTCCATTTTTTACCAATGCTGATAACTATTTAAGTTGGCATGTCGAACAATCATTTTTAAAGCTTTTAGATGAAGGCCCACGTAGTAGCGATTATGCTAAAGAGCGTAACGATTTACTGCAGTTTTGTAAAAACGAAAATACGTACCGAGCAGAGAAAAGCTACAATTCTGAAACCACCATGCAAGACGCAAATCGAATAACAAATAAAATGCGCTTGTTACAACGTTTAATTGAGCATGGCGTTATATTACAGCGCCAAACGCGTTTTCTTAACAGCTACCTTAAACGATTAGTTAAAGGCACTGTAACAGCTGTTATCATGGCATTTGTGATGGTTGTGATACTTAATGCCCGCTCAACGTTTACTGAAGTCACCGCGACGCTTATTTTAATTTTGGGGGTCATTTACGGACTACGTGAAATATTTAAAGAAGACATTACACGTATGATCTGGCGAGCTATTGTACAAGGGCGACCTAAGTGGCGATTTAGTTTTAAAAATAGTATTACCAAAGACAAAATAGCGAGTCAGCTAATTTGGCTTGAATACACACGCTTTAAAAAAATACCTAAAGAAGTTAGATCTATTTTTTCAAAGCGTCGTCAGCAAAATAAACAAGCCGCGCAGTGGTTACACTTTGCAAGTGAGACACGTGTTAGTGCAAAAGAATTTTTACCCGGTTACGATACACTGCAACAAACACTGCAATTTAGTCTTGCACCATTTGCGCGTTATTTAAAGCGTGGTGAAGGGAAGTTATATCATTTAGATAGTAATAAAATTTCTAAGCAGGCGGTTGAACGGCGCTATCAACTTAACATGGTGCTTGTGCTAACTGAGGAAGATAGAACACTCTACCAACGCTATAAAATAACGTTAAATCGTAGTAAAATCGTTAATATTGAGCTTATCTACTCCAAAAAATGAATTTTAGTAATTAAAAAAGGGACTGATAAAATCAGTCCCTTTTTTAAATTTATTTATTAGCTAAACCATGTTTACTATATAAAGTTACTTTGTTTGATACTAGCGTGATCTCGATATTTTTTGCTTCGTCGCCCCACACACAATTAGTATGCAGTGTTTTTTCAACACAATTATCTGCACTTCCCAAAATGGTTTCAACTTCAGTCTTGTCCATACCTACTTTGATTTTTTCGTAACTCTCAAGACTTACTTTAGAACAAGCCGCAAGGCTTAGTGTAGCTGCGATGATAAGGAGTTTTTTCATTGTTATATCCTACTTAGTATTAATGTTTGAATTTTCTGATTTGGACGATCATGCCCATTCGTGGGTGGTCAAAGTAATGTACTTCACCACTTATTACACGTCTAAACTGAGAAAAGCGGGCTGACTCTATATCGCCATTTTCTAGTTTTTGGCTAATATCAAAATTAGCTGTAATGTATAAATAATGTCGTAAGTGTATTTTAAATAAACCGTCTAGTTCCCATTCTGCTTTTGATTGGTTTGGGTCGTTAAACAGTTCAGGTTGTGAGTTTAATAAACTTACAAAATCAGGATTTGAATAGCTAGGGGTTACGTTGGAATCACTTTTAAGGTGTTTACCTGCTATTAAATGCATACTTGGAGCACGCGATTTACTTGCGCCTTCAAAGCGCCAGCCAGTATGTAGAATAGGTGTTAATCCTTTGCGATCTAGCTGTCGGTACTGCGCTTTAAATTGCAGTTGTTCTGGCGCTAATAAATAAGTTTGCTGCATATCATCTTTAGCGGGTGCTAGAGGTGTTATAGGTAGCTCATCGTAGCTTTGTAGGTAGTTTGTACTGTCACCGCATACACCCGATTGTGGGTTTGAATTAACTAATGAGTCGGTAAAAGAGCGTTTTTGAAAACGCTCATCACCATCTATACATGCTTGCATTGCTTGCTCTGTATAAAGAGGTGTCATTAAATCTAGAGAGTTTTTATCCTCAATAGCTTTGTGCTTAAGTGTAAAATCTTCTTGCAAATACGGAGCAGGGCGCTGCTTAAATACAAGCACCTCAACCTCAAACCAGCGTTCTGCAAATGCAGTGCTGCTAAACAAGCAGCATAAAATAACTAGCGATTTTTTTAGCAACATTAATGGCTAACCTTTTTTTCGAAATCTGCAATCATTGCAGTGACCATTTTTAAGCGTTCGCGAGCGTTAGCTTCACTAATTGCAAAGCGCAGTTTATTTGCGCCATCCATTTTGTACACCTTAGGCGCACTTTGTATCAAACCAATGATGAAGCTAGGGTTAACCTTGGTATCTTGGCTAAACTCAAAGTAACCGCCCTTAGGGTTTGCTTCAATTTTTGTGATGCCTAAATTACTGGCTTGCATTTTAAGTTGTTGCAGGCTAAATAAGTTTTTAGCAGCATCAGGCAGCAAACCAAAACGGTCTATAAGTTCTACCTGCAGTTCATCCATGTCATCAAGGTTAGCACAACTTGCAACGCGCTTGTACATGCCTAAGCGTGCATTTACATCGTGTATGTAGTCATCTGGTAATAATGCAGCTAATTTTAAATCCACTTCGGTTTGTTTTTGAAGTAGGTTTTCAAGTGTTGGTTCTTTACCTTCACGTAGCGCATTTACAGCTTGCTCGAGCATTTCCATGTACAAGCTAAAACCGATAGTTTGCATTTGACCTGATTGATCGTCGCCAAGTAACTCACCCGCACCACGAATTTCTAAATCGTGTGTAGCGAGGGCAAAACCTGCGCCTAAATCTTCTAACGATTCGATTGCTTGTAAGCGTTTACTCGCATCTTTAGAAAGTGCTTTTGGGTCACCTGTGAGTAAATAGGCATACGCTTGATGATGGCTTCGACCAACTCGTCCACGTAATTGGTGTAATTGCGCAAGGCCAAGTTTATCTGCTCTATCCATAATAATGGTATTGGCTGTTGGTACATCAATACCGGTCTCAATAATCGTGGTACATACCAGCACGTTGTATTTTTGATGATAAAAGTCAGTCATTATTTGCTCAAGCTCTTGCTCGCGCATTTGACCATGGGCTGAGGTGACGCTTGCTTCAGGCACCCATTCACTAATTTCTTGCGCAACACGGTCAATAGTTTCCACATTGTTATGCAAAAAGTAAACTTGGCCACCACGTTTAATTTCACGTAGTACAGCTTCGCGTATTAGTTCTACATCGCGTTGGCGTACAAAGGTTTTTACCGCTAAACGTTTAGCCGGTGGCGTTGCGATTATTGATAAATCGCGCATGCCGCTCATGGCCATGTTAAGTGTACGCGGTATTGGCGTTGCAGTTAGTGTGAGTATGTCTACATCGGCACGCAGGGCTTTAATTTTCTCTTTTTGACGAACACCAAAGCGATGCTCTTCATCAACAATGAGTAAGCCTAAATCGTTAAATTTAATGTCATGCTGAATAAGTTTATGTGTGCCAATAACTATATCGAGCTTACCGTTTGCCATTTTTTCAAGCGTGTCTTTTTGCTCTTTAGTGGAGTTAAAGCGCGAAAGTACACCAACTTCAATAGGAAAATCAGCAAAACGATCTTTAAAGTTTTCATAGTGCTGCTGAGCTAGCAAGGTGGTAGGCACTAAAATTGCCACTTGCTTATCATCGTTAACCGCTACAAAAGCAGCGCGCATGGCCACTTCTGTTTTACCAAAGCCCACGTCACCACACACTAAGCGGTCCATGGCTTGCTTTGATTGCATATCACCTAACACCGCTTCTATGGCGTTGCGCTGATCGTCAGTTTCTTCAAACGGGAAGCTATCGCTAAATTGGCGATATGCAGGGGCGTCTAGAGTAAACTTATTACCGGGTTTTGCTTGGCGCTGTGCATAAATGTCGAGTAATTCGGCTGCTACATCGCGAACTTTTTCAGCCGCACGTTTTTTTGCTTTTTCCCATGCATCTGAGCCAAGCTTATGCAGCGGGGCGCTAGCTTCTTCACCGCCAGAGTAACGGCTCAGCATATGCAATGCAGACACTGGCACGTAAAGTTTAGCTTCACTTGCGTAAGTAATCGTAACAAACTCAGTAATTACACCTGCGGCATCAATTGTTTGCAAACCTTGGTAACGGCCAACACCATGATCGAGATGCACAACAGGTTGGCCTTCTTTAAGCTCAGCTAAATTACGGATTAGCGCATCTTGGCTGGCTTCGTACTTGTGCTTGCGGCGTCTGCGTTGAGATACTTTAATACCTAGCAGTTCTTGCTCGGTAATAATAGAAAGGCTTGGTTTAGTACCAAGTACTACACTTTGTTCAAGCGGGCTTACTATTAAACCTACATCACTCGCGCTTTTTGTAAATTGTTCGAGTGTTTCAAATTCTTTAAATTTTAAACCGCTTGGTTTTAGAATGCTCAGTAATGATTCGCGACGACCATCGGATTCAACACTGAGTAATATGCGGCCTTTTTTCTTTTTTTGCTCTGCTACATAATTTATAAACGCGGCATAAGGTTCATGCTGCTTATGATCAATTCTAATCGCTGGTAGCTCGCTAACGCTTAAGTTTTTATTGCCCGCTTTAGTACCAAGCTTTGCAAGAGATAAACGAATACGTGCAAAATTGCCTAAATTAGAAAACAGCTCTTCAATAGGCTGATAAAGCGCATTGGGTTCAAGTAATGGACGAAGTGGGTCAACTCTGCGGTTCTCATAGCGTACATTTACATCGTGCCAAAAGGTGTCTGCCGCGTGCTCTAAATCACCCAGCTGCATAACAGTTGTCGTATCTGGCAAGTAGTCAAAAATAGTTGCTAGCTTTTCAAAAAACAACGGCATGTAGTATTCGATACCGGCAGGCCAGTTACCTTTGCTTACTTGCATGTATACAGAATCTTGCTGCGAGCTTGCACCAAATTTTTCGCGGTAGCTTATTCTAAAACGTTCAATATCAGCGTCGTTAGTAGGAAATTCATGCGCTGGAAGTAGCTCAATTTTATCTACTTTTTCATCAGAACGCTGCGTTTCTACATCAAATAAGCGAATTGTGTCGAGTTCGTCATCAAAAAAATCGAGTCTAAATGGATGCGGGCTGCCCATTGGATATAAGTCAACGATAGAGCCGCGTATAGCGTATTCGCCGTGCTCCATTACTTGTTGAACATTTAAATAACCGGCTTGTTCTAAGTTGTCACGAAAGTTATGTGTGTCTAGCTTGTCGCCCACTTTAAAATTTATTGTTGAACCGTAAATAAACGAGGCCGGGGCTGTGCGCAACATTAAGGTAGATACAGGCACAATTAACACACTTTGTTGTTCTTTTTTTAAGGTGTTTAAAGTGGCTAAACGGGCTGAAATAATATCTTGATGGGGAGAAAAGTGATCGTATGGCAGAGTTTCCCAATCAGGAAATACCATTACTGGGTTATCGGGTAATAAATATTCTAATTCTGTTTCAAGGCGCAGTGCGCTTGGTGTATCAGGCGTAACAATCAAGACTAAGTTGTCTTGTTGTTTAACGCCTTCAGCAATGGCAATACTTAAACCACTTCCGCTTAGCTGGCCCCATTGAATTTTATCTTTTTGAGATTTTACCCAAGGCAAGGCTGCCCATTGCTCAAACGCCATTTATTACTCCATTTATAGTTGGCTCTTAGCAAGTAAGAGCCATCTTGAGTTAAGTTTACTTAGTCTCGGTATATTTTTGTTAGGTCTTTATAGTGATCAATTCGTCGGTCACGCAAGAACGGCCAGATACGTCTTACGTTTTCTGAGCGTTTTTGATCAATTTCAACCACTAAAATTTGCTCATCAGTATTATTAGCCTCAGCTAATAATTCACCTTGTGGGCCTGCAATGAACGAATTCCCCCAAAACGCAATACCATCGCTTTGCGCACTTGGGTCACTTTCATGACCTACGCGGTTACAGCTAATTACCGGTACACCATTGGCAACAGCATGGGCACGCTGACTAATAACCCACGCATCTTTTTGACGAGTTTGCTCAGCAATGTCGTCGTTAGGATCCCAACCAATAGCGGTTGGGTAAATTAACACTTCAGCGCCTGCCATTGCCATTAAGCGGGCAGCTTCAGGAAACCATTGATCCCAACATACTAGCACGCCTAATTTACCCACCGAGGTTTGAATAGGCTCAAAACCGATATCACCAGGGGTAAAGTAGAATTTTTCGTAAAAACCTGGATCATCAGGAATATGCATTTTGCGGTATTTACCCGCAATACTGCCATCTTGTTCTAATACAACCGCGGTGTTGTGATAAAGGCCCGTAGCGCGTTTTTCAAATAAAGAGGCCACAATAACAATGCTTAGCTCTTTAGCAAGCTCACCTAAGGCGTTACTGCTAGGGCCTGGAATGGTTTCGGCTAAATCAAATACGTCAACATTTTCGGTTTGGCAAAAATAGAGGCTTCGGTGTAGCTCTTGAAGTACAACCAGTTTTGCACCTTTTTGAGCGGCTTCACGAATGGCACTCATTGATTTTGCCATATTGTGCTGAGCGTTATCGGTATTGCTTTGTTGCACTAACGCAACGGTTAATTTTGCAGGGCTTGTCATTGTGCTGCTCCAGCTAAAAATCCACGAGGTAATTGCATTGTAATACAGTGCAGGCTGCCAAATTGTTCAATAATTGGTTGGCAATTAACGCCAATAATAGTGTGTTGTGGGTATGCTTTTTGAACTTGTGCTAGAGCACGTTCATCATTGGCATCATTATACGTTGGCACAAGCACAGCATTATTAATAATTAAGTAGTTAGCGTAGGTAGCCGGTAAGCGTGTTTGCTCATCGTCATACGCGGCTTTTGGCCACGGTAACTCAATTAAGTTATATGGGGTGTTATCGGCAGTTTTAAAGGCTTTTAGTTGTTTTTCCATTGCATCAAGTGCGCTAAAGTGCTCATCAGTTTTATCGTCACACTGCACATATACAAGGGTATTATTTGGAGCAAAGCGCACTAAGGTATCAATGTGGCTGTCGGTGTCATCACCCGCTAAATAGCCATGATCAACCCATAAAAAACGTGTTGCTCCCAAGTGCTCTTTTAAAAGTATTTCTATGTCAGCAGGGTTTAAATCTGGGTTACGGTTTTTGTTAAGCAAACATTCGCTGGTTGTTAGCAACACACCATGCTCGTTTATTTCAATACCGCCACCTTCAAGTACCATATCGAGCGCTTGATATTGGTTGTTTGTGCTACTTAGCTCTTTTACCAAAGTACGATTAATTTGATTGTCTAATGCGCTTTCAAATTTATTGCCCCAACCATTGAAAGTAAAATCGTATACTTTTAACTGCTCTGGTGAATCAATAGCGGCGCAAGTAAGCGGACCATGATCGCGCGCCCAGGTATCGTTGGTAGGCGTTACTACAAAATGAACACGATTAAGAGAGATGTTAGCGCTATTTAGCAATGCTGTAATATGCATTTTTAAGGCACTGTTATGCGCCACAATAACAAGCTGTTGCTGCATTGTTATATGCTTAGCAAGCTCAATATATACAGGTTCTACACGTGCTAAATTATCAGCCCAATCTGTGTCTTTATGAGGCCATGTAAGCATAACAGCGTCTTGCTCGGCCCATTCTGGTAAAAGTCTAAAGTTCATGAATTTTATATACTAATTAAGATGACGCTAGTTTAGCATTTTACATAAAGATGTCAGCTAATTATCACTGTTTAGATCGGCTTGGTTTTGATCAAGTTCTTGACGTTTTTTAAGTTGGCGGGTTTGAGCATGTAAACTTGCTCTAACAATAAGTTCTTGGTCAGTGGTTCTAATTGCGGTAAAGAGCATGGTGTATTGATAATGCTCGCTATCTTGTTTTTCTACTGCCACAACTTCGGTGTAACAATAAACCGCAGAGGCTTCGTGGTGCAAAAACAGTTTTGTTCTAAACGCTTGGCCAATTGAGTGTACTTCGGGTGATGTAAAGCGAATACCGCCACCGCCGTAGCTATCACATTGTATTGCATTATCTTGGGCTTGTTCTGAGGCCAAAATATGGCTCATTATTAAATCTATTTTACGTGACTGCGCTTGTAAAAATGTAGCTAGCTCTTGTGCTATATCGCCCAAGTTACGCAGTGGTCGTAACGAGCTTTGCTCAAGTTCACTTACTTCATTTGCTAATCTAAATAGTGGGGGGATATCGTCTTCTAGCTCAAGCTGCGATTTAGGAACTTGTCCGTTCGATACGGCGAATAAATTCACTCTTATACTTTCATTAATTTGAAAGTACTGTTCAAACTCACCTAATCTTTCACTATTCATTATGTTCTCCACCACGTATTTATTTAATAGTAGCGTTGTGAGTACTAAATTGCTAGCAGATAAAATAACTCATAGTGGGCTAAATGCTTTGTTTACATTCAATTTTTAACATACTGATTATGAAAATAAATACACTAAGACATATTTAGGGGTAGTTATAAAAAAGCGGCCAATGTCATCCTAACATTGGCCGCTTGGGTATTGATTCATCAGCGCATACTTATTTAAGTAGAGCGGCTAATTCATGTAAATCTTTCACAACGTGATCTGGTTTTTTAGCTAATGGGTAAAGTGCTTTACCTGGGCGTGCAATGAAAGTGGTTTGTAAGCCTGCTTCTTTTGCGCCAGCAACATCCCAGCCATGGGCTGCAACCATCATAGCTTCATTTGGTGCTACATTTAGCTTTTTAAGTACCCATTCATAAGCACGTAAGTCTGGTTTGTAAATTTTAATATCTTCAATGCTGTAACGTGCATCAAAGTAAGACATTAAACCAGCGCTTTCAAACTGTGCCTTTACACCTTTGTTTGAAGAATTTGTAAGGCTTACTAATTTATAGCCCTGAGCTCTAAGTTTTGCCAGTCCTTCTTTAACATCGCTGTGTGGAGGAAGCGTTAAAAGAGGCGTAACAATAGCTGTTTTAGCTTGTTCACTTGTAATATCAATATTGTTGTTTTGAGCAACCATAAGAAGTGATGCCACCCCAATTTGCCCAAAGTCGTGATAACTACCGCTTACTGTATCTACTAATGAATGGTGCAGCATAGTCGAAAACCATAGTGGTAATAAATCTTCACGCCCGCCTAGTGCTTTACCAATAGAGGTACGCATTGACGTTAAATCAAGTAGGGTTTCGTTTACATCAAAAATAAGCACTTTGGGCTTTACTTGTTCTTTTGGTTCATCAGCGACTGCATAACCAGATACAAGGCTTGTGCCTACAAGTAGTGAAAGAGTAAGTGTTTTTAACGATTTTAAAATAGACATTAGTTATTCTCCGATTCAAGTGCTGCCATAATATCAGTAGGTTCTGCGCGTAGGGTGTAGTCTTCGTTTAAAAATGCGTATGTAATAACACCTTCTTGGTTTATCACATAAGTAGCCGGTAGCGGCAATTTAAAGCTTTTATCGCCGTAGTAGTGTTCAAAATCAATACCAAATTGTGTGTATAACGCTTGAATACGCTCATCAAGTGTAAACAATAAACCAAATTGCTCAGCTACTTTATTACTAACATCTGAAAGCACGTCAAACTCAAGATCGTTTTTTTGTGCAGTTGAGAGAGTTTCATCAGGCAGTTGTGGTGATATTGCGACTAACTGAGCATTTTGAGTTTTAAATTGCGGTAAGTAGTCATTAAGTGCTTTTAGCTCTAAATTACAATATGGGCACCAGCCACCACGATAAAAGCTAATAATTACCGGGCCTTTTTTTAATAAATCCGCAAGCTCAATGTTTTCGCCGTTATGGTTGGCTAGGCTGAAGTTTTCTACCTTTTGACCAATTTGCAACGCATTGTCTTTAATATGCTGTGCAATAAGCTCTTCGTTTGTAGTGTTCATTAATGCTAAAACGTCAGCCGGTAACTTGGCATCTTTTTGTACGTTATAGGCATCTATTTGCGCTTTTAAACTCATGATTGAACCTCAATAATTAGACTATTTGCAATTATAGTGTTTTACATATTTAAATAAACATTGCAAAACTGAAAGCTTCATTCGAAAATGTTAAACATTGAAAAGTGCACAATGGCATCTTTATGTATAATTTAAGCGACCTAGAAACATTTATAGCAGTAGTTGAAAATAAAGGGGTGCTTGCTGCTGCGCGCGAGCAGCGTTTATCGCCTGCAACGGTAAGCCATCGCTTAAGTAAATTAGAACGTGAGCTTGCAACAGTACTTGTTTTTAGAGATAGCCGACGAGTACGGTTATCTCCCGCAGGTGAAATATTTTATACGCGAGTTGGCGCTATAATGGAGGCGCTGCACGACGCTGAGCATAGTATTGGTGCGCGTAGTTCATCTGTGAGTGGTTTATTACGCGTGACTATGCCCCCTTGGATTTTTTCAAAATACGTAATGCCAAGACTTAATGAGTTAGAGCAGGCCTATCCTGAACTAAAACTTGATTTTTTAATTACTGATCATTTTGTAAATGTGGTTGATGACGCACAAGATGTGGCAATTCGTGTAGGACAATTAAATGATTCCGGTTTACTGTCACGAAAAATAGTAAACAACAAACGTATACTTTGCGCAGCTCCTAGCTACATAAAAAAATATGGCATGCCTAAAAGCTTAGCTCAATTGAGCGAACACTATTGGGTTTGCCTGCCGTGGCAGCGCCAATTAAAGCTTTTTGATGAACAAGGTAAAACACATACTTTTAATGCAAGAACACGCTTTACTATTTCTAATTCCGATAATATGACTCAAGCAGCCATTGCAGGTCATGGCATTGCAATTAAATCAATGATAGCTATTCATGAAGATATTAAAAATGGCATTTTAGTTAAAGTTATGCCCGGTGTCATGGCACAAGATGATGCACCAGTTTGGTTTTTGCGTCCGCAAAATAGCTTAACTACCCGCAAAACCGATGTATTTTATGACTTTATGAAATCACTATTTTTGAGCTGCGAATAAGCGTTTAAATGAGCGTTTTACTCCAGTTAAAAACAAATAACCAGTAAGTTCGGCAAGTAAGGCAACTATAATAGCTGCAACAATGGCGGCTATAATAGAGTCTTTTTTTAAAATGATTTGACCTTCGAAGCGTTGCCACACTTGTTGCTTTACATCACTCATGCCACTGATCATAGTAAAAATATATGGAGATTGCGCAAACCTATTTACAGCGATTTGTAAGTCTTGTTGTCGTGTGTAAAGTGTACTGATATTACTTGCACCTTTATTCACAATCCCATCATCAATATTTTTATAGTGTTTAATTAGCTTATTTAAATCATTATTAAAATACTTAGCTGCATCGCTTTTAAAAGGCGCAATAGCATTATTAGCTTCAATTAATTGGGCTGATAATGCTTGGCCAAAATCGCTTACAAATGCAGGAATTTGCACTCCAAGTAGTAAACCGAATGCAAAGAAACTAAGCCGGATGTAATCTAAAAATTTACTCATTTATCTTTCTATCCATTTAAATAACCCAGAATTAACATTTGAGCTTGTTTTTATATCAAAAACTCGTAACCTGTCGGTAATAAAAATAACAACAGGTGGATGTTAAGGATGACGAAAAAAGTAAAATTCACGTCAACATTTGTTGATATATCTAAACAGCTCAAACGTTTTGTATCGCGCATTGTTCAACCCGACGATGTAGAAGATATTGTGCAAGAAACCTTTGTAAAAAGCTACGAAGCTGATTTAAAGCAAGATATACAGTTTACCCGCAGTTACATGCTTAAAACAGCAAAACACTTAGCACTTAACCATATAGCTAAGTGGGACAACAAATTTAATGATTCGTTAGAAAACGATAACGAATTACCGGTATTACTCAAATCAATGAAGCTTGAGGATGAATACACATCTAAAGAGCGCTTTTTACTTTTTTGTAGAGCTACTGAGCAACTAAGCTCATCGATTCGTAAATGCTTTATATTAAAAAAAGTTTACGGCATGAGCCAAAAAGAGATCGCAGACCAAATGCAGTTAAGCCAAAGCACTGTTGAAAAACACATTGCCAAAGGGTTGTTACAAACCATGTCGTACATGCGTGAACATGAGCAAAGCCCTCAAACAAACCCTAAAGCTCAAGCACACCCTATCTCAGTTAAGAGGGTCGCAGAATGAGTAATGTTCATCAATTTAATTCAAAAGATTTAATTTTAGAAAAGTCATGTGATTGGATAAGCGCGATTGATCGTGGTTTAACTGATGATGAAAAAGAGCAATTTAAATTATGGATGATGCAAAGCATCGCCCATCAAGACTCTATATACGAGCTTGCTCAGCTTTGGGATGAGCTTTCGGTATTAAATGAATTAAGTCATTTATTTCCTCAGCGTAACAATACTAAAGCATCAAAAAATAAGTGGATGTTTTCTTACTCAATTGCAGCGAGTTTATTTGCAGCACTAATGGTATGCAGCTACTTATTAATTAATTTAGAAAATGGCTATAACCAAGAGCTTGCAAAAGTTAATTACACTAAAATTTACAAAACAAAAGTAGGCGAGCAAGCAACGTATGTGTTGCCAGATGGCACCATAGTGCAGCTTAATACTAATAGCTTGCTAGAAGTTGCTTATAGCAAAGGCCGCAGGCAGTTATTACTTAGTCGTGGAGAAGGGCGTTTTAATGTAGCAAAAGATGCCACGCGTCCGTTTAGTGTTATGGCCGGCGACAAAAGCTTTACCGCACTCGGTACCGTGTTTAATGTACAGCGTAATACCTCATCAGATTTAGAGCTTGTTGTTACCGAAGGCAAAGTGATGATCACCGACCCTAGTGTAGCGGTTGATGCAAATGACTTTAAAGATTATCAGCTTGCAGATAACAGCACGCAAAAAATTCGTCAAATTAATGCCAATATTGTTACCTCAGGCGAAAAAGTAATTATAGAGCAGAGTGTTACAAAGCCAATTACCCAGCTTTCAATGAACGACGTACAACGCGATTTGGCATGGCAAAATGGCATGCTTATTTTTAATGGAGAAGAGCTAAGCGATGCTTTAAATGAAGTAAGTCGCTATACCGCCACACGTTTTGAGCTTTCATCAGCCGAGCTTGCCAGTATTAAAGTAGCTGGGGTATTTAAAGCGGGTGACGTTGAAGGTTTACTTGAGAGTTTACAAACTAATTTTTCGATTGATCATGAGCGTTTAGGTGAGCATGTAGTAACGCTAAAACACCATACAGAATCATAAGTAGACGTTATGCAAATCAAACTAATGTTAGATAAAGTTGCATCAATAAAGATTGAACGTAAAAAAAACATTAAAAAAAAGAAACAAAACCATAGAGGATTTTTGTTTGTCAGCTGTTTATATAAGTTGCGCAGTAACCAAACGCATTTATTGAGTGGATTTAGTGTGCTTGTACCGGCTATTTTTAGCTTGAGTGTGCAAGCAGCAACTCAAACCACTGGGCAAATGGTGCAATTTGATATAAAAGCGCAGCGAGCAGACAAAGCCTTAATTGAATATGCTAAACAAACAGAGCAAACCGTGGTGTTTTCTTATGAGTTGGCAAAGCAGTATGACGCAAATTCAGTTTATGGATTTTACACTCAGCTAGATGCTCTAGAGGCATTATTAGGTGGGACTGAGCTCGATGCGGTTGTTGATCAAAATGGTTTACTGAGTATAAAACTCAAACAAATCAACAGGAATGATAACAACATGATGAAGCTTTCAGCGGTCAGTGCAGCAGTATTACCAGCTTTACTTGCAGTAAATTCGCAAGGTGTAAACGCAGCAGAAGAAGTCGCTCAAGAAAAAATTGAAAAAATTGCTATTGTCGGTAGCCGTGTAGCAGGACGTTCAGTTGAAGATTTACCCGTTCCAGTAGATATCTTAAGTGCAGAAGCGCTTGAAAATACAGGCCAAACAGAAGTTGGTCGTATGCTACAGTCTATCGCCCCTTCATTTAACTTTTCAAGCTCTGCAATTAGTGACGGTACTGATGCTTTAAGACCTGCGACACTTCGCGGTTTGGGCCCCGATCAAACATTGGTTTTAATTAACGGCAAACGTCGTCACCAAGCAAGTATTATTCATATTAATGGCTCTGTTGGGCGTGGTACCGCAGGTACTGACATGAATGCAATTCCAGCCTCTGCAATTAAACGCATTGAAGTATTACGTGATGGCGCTGCTGCTCAGTATGGTTCTGATGCAATTGCAGGTGTTATTAATATTGTGCTTAAAGATGGTAGCGAAGGTGGCAAAGCGGCTATTAACTACGGTCAATATTCTGAAGGCGATGGCGAAACCATTAACCTTGATTTTAATAAAGGCTTTGCGCTAGGTGATGACGGTTATTTAAATACAACGATTAATTACCGTGACCGTGCACCGACTAACCGTGCAGGTTTACATGGCTCTTGTCAGTTTTATGGTTGTACAGAACTAAGTGACGGCACTTTACTTGCTGGCGATCCGCGTGAGCTGACAGCCGATCGTGATACATTCAGAATTGGTGATGCTGATTCTCAGCAGTTTGGTTTAACAATTAATACCGGTTACGAGTTAGGTGATGGCGAGCTTTACGGCTTTATTACTTACTCAACACGTGAAAATGAGTCGGCTGCATTTTTCCGTCATAATGCAAATGCAGGTGGTAACCCAGTACTACAAGATAATGATGCGACGATTCCGCTAGGTTTCTTACCAAAAATTAATACAACTATCGACGATATCTCGTACAACTTTGGTTATAAAACTGAGTTTGATAACGATGCAAGCCTTGATTTATCATACACCTATGGTGAAAACAGCATTGATTACACGACAAGTGACACTATCAATGCCTCATACGCTAACTTTTTACGTTATGACCAAGGTTTAAGTGCTGCTGATATTCGTACAACAATCCCACGTGAAGCGTACGCTTACGGCATGGAATTATCACTGCAAACAATCAATATTGATTTTACGCAAAACTTTGATGATTATTCTTTAGCAATGGGCGCTGAAATCCGTACTGACGAATATCGCATTTTAGAAGGTAATGAGTACGCATACCGCGATTACGATACAACCAACGGTGTAAGTATTTACAACGGCTTAAGTGGTGGTGTTGGTTCTGAAAATGCATCAGGTGGTTCACAAGGTTTTGGTGGTTCAGCTCCTGCGTCATCAGTTGATGAATCGCGTGATGTAATTTCATTTTACATAGATGCAGAAGCTTATGTGATTGAAGATGTAATTTTATCGGGTGCACTTCGCTACGATAACTACAAAGGCTTCGGTGATACAGTAAACTTTAAGCTTGCTGGTAACTGGTCTGTAACCGACGATATTTCACTACGTGGTGCATTAAGCTCAGGTTTTAGAGCGCCTTCTATGCAACAGCTTTACTTTAATAACGTAAGTACGCAATTTGTTGTTGGTACTAATGGTAATTTAGTTGCAGAAGAGGTTGGTACATTTAGAAATGATTCAACACTTGCGCAAAGCTTAGGTATTCCAAAGCTTAAAGAAGAAAAATCACAAAACCGTAGTTTAGGTATTGTATATAACGTTACAGATAATATTAATGTAACCGTTGATTACTACTCAATTGATATTGACGACCGTATTGTAATTAGTGACCGCTTAGGTAAAGGTTTATCTACAAGCCTTGATGCTGCACTAAATAGTGCGGGTGCTGGCGTAGGTCAGTTCTTCTTAAATGGTGCTGATACAGAAACTCGTGGTGTTGATTTTGTAGCAACGTGGAACACTGAAGGTTTAGGCGGCACGCTTGATTTTACACTTGCAGCTAACTTTACTAAAACAGATGTTGTATCGTTATTTTCGCCTGCTGGCTCAAGCCTTGAGACAGTAAACGTAGAAGATATATTTTCAGCTGAAGACATCTCTATTATTGAAGAGTGGCAACCAGAGGATCGTATTAACTTAAGTGCACTTTATCAACGTGATGATTGGACAGTTAACCTGTCACTTAATCGCTTTGGTGAGTACACAGTAGAAGATGGTGGTCGTCAAACGTATGGCGCAGAAATTTTAACTGACGTTAAAGTTAACTACTTCGTTACTGAAGATTTGTCGGTAAACATTGGTGCAAATAACTTGTTCGATGTTTACCCAGATAAAAATGAAATAGGTAACTCTCGCTCAGGTACTATTGTGGATGCTAGTGGCAACACAGTAATAAGTAGCTCAGGTGTGTTTGACTACTCACGTCGTTCTGCTCCATTTGGATTTAACGGTGCTTACTACTACATAGGCGCAGAATACCGTTTTTAATTAATAACCTCCCTTTCGTTATTTAACTCAAAGGGCCGTAAGGCTAATGCCAGTCAGTTAAGCTGACTGGCATTTTTCTTTTTATGGGGATACTTAGATGGTTTTGGCTTAACCCATCGGGGGTATCTTCTATCCTCTCGTCTAGCTGGAAGCTTAAATAAGACCAGTGTATTGAGTAAGTGCTGCCAGTGTATTGGAATGTTCCCTGGACTCATTATAGATACTGACGAGAAATACTGAATGACAGCCATCGAACTGCTAGAGAAACTAAGCTGGTTAGGCCATATCCCTGTAACTGTCGCCGCCATCGTCATTATTCTTCGTATTAAATTATAGGCGAGTAACACGCCCCATAGCTCCTGACGCACCATGTCTGGACGCTTGCTTCTTAAATGGTATGCGCTATCAAGCATGGTTTGTTTGATTTCTCTAAACCCAAGTTCTATCTCCCAACGATGACAATATAATTCAACAATTTCATTACCTGGATAACGCAATCTATCCGTCATCGAGGTTAATATACGGTAGCTTTTGCCCTTTATTGTTTTACTGATTAATCTCGCTTTAATCGTTTCAGGAACATCGGGAAAGTTTTTTTGTGCATGCTTTGTTGTTTTCAATTCAATGATATGGTCATTTTTACCCGCGCTGGAGATGATTTCATACTGTAAGTCGGGCCTTGCTGGTATCAGCCAGTGCCTCATCTTCCCAGTTTGGTGCCAACGATTTAACAGGCCTAAAGAATAATATCCTTTATCAAACATAGTCAGTGAATTATCTGGTGTACGTTCAATTAAACGCTCAGCTAATTTCATCTCGTTGGTTTTATAGTTATCAAACTCGCTACTGAGCAGTTGATGGCTGGTCAATTCCATATGACAGACCATGCGTATTTGAGGAAAGGCTGTATCACCGTATTGGTTGCTACCAGAAGAGAAGGCTTTACGATTATCAGGCGTGTCGGCTGTTCGCCACACAACACCGTCAACAGCTAATAGGTTCAAGCCATTCCATGTTTCGAATGACTGTTGCTTATACATTGATTGAGCAGATTTATTGAAAACGTGTTTAACGGAATCATCACCTAACCTTTGTCTCGCTTGTACCATCGCACTTGGAGCAACGAGTTGGTTCTTGCCAGGTAACATGATATCTAGCTTATTAGCGATATTCCAAACCGATTCTTTTCGAAACAATGCCATGCCAATAACTGACCACAAAACGGCCTCAAGCGGTAACCTTCGCTTACGAACGGTTGCAATCCCAGCTTGTTGAAAACCTTGTTCAATGATTTCAGGGTCAAGAATTTCTGATAATTTTTCAAAGGTATGGTATCGGCTGCTTTCTTCAAGTGTTGCTTGCAGTGCTTGTTCTATATTCACAAAAAAATCCGTAGTTAGTTTCCTAACTACGGATTTTGCATGATCGTTTGGATCGGTCAATCGGTCATTTTCTTAACTGATCGGCATTAGGCCGTAAGGCCCTTTTTTTGGTTTTATATTGGGCTGTTTTATTTAGAAATCAAACTTATTGAATAATCATCGTATTGCTTAATATTATTCATTACACTCATTAAAGTATTATGTGTACTGTTTTCGTCTGCGGTTATAAGTACCGAACTTATTTCATATTTAGCCGCGAACATCGCTAAATTAGTCGCAACTTGCTCTAAATCAATTAACCTCCCCGAAAAATATATTCCGTTACTTTCATCAATTCTAAATAAAGCATTTTTAACAGGCTTATCTATTTGAGGGCTGTCGAGTGGTCGGTTTAATTCAATAGCCACAGGTTTTACAAAAGATGTAGTTACAATAAAGAAAATTAGTAAAATGAACACTATGTCTAACATCGGGGTCATATCTACATCAGCATTATTTTGTAGTTTGGTTAGTTTGTTTTTTATATTGGACCTTACTTTTAATTAAATGCTGCGGCGCCACAGCAAGGTTTTAGGTACATATTAACAAAATTAGCACAGCAAAAATAAAGCGTGGTTAAATAAATATTCTAATAACATTAAATATTTGTATTAATTATGTATTTAAAATGTGGTGAAATAAGGTGGTGTTTATACCGTTCTGCTTATATATGGGGTCTATTTAGTATCGTTATAATGTAATGCAATTTGTTAAATTGCTTAAAAAACTATGTAGATTGGTATTAGAGGCAATAAAAAACCCAGCTCGAGGCTGGGTTCTAGTTATGCACTATGTCAGCTTAATGCTTTTGCATACGGCTCATTTCTGCATGGCAGCTTTGCATTGTTAATAATGTTTTAGCCAGTGCAGCTTCGCAGTCAGCTGGTTGCGGTTTATCCATTGCTGCTTTAATTTCTTCAAGGGTTTTATCTTCTACCTCTTCAAGCTCTTTTACATACGTGCTGTCGTTGTGTGAGGTGAAAGTAGTCAATAGGGCTGTGTACGCACGTCGTGCTTCAACTGCGAAAGATGAGCCATCTTCGCGTTCGCCTTTTTCATTAATTGCATATGGCTGCAAGCGCTCAACACTCACTTTTCGGGCATCTATCATACGCTGAAAAAGTGCACCAATAGCAGGGTCTTCAACTTTTTCCTGTGCTTTTTGATAAAAATCGATGCCGCTGTTCATAACTTGAATGATGTCAGTAATATGATTTACTTCTGATCCTTGATGGGTGTTCATAATGACCTCTTTAATTAAATGAATGTATAGTTCAATTTAATAAAAGCAATGTATGTTCCACGTTTCAATGGTTGTGTAGTTATTTGATTTTATTGGTTTAATTTTGTTTCAGTAAGATGCTAAGTTAACAGGCAAAAAATTAACCTAGCAATTTTTACATTATATTGTGTAATAAAGTTATTTTAGCTCTTCAGCTACTTCAGCTACTTTTTGACGTAACCAAATGTGACTCGCATCGCGATGTAACAGTGGGCTCCAAATCATATCAAGCTCAAAAGGAGGGATTGGAAATGGTGGCTCTAAAATTTTAAGCCCCGGATCATCTAAATATATATTTGCGGCTTTTGAAGGAAGGGTCGCAATTAAATTTTTCTCTTTAGCTAAATGAATTGCCACATGGTAGTTACGCGTAAAAGTGGCAATATTACGATGCTTACCAAAGTGCGCAAGTGCTTCGTCAACCCAGCCAAGTTTTTGCACATCTTTAGGGTCCATGCCTACACCTACACCAAAACCTGTTTTGCTTACCCATATATGGCGCGCTTTTAAATAGCTGTCGAGACTAAAGTTTTCAATTATAGGATTATCGGCTTTTACTAAGCAGCAAAAACTATCTTTCCAAATACGTTTATGATGAAAAGACTGCGGTAAGTTTTCAAAACGGTTGATTGCCATATCTACTTTACCGTTTTCTACATCATGAAAGGTGACATCACTTGGTGTGAGTATATCTAAAGTAGTATCGGGGGCTTCTTCGTGCAATTTACTTAAAAGCTTTGGTGCTAATGTACTTGCAGCGTAATCACTGGCCATTATTCTAAACACACGCTTACTCTGGCTTGCCTCAAATTCTCGATTAGGAGCTAGAGTTTCTTCAAGGGTCATTAATATGCCACGAATAACGGGTTGTAACTCCAAAGCACGCTCGGTAGGCACCATACCATCGCTGGTACGAACTAAAATAGGGTCGTTAAATAAGTTACGAAGACGTTTAAGGCCATTACTCATTGCAGGTTGAGTTATACTCAATTGATTAGCAGCGCGTGTTACGTTGCATTCTCGAAGCAATGTATCGAGGTAAACGAGTAAATTTAAATCTATTTTACTTATATTCATTGTGTGTGTCCTTTAGCGCTTACCAGTGGTGAATAAAGCGCTGTGCTGTCGGGTATGGGTAAATATGACTTACCTGACCATTTTTTATATTTTGTTGTGCCTGCTTCCAAAAGCTAACATCTATAAGCTCAGGATGAGTGCTGAGTAAAAACTTCTTATACATAGGGTTTGGCATTACAAATGTACAAAGTTGCTCAGGAAATACGTCCTGTGGTGCAACAGAGTAACTTTGTTCATCCATTAAATAGTCGTCATAGCTCTTTGCTTTTGGTAATGCTCTAAAGTTCATATCGGTTAGATATTGAACTTCATCGTAATCGTAAAAAATAATACGTTTGTGCTTACTTACACCAAAGTTTTTTAAGAGCATATCACCAGGGAATATATTAACAGCAATCATTTCTTTTAGGGCTTGCCCATATTCTTCAATCGCGTCGGCGACACTTTCTTCATCAGCATTTTCTAAAAACAAGTTAAGAGGTGTCATTCGCCGTTCAATATACAAATGCTTGATGATCAACCAATCGCCCTCAATTACCATTGATGAGCCAATTGTTTTATGTAATTGCGCAAGTAAATTACTATCAAAACGCGCCAAAGGAAATACGACGTTAGAATACTCTATGGTATCGGCCATTCTCCCAACGCGATCATGGTTTTTTACCAGTTGATAGCGCTTTAATACGGTATCACGGCCGAAGGGTTTACTCTCACCAAATTTGTCTTTTATTACTTTAAAAACATAACCAAATGAGGGGAGAGTAAATACCATCATCACCATACCGGGAGTCCCCGGTGCAATTGTAAACTCATCACTAGAGTGAGATAAGTGATTTAAAAACTCTCGGTAAAACTCAGTTTTCCCCTGCTTATGAAAACCCACTGCGTTATAGAGCTCAGCAAGTGTTTTGTTTGGCATAAGTTGATTTAAAAACCGGACAAGTGCTGACGGTGCGTGAGTTTCTACCATAAAATAAGCGCGGGCAAAGCCAAAAATAACACGCATTTGAGATGACTTAGTTAAAAGTGCGTCTAAATATAATCCGTTATCTTCATCGTGTAATACAGCGATTATAAAGGGCTGAACCCCACTTTTTGAAACAACACGACCAACAATATAGGCTGCTTTATTTCGATAAAAAGGCGTGTGTAAAATATCAAAGCGCATTTGCCAAGGTTGGTGATGTGTATCGGGGGCTTGTTTATAAAAAGCTTTAACAAGGAGGCGAATATCACGCTCTAAATTTACAAATGGGGCCTTAAAATCAAAATGACTAATAATGCGTTTTATTGTTGGTTTGAGGCCATCAACTACTGGAAAGTATGTTCTATATTCGGCCTCAACAGGCACTGAAGGAGCATCTTTTAAGGTTGCTTCTACAAATATAAAGTCATTATGAAAATAGCGCCTATGGTACAGCCGGCAAAATACAGAGTTATAAAAAGTTTCGGCGAGCTCTGCTTGGGGATGAAAACATAAAAAATGCTGATATATCTTTTTAACTTCAAGCCATATGCTTTCATCGAGTTGTTCGGTTGGGGTTTCTTTTTTTAGCGCTTGCGTGGTTTCGTTAACACGATCATCATAATAGCTGATACGCAAACGGCTGATATCATTAATTGCTTGCCAATCTTTTTTTGCAAAGGCAAGAGGGGCTTTGGCTGTTGTTTTTTGAAATAACTGATAGTGCCTTTTAAAACCCGTTAAAATTAATTCAGCAATATGGCGAGGTTGCATTTGCACTCCTTAAAAGTCCCTAGAGTTTATACTCTATTGTGTTAAGGGTATGTTATTTTAAGTTTAAAACCAAGATAAATGTTACTTACTAACTAAGAGTAACTTATTGGAATTGAGCTATCTTTTTTTCGAGAATTTTAATTTGTTTAGTCACAGCCGATACGTTTTTCTTATATGTTTTATTGATTATTTTTAGTTTCTTAGTAATGTCTTTAGTAATACGCTTTTTATCATCAATGGCTAAGATATGATTTAACCGCTCTTGTTGTTTGTATTCAGCACGCTCTTTATTACGATCAAGTATTGTTAGTTTATGGTTATTACTGCGAAGCTCTGCCTCTAAGCCAGATAGAAGCCTTTCACGCTCAAGTTCGTTTAGTTGTTTAGTGTAGTCAACCTTAGGACCAGAATACTGATTACCCGTTGTGTTAACTTTATAAGTCGTTGCTTCGTCGTCACAGGGGAGTTGAGAAAAGACAGTGCCTTTTTCTGTTACACATTTGTAGTAAGTGGTATCGCTAAAGCTAAAAAAACTGATAAGTAAAAAGCTAGAATGGAGAATATAACGAGAAGTTTTAAACATACATGTCATCCTTGGTTTTTATATCTAACAACAATATAAAACTATAACCTAGCTTGGTGGTATATCAAGCTAGGTTAGGATAACTGTTATTGGGTAAAGGTTTTGAGCTTTTTAATACTCTGTACTAAAAATGGTATATCTAAACCTTGTTCAATAGAAAAACCTTCAGCGGCGGAAATGTTTTTAAAGTTACCATCTGAATCTATTAAGGTAATCCTATCTTTTTTATAGGCTATAACAACACCCTGAGAGTAGTTCACGCCCATATCGTCTTTTTTCTTGTATAGATTAACGCCTAGCATTGTTTGCTTGGCAATAGCTTTGCAATTTAAATATTGCCCAACGCTTGTTGCAATTAAATCGCTAGGTTGAATTAGCCCATCTACTTTAGAAATACGTTTGTCAGAGCTGTATAAAGTTGAGGTGGTTACTACTTCTTGCTTGTTATTGGCAAGACTAAAAGCAAAAACCTGTGTTTCATCATCTCGAACAGTAGGGGTATCACTCGCTTTAATTACTCGAATAGCACTAGAGCTATGTGCTTGATCATTAATAAAGCTTAGTTCTTCAATGCCAGTTACTTCAATGCTACGGCGCTGACTTTGCCAAACTGGGAGTGTCTGCTCGGTTAAAATTGCTGCTTTATAAAAAGCGGGTAAACCATACACTAAGCTAAATAACGTATCGTCATGATTTGTTGGCTGTAAAAACTGCTCTGTTTTGTGCATGTTTTTATTCTCGGCAACAAACTTTTCGAGTTGTTGTTGGGTTTCAAATACAAATATATCTACATTGGCTTGTGTGTAGTCCTCGCATTTTTCAAGCGGGCTTGGCATTTGATAACTAATATTTTGGTTGTTAATTTTTACGTTGTGTGCTTGCTCGTAGCTTTCTATATCTAGCAGATCATTTTTAGCTAACAAGCTTTTAGCGGTAGTAGGGTATGAAAGTGGCAAAACATTATCTTGTTTTGTTACGTCAAAGTTTAAATTGGCGTCAGCCCAAATATGAATACTGTGGCTAAGCGAAAAACACACGATTAAGAAAGAAATTGCGTAACGTGCAAATTTATATTGCTTTAAACGCTCAAGGTGGTGCCATGTGTAATTACTGACAAGTAGCTGAAAGCCTAAAATAACAATAACAATCCCACTGGCTAAAATGGTTGTTAAAGCAGGAGAGCTTGTTAAACGATGCCACAACAATGAAATGATTTCAGGTAAGGCAGATATACTTAGGTGATAACCTAAATTAACATAAACATAAGCATCAAGAGTAAGCAATGAAGCACCTACAGTGGCTATAACAGCGGCCATGCCACGAATGTGCCGTGGGTAGGGAAATATTAAACTAAGCGGAAATACCGTCAGCACAAACGCTAAAAAGGCTATAAAACTAGTGTGGCTTAGCCAAGTAACTAGCATATAAGTAATGCCTAAAAAGCTTGTAGGTGGCGAGTCTGCAAATAAATAACTTAAGCTAATAAGTAGGGCTAAGCCGATATTGGCAAAGGTAAACCAATGCCCCCAACTTAGCAGCTGACTCGCTTTTGATGAAAATTGATTGTGCTGCGATAAATTCATAAATTTTACTTAACCGACTGCGCGAGCGCTTTTGCAAAGTTCTCGGTTACAGCTTGTCTTTTCCCTGTTGGTACATGCTCTTTTAAGATATGCGTGATAGAATTTCCTAAACACATAAGACTTAAATCAACCGGCGCATTGTGTTTAGTTAGCACATCAATAAGCTGATCGACGATTTGTTCTACTTCTTCATTAGAGTATTTTGATAAGATTGGCATTAGTTGGTTCAATAGAATAGTTATATTCTCGTATTTTAACACTAGAGGCGTGAAAAACAAAGATGACAACAGACGTTAAAAAATTAGTCGTTCATTATGTAGACAAAAAAGACGGCGATACGCAAATTCACCTTCGAAATGATGAGATGGTAATTAACGATAAAGTAGCCGTTTTTATCGAACAATTACATCATGCATACAATGGTAAGCCAGGTAAAGGTTACTGTGCTTTCAGTGGTGATAAAAACAGTGTTGTAGCATCTGCAATGCAAAGCTACCGTAACGATGAGCTAGGCTTTTGGCATATGACCGAGCAAGCCTCAACGGTTTTAAAAGAAGAACTTGATAAGTATGCATTTAGTGAAACAGGCTATTTAGTATTTTGTCATTATCAGTATGTTGCTACCGATTACATGTTAATTGCGATGATTAACATTAAAGAGCATTACTCTATGACGTCTGAGCTTGATTTAGCGGCTTCTCGCCATTTAGACATATCTCGCATGCAACTCGCTGCTCGTATCGATTTAACAGCGTGGGATACGCAAGCAGAAGATAATCGTTATATTTCGTTTATCAAAGGACGTGCGGGTCGTAAAGTTGCTGACTTTTTCTTAGACTTTTTAGGCTGTGAAGAGGGTATTGATTCAAAACAGCAAAGCCAAGTAATGCTTAGCGCAGTAGAGGATTATTTATCAGAGCAACAGTTTGATAAATCAGAAAAAGACGATTTACGTAAACAAGTATTTGATTACTGTAATGATTGCGTAACCACAGGCGAAGATGCAAGTGTGAGCGATCTATCTGCAACGCTTACAAAAGGCGATGACAGCCCGTTTGATAGTTTTTGCAAAGAGCAAAGCTATGACTTGGAAGAAACTTTCCCCGTTGATAAAAAAACAGTAACCAGTATGGTTAAGTTTTCAGGTCTTGGTGGTGGTGTAAGTGTAAGTTTTGAACGTAAACACTTAGGTGAGCGCGTAACGTACAACGAAGCAACCGATACACTAGTGATTAAAGGTATTCCGCCAAACTTAAAAGATCAGCTACAACGTTTTATGGAAAATGAAAAAGAGTAAACTCATTTGAGCGAGTTGAAAGTTGATTCAAGAGCGCGATATTTATATTGCGCTTTTTTTTACTGGTATCGAAATTCATTGAATCGGAACAGAGCCACTAAAATATCTATTGAACAAAGAGAAGTGAAAGAAGAGTAAGTGAGAAACACAAGCTAATCTTATTCACGGTGTTAAATTTCGGCTGTAGGCGTGAAGCTTGCTTACGCAAAAAGCACCGCTTCTGTTTACTTAATTTCTTTGCTAACAAAACCACTTAAAGATCTATTTCACAAAGAGAAGTGAAAGAGGAGTAAATGAGAAAAAACAAGCGATGGTTTATTAGCGGAGCTCTTTCAATTTAGCTTTATTGTTACCTCTAAAAGCGCAGCGTCTTTTAACCTCTTTGTGAACAAATCGCTTATTACGGACGTTACTCGTCACGACAATAAGTTGTGCTTCTACAGGTTAATTTGTACTGGATATTTAATTCCGGCTGTAGGCGTGAAGTTTGCTTACGCAAAAAGCACCGCTTCTGTTTATTTAATTTCTTTGCTAACAAAACCACTTAAAGATCTATTTCACAAAGAGAAGTGAAAGAGGAGTAAATGAGAAAACACAAGCGATGGTTTATTAGCGGAGCTTTTTCAATTTAGCTTTATTGTTACCTCTAAAAGCGCAGCGTCTTTTAACCTCTTTGTGAACAAATCGCTTATTACGGACGTTACTCGTCACGACAATAAGTTGTGCTTCTACAGGTTAATTTGTACTGGATATTTAATTCCGGCTGTAGGCGTGAAGCTTGCTTACGCAAGAAGCACCGCTTCTGTTTATTTAATTTCTTTGCTAACAAAACCACTTAAAGATCTATTTCACAAAGAGAAGTGAAAGAGGAGTAAATGAGAAAACACAAGCCATGCTTTATTAGCAAGACTTAGCCTTATTACTACCTCTAAAAGCGCAGCGTCTCTTAATCTCTTTGTGAATAAATCGCTTATTATGGGCGTGAAGAAACTTTAATAATTATTCAAAGTATGTAAACAAAAAAGCCCCGCTATTTATTAAATAGCGGGGCTTTTAAATAAGTGTTAGTAATTAATCAACACTCAATGTTTTAGTCATTGCAGAACTTGCACGACCAGCAGGTTTGATAGAACCCGCACGTAAACCACTGTCTGGTACTAGTTCACGTTTATCGTGAGCCATTGCTACAGATGTATGTTTTACTTCGCTATCAGCTACAGGAGTAGGCTGTGCCATTGGCGCACTTGCAGACCCTTGAGTAACCGCTGTTTTAACATGCGGTGCTTTAGTCACAACAGGAGTTTCAGTTTTTGCTGGAGCTTCAGTTACGACTGGCGTTTCAACTTTAGCTGGCTCTTCAGTTACTACTGGCGTTTCAACTTTAGCTGGCTCTTCAGTTGCTACTGGCGCTTCAACTTTAGCTGGCTCTTCAGTTACTACAGGAGTTTCAACTTTAGCTGGCTCTTCAGTTGCTACTGGAGTTTCAACTTTAGCTGGCTCTTCAGTTGCTACTGGAGTTTCAACTTTAGCTGGCTCTTCAGTTGCTACTGGAGTTTCAACTTTAGCTGGCTCTTCAGTTACTACAGGCGCTCCAACTTTAGCTGGCTCTTCTACAGCTTCAACTTTTGCTAAGTCTTCAACTGCAACGGCTTGTTCAATTTGCTGCGCTGCATCCACAGGTGTTTCTTCAGATTTAGCTTTAAGTTCTGCTTCATATTCTGCAGCAGCTTGATCAGCTACTGGAACAAATGCAGGGGCTTCGTCAGATTTAACTTCTGCTTCACCTTCAGGACGTCGACGACGTTGACCTGATGCACGAAGATGACGAGGAGAACGGCGTGAACGCGTACGTGTTTGCTCTTGCTCGTCTTCAGTAGTTGCTGCTTCATCGTTAGAATCAACAACGTCAACTTTCTCTTCTTTAATGTGAGCTGTTTTTTCTGCCGGAGCTTGTGTTTGCTTTTCTACAACAGGTGCTTGCTCTTGAACTTGTGGAGTGTCAGTAACTACCGCTTGTTCAGGTGTTTGCTCTGTTGAGTTAGCTTGCTCAGCGTTTTCATCTTGCAGACGTACTTTTTTACGTATGTTACGACGTTGACGGCGAACTTTAGGCTTTTGCTCTTTAGGCTCTACAGCTTGAGCTGGCTTAGAATCAGTTTCTACTTCTACTTCTGCTTTTACAGGGGCTTCAGTTTTAACTTGATCTTTTTCTTCGCTTTTATGCTCTGGGCGCTTACGAGAGTTAGGGTTACGACGACGCTTATTGCGGTTCTCGTTTCTCTCTTGAGTCTCGGTACTTGTTGCTGCTGAGTCTGTTTTAACTTCCTCTTCAGCTGCAGGGCGCTCATTGCGTGGTTTATTAGTGCGCGGGTTATTATTACGACGACGTTGGTTGTTATTACGACGACGATTATCGTTACCACGGCGAGCGTTATTACGCGCTTCTTGCTGCTCTTTTTCTACAGCTTCTTTTTTCTCTTCTACTGTTTCGCTTGCAAATAACGATTTAAACCATTTAGTGATTGCTTCAAACAAGCCACCTTCAGTTTTAGTCTCTGTTACTACAGGCTGAGCTACTGGTGTAGGCGCTGCTTGTGGAGCCGGTGTAGAAGGCATTACAACACCTTTTAGCATTGGCTCTTCACGTACTGGTGCACTTGGTGATTTTGACATCTCAAATGCTTCAGGTTCTGGCGCAACAACTTGTCCGTAACTTACCGTTTCAAGTGTTTCGTCTTTACGTAAACGCATAACTTCGTAATGTGGTGTTTCCATATGTTGATTAGGAATAATCACTACGTCACATTTGTGATGCTTTTCAATACGGTGAACACTTCGACGTTGCTCATTTAATAAATAAGCAGCAACGGCAACAGGCACTTGTGCATTTACTTGTGCTGTGTTGTCTTTAATTGCTTCTTCTTCAATTAAACGAAGAATAGAAAGCGCAATTGATTCGTTTGAACGAATAGTACCTTGGCCACTACAACGTGGACATGGGCCTTGGCTTGCTTCACCTAATGAAGGACGCAAACGCTGACGCGACATTTCAAGTAAACCAAAGCGTGAGATTTTACCAATTTGAACACGAGCACGATCTGGGCGAGCAGCATCTTTTAAACGATTCTCTACTTCACGTTGATGGCGTGGAGGCGTCATATCGATAAAGTCGATAACAATTAAACCACCTAAGTCACGAAGACGTAATTGACGTGCAATTTCATCGGCCGCTTCTAAGTTAGTATTAAGTGCTGTTTCTTCAATATCGCCGCCTTTAGTTGCTTTAGACGAGTTGATATCGATAGACGTTAGTGCTTCAGTTGGGTCAATTACAATTGAACCACCAGAAGGCAAGCGTACTTCACGCTGGAACGCAGACTCAATTTGGCTTTCAATTTGGTAATGCGTAAATAAAGGAGTGTCACCTTGATAAAGCTTAACACGGCTCATAAAGTCAGGACGAAAACGCTCAATGTGCGCTTTAGCTTCTTCAAAAACACGTGGTTTATCAATTAAAATTTCGCCAATATCACGACGTAAATAATCGCGTATCGCACGGAATATTACATTGCTTTCTTGGTGTATTAAAAATGGCGCTTTAGCACTATCGGCTGCTTGTCTAATTGCTTCCCAATGTACTAATAATGCTTTTAAATCGTAGTTTAATTCTTCAAACGATTTACCAACACCCGCTGTACGAACAATTAAGCCCATACCTTTAGGAAGTTCTAAACGACCCAATGCTTCTTTAAGTTCAGTACGTTCATCACCTTCAATGCGACGAGAAATACCGCCAGCACGAGGGTTGTTAGGCATAAGCACTAAGTAGCTACCAGCAACACTGATAAAAGTAGTTAACGCAGCGCCTTTTTGGCCACGCTCTTCTTTATCAACTTGTACTATAACTTCTTGACCTTCTTTTATTACGTCGCGGATGTTAGGGCGACCATGAAAAGTGTAACCTGCAGGGAAGTAAGTACGGGCAATTTCTTTTAAAGGAAGGAAACCATGGCGGTCAGCACCGTAATCAACAAATGCTGCTTCAAGAGATGGTTCAATGCGAGTGATTTTGCCTTTATAAATATTGGCTTTTTTCTGTTCGTGACCTGGGCTTTCGATATCTAAATCATAAAGGCGCTGGCCATCAACCAGTGCTACGCGCATTTCTTCTTGCTGCGTTGCATTGATTAGCATACGTTTCATATTGTTACTCTACTTATTTATGTCGCTGACATGACGATGTTTTTCTCGCCTGTTCAGTTGTCCCTATTTTTAGAATGTGCAGCCTCACGACTGGGTCTTTAACGGAACGGCTCTGTTTCTCGTATGCAGTATTTTAAATGCTGGCAAACAATAGCAATTATTATCGCTATTAAATTCTTAATGGTGCTAAAACTGTCGGCTTTTCAGCTACGTTTACAAGTTTTACCCAGAAGTCGGCCTGTCATATTAATCTTACTAAATATCATTCATATTAGGCGCGTAGGGCTCATTAAGTTGGTGAGCAATACATACTGATGTATCGCTAATATCCGTTTTAAGAGCAAAAATCGCTGCCGATGTTAATGAACGCTTATTTATTAGATTTTTTTAGTTCTAAATAAGCTGCTATACGGTACTACAATAATTGAGCTAGTGCTGAACGACGTTTTTTACGTCGTCACTATCAGACAAATTATCTGTTCATTGCTTTCTCTAGCACGTTAAAAATCGCTTCATGTTCAAACTTAACCAGCAATATATTACGCGCATTGCCGTTAATTGATCGCACGTGTTAACTGAGGAGGCATAAAAGCTTTGGAAAACTTAACTCGGATCTGTATGATCGGCTACCCAGAATGTGCATCACGAATGTTTTAATGTGTTAAAAAGCACCGTTGTTATTTGCAAATACTAAATATTTGCGCTGCTGATTATCCCACTATTATTACAGTGTTAGCAACTAAATTATTTTACTTAAATTAGTGATTAGGCAATGTCAGAAAAAAACGACTTACAAGTAACTTATGTCACGATCAACGAAGACCATTTAGGTCAGCGTATTGATAACTTTCTTATTACCCATTTAAAAGGGGTGCCTAAAAGCGCTATTTATAAACTTTTGCGCAAAGGTGAGGTACGCGTTAATAAAAAGCGTATTAAGCCTGTATATAAACTACAGCTTGAAGATGTACTTCGTATTGCACCTATCAGAGTTGCTGAGCGTGAAGAATTTGTTCCATCAAAATTAGACAAAGTAACTCGCCTTGAAAACGATATTTTATTTGAAGATAAATACCTTATCGTAATAAATAAACCATCAGGTATGGCTGTTCATGGCGGCAGTGGTTTAAGTTATGGCTTAATTGAAGCTTTGCGAGCACTTCGCCCAGAGGAACGTAGCCTTGAGCTAGTTCATAGGCTTGACCGTGATACATCGGGTTGTTTACTTATAGCGAAGCGTCGTTCGGTGTTAACAGCGTTGCATGAACAACTTCGTGAAAAAACAATGGAAAAAAATTACTGGGCACTTGTAGAAGGGCAGTGGGACTCTAAAACTAAAAACGTTACTGAAGGGCTGCGTAAAAATACACTTAAATCGGGCGAGCGCGTAGTACGCGTAGATAACGCTGAGGGAAAACCTTCACATACTCGTTTTAAAGTACTTGAACGTTTTAACGATTGCTCACTTGTACAAGCATCGCCTGTTACAGGGCGTACGCACCAAATTCGTGTGCATACGCAATGTAAAGGTCACCCAATAGCGTGCGACGATAAATATGGCGATCAGGGTTTTGACGATTCTATGCGTAAAGTTGGGTTAAACCGATTGTTTTTACACGCACATGATTTAAGTTTTTATCACCCTAAAAACGAAACAACCATGCGTATTGAAGCACCGCTGGATAAAACGCTTAAAAATACATTACTAAAATTACGAGATGCAAAACTGTGATTGCAGTGACTCCAATTAAAAAATATAAGCTCGTCATTTTTGATTGGGATGGCACTGTTATGGATTCAGTCACTAAAATAGTTAACTGTATTCGTAGTAGCGCCGAGTCACTTAATTTAGTGCCACCTAGTGACGAAGCCATTAAAAACATTATTGGTATGTCGCTTGAAAAAGCAATTGACGTTTTATTTCCTGATAATGTAGCGCAGCACCAAGCGTTAATTTCAGGTTATAAATATCAATACAGTGTGGATACTACTCCCACGCCTGTATTTGCTAATGTTGTCAGCGTTTTAAATGCCTTAAAAGAGCAGGGCATTGTTTTAGCGGTTGCAACAGGTAAAGGTAGGGGTGGGTTAGAGCGTTTGCTTGATCAAAGCCAACTTAGACATTTTTTTAGTGCAACACGTATTAGGGCCTGTTGACCTTTCAGGATTAAAATTTGCTCAATCTAGGGGCGATTTAATCGCGGCGTGAGGTTTGTAACCTAGTGGGCTAAGTAAAAACCGAGCAACAAAGAGTAAATCGCCCCTAGGCAGAACCCTTCGGGCAGCGCATGTTTGGCATTTATGCTGCGTTATCGCCTATTTATGGGGAATAACCACACTACATAGGCTCTGCCTTGCCTAAATACCAAACAGTCTGCTGCAAATTTAACCTCGAAAGATAAACAGGCCCTAGCGACGACGCACTGTCCAAACCGTCTCCAGATATGTTGTATCAATTACTTGAAGAACTTGGCATAAGCGCTCAAGACGCTGTAATGATTGGTGACACTCAAATAGACATGACAATGGCAAAAGCTGCAGGCATGGATAGAATTGGCGTAACAATGGGTGTACATAACGCACAGCAGCTAAACAAGCTTAGCCCTGTTGCAACGGTAGATAATTATCTGCAATTGCAACAGGTTTTGCTTGGTTAATTTATTTAGCCTGAGCAGTAAGTACATCAATACCAAACTCAGCCAGTAGCTGGCTGAGTTTAATTAATGGTAATCCAATTAAGCTATTAGGATCGTCGCCGCTTAGTTTTTCAAATAAACATATACCCAACCCTTCACTTTTAAAGCTGCCAGCACAGTTATAAGGCTGCTCAGCATCGCAATAAGCGCTAATTTGTGCATCACTGAGTGTTTTAAACGACACATTAAAAGGTTCTACGCAGGTTTTTTTAGTGCCAGTTACGATATCGTAAACACAAAGCCCTGTTAAAAATGTTACAGTATTACCGCTAAATAAATTTAGTTGTTTTACGGCATTTTGTTTATTATGTGGTTTACCTAAAATTTGATTATTAAACACAGCGACTTGGTCTGATCCAATAGCTAACCCTTTGTTAAAGTGTTTATTAGCCGCTGAGGCTTTTAATTCACTTAAGCGCTTAACCAGTTCGGTAGGTGTTTCGCATTCAAGTGCTGATTCGTCAACATCTGGTGAAAACGTATCAAATGGTAAATTAAATTTTTGTAATAAAGACTGCCTAAAAGGCGAGCTTGACGCTAAAATGAGTGGATGCTTCACGGACTGTTTTCCTACGATAATTCAGATTGAGTTAGGATAAATCAGATCCGAGAGTAAAACACGTTAAAAACCAAGTAAAAATGGTTTTTTACTTTGACTAACAAACTAACTATCTATATGATGCAGCCCCTATGCAAAAGGTGAAAATTCCCATCACTCTTCATCCAGGCAAAGCAGCGCAGCACCGTTTAAAGTATGACGGAATTGTACCGCTTGAAAAACTTACTCGTTTAGAGAAAGTTGTGCAGGAAGAAGTAGGTGAAATAGCGGTAAAAATACATTGCAAAAACGATGATCAAGGTTTCGCTGTGATTAGAGGCAATTTGTCCACACACGTTACTGTCATTTGTCAACGTTGTAATGGTGATTTAGGGTTGGATTTGGTTCAAGACTTTGCATATTCACCAGTAGGTGAAGATACAGAGTTAGATATTTTTCCAGAAGACTACGATGAAGTAGCGCTTGATGAAAATGGTGAAGTTAACGTTTTTAATTTAATTGAAGACGAACTAATTTTAGCAATTCCATTAGTGGCTACCCACAACGAGGCTTCATGCAGTTATTCAGCAAAGCCTGCCAGCTTTGGTGTATTAAAGGCGGAAGATGATAAACCTAATCCATTTGATATTTTGAAACAACTTAAGAAAGATTCTTAGGAGAAGACTATGGCTGTACAAAAAAGCAAAAAGTCTCGTGCAAGACGCGGCATGCGCCGTTCACACGATGCGATCAGTGGTCCAACTTTAACTGTAGATCAAACATCTGGTGAGACTCATCGTCGTCACCATGTGACTGCAGATGGTTACTACAAAGGCGTTCAAGTAATTTCTAAATAAGAGATTACTTATATGCTGAAAGATCTAACCATAGCGTTAGATATGATGGGGGGCGATTACGGCCCCCGTTCATCTATTCCTGCTGCCGTTTGTGCAGTAAATGCTCATGCCAATTTAACTCTCATTTTATGTGGCAATGAACATGTTATATCTAAAGAACTCGAATCCCTCGATTCTCTACCTCATCCTAGACTCATAATTCGTCACTGTAGTGAAATAGTCACCAATGCCTGTGAACCTGCAATTGCTGTGCGTTCAAAAAAAGACTCATCTATGCGTGTTGCCCTAGATTTAGTTAAATCGGGCGAGGCTCAAGCATGTGTTAGCTCAGGTAATACCGGCGCTCTATTTTTTATGGCTCACTATGTATTAAAAATGCTGCCAGGTGTTAAACGTGCCGCACTCATTTCATCTGTTCCTACAGAGCTTAAAAACCCAGTATATTTACTCGACTTAGGTGCTAATGTGCATTGTGATGCGCAAATGCTCTATCAGTTTGGCATTATGGGCTCTATTGTTGCAGGACAAGCACTTGGTTTGGATAATCCTCGCGTTAGTTTATTAAATATTGGCGCTGAGGACATTAAAGGCCACGACGACATTAAACAAGCTGCACAATTAATGCAGCAAAGCCCACACATAAATTATATTGGTTACAGCGAAGGAAGTGATATTTTTTCGGGTAAGGCTGATGTCATAGTATGCGAAGGATTTGTGGGTAACGTAGCACTTAAAACATGCGAAGGCATTGCCAAGCTTATTATGAATAAGTTTACAACCGCACTCGAAAAGCACCTTTTATATAAATGTATGGCGTTTATATTGCGCCCAATAATAAAAAAACTCTATAAAAGGGTGAACCCCGACCAGTATAACGGTGCTTCTCTGGTAGGATTGCGCGGTATTGTCGTTAAAAGTCATGGAAATGCGTCAGCTAAAGCATTTCAAGCAGCAATTGATGAAGCGGTAAAAGAGGTTGAACGTCAACTTCCTGATAAAATAGCCGCTATTTTCGAAAAAACACATTCTAAAGACACGGCGGTTAATCAATAATTGATGTGCCGTGTATTTCATTATTTATTTGTTTAATTAAAAAGAGCAAAGTATGGCACAAAAAATTGCACTTCTATTCCCAGGTCAAGGCTCGCAAAGCGTTGGTATGTTACAAGAACTACTAGAGAGTTCTGACATTGTTAAAGCAACATTTGCAGAAGCGTCAAATGCACTGGGTTACGACTTAGCAGAGCTAGTTCTTAATGGCCCAGAAGAAAAATTAAATCAAACCCACCGCACACAACCTGCATTACTAACTGCAAGTGTTGCTATTTACCGTGATTGGTTAGCAGCTAACCCTGATGCAGACGTTGTTATGGCGGGTCACAGCTTAGGTGAATACTCAGCGTTAGTATGTAGCGACGTATTAAGCTTGAGCGAAGCCGTAAAGCTTGTTGAAAACCGTGGTTTATACATGCAAGAAGCCGTGCCAGCAGGCGTAGGTTCAATGGCTGCTATTATTGGCTTAGGCGATGAAGAAATTAAAGCGGCTTGTGCTGCCTCAGCGCAAGGTGAGGTTGTATCTCCAGTTAACTACAACTCTCCTGGTCAAGTTGTTATCGCAGGCCATAAAGCGGCAGTAGATAGAGCATCGCAAGCATGTAAAGATGCCGGTGCTAAACGTGCATTACCACTTTCTGTTAGCGTACCTTCACATTGTGAGTTAATGAAGCCAGCAGCTGACAAGCTAGCAGCAGACTTAGCCGCTTTAACATTTAATACACCTAAGTGTGATGTAATTAATAATGTTGATGTAAAAGCTGAAACGTCAGCTGATGCAATTAAAGACGCACTAGTACGTCAGCTTTATAGCCCAGTTCGCTGGACAGAAACAGTACAAGCCTTGGTTGCGCAAGATGTAACACAAAGCTACGAATTTGGTCCTGGTAAAGTATTAACAGGACTTGCTAAACGAATTGATAAAGCAATGATCTGTGGCTCAGTAAACGACGCCGCTTCAATTGATGCAGCTAAATAAGAGTATATAAAATGTCTAATTTATTTTCATTAGAGGGCAAAGTTGTCCTAATTACTGGCGCCAGCCGTGGTATTGGTAAAGCAATTGCAAACACATTAGTTGCACAAGGCGCTAAAGTTGCAGGTACTGCAACAAGTGAGTCGGGCGCTGCTAAAATTAGTGAGTACCTAGGTGAAAACGGTAAAGGTTATGCATTAAACGTAACCGATCCTGCATCTATTGAAGCAACACTTGCTGCAATAAAAGCTGATTTAGGCGATATTGACGTACTTGTAAATAACGCAGGTATTACACGCGATAACTTATTAATGCGTATGAAAGAAACTGAGTGGGACGATATTATTGACACTAATTTAAGCTCAGTTTTCCGTTTATCTAAAGCGGTACTTCGTCCAATGATGAAGAAAAAGAAAGGCCGTATTATTAACATTGGCTCAGTAGTGGGTACTATGGGTAATGCAGGTCAAGCTAATTATGCAGCGGCTAAAGCGGGTGTAATTGGTTTTTCTAAGTCACTTGCGCGCGAAGTTGCATCACGTGGTATTACAGTTAACGTAATCGCACCTGGTTTTATTCAAACAGACATGACTGATAATTTAACTGATGAGCAAAAAGCAGCAACACTTGCAAATGTTCCAGCAGGGCGTTTAGGCCAACCAGACGAAATTGCTGCTGCAGTATGTTATTTAGCATCTGACGCGGCTGCGTATGTATCAGGCGAAACTTTGCATGTAAATGGCGCGATGTACATGGTTTAATCACCATTGTACCTAGATTGCTACTTGATAAAGTTAAGTAAGTTACCTCAAAAACATTGAATTATTTGTGAACTTGCTTTAAACATACTTGAAATCGCTGCGAAAATAAGCGATAAAAGACAAAACACACACTCAGAGGTTTGACCAGACAATTATTTATGGTCAAATCATTGAATCAGAGAATTATGCGGCGTAAACTACGCCGCAATCTGAAAATAACGCATTGGCGTTTTTAATAAAGGAAAGAAGAATGAGCGATATCCAAGAACGCGTAAAGAAAATTATCATTGAACAACTAGGTGTTAAAGAAGAAGAAGTTAAAAATGAATCTTCTTTCGTAGATGACCTAGGTGCAGATTCTCTTGATACTGTTGAACTAGTAATGGCTCTTGAAGAAGAGTTTGATACTGAGATCCCAGATGAAGAAGCTGAGAAGATCACTACAGTACAAACTGCTATCGATTACGTTACAGCACACGCTGAGTAATTAATCGCACGTTAAAGGCAGCATCCGCTGCCTTTAATTTTTTATATCCAAACCACCTCAAAGTTCGTGATTCAAAACTTAAATCTCTATGCTCAATTTTAGCTAAAAATTAATTTTGATAGTGTTATGCGTTTTTAATCTATTTTGGGACTAGCACTTTGAGGTAGCTTGGGTATGATCACCCCCTTGTAAAATATCCCTTATTGGAGGCAAACCGTGGCTAAACGTCGAGTCGTCGTAACTGGCTTAGGAATGTTGACGCCGCTAGGTAATGATGTTCAATCAACCTGGCAAGGCTTATTAGATGGTAAAAGTGGCATTCAAACAATAACGCACTTTGATACATCAAAATTTGGTACTAAATTCGCTGGTTTAATAAATGATTTTGATGCAACTGCATACATGCCAGCGAAAGATACTAAAAAAATGGACTTGTTTATTCAGTACGGCATTGCAGCGGGTGTTCAAGCCTTTAAAGATTCAGGCCTTGAAATCACTGAGCAAAACGCAGCACGCATTGGTGTAGCTGTAGGTTCAGGTATTGGTGGGCTTACGTTAATTGAAGAAAACCACATTAAGCTATTAAATAGTGGTCCGCGCAAGTTATCGCCATTTTATGTGCCGTCTACCATTATTAATATGATCTCAGGTCATTTATCAATGATGCATGGACTTCGTGGTCCAAATATTTCAATTGTAACTGCCTGTACTACTGGTTTGCATAATATTGGCCATGCAGCGCGCATGATTGCCTACGGTGATGCAGATGCAATGGTTGCTGGCGGTGCAGAAAAAGCGTGTACCCCAATTGGTATGGGTGGCTTTAATGCTGCGCGTGCACTTTCAACCCGCAATGACGATCCACAAGCGGCTTCTCGCCCTTGGGATAAAGACCGCGATGGCTTTGTGCTTTCTGACGGCGCTGGTGTTGTTGTAGTTGAAGAGTACGAACATGCTAAAGCACGTGGCGCTAAAATTTATGCTGAGCTTGTAGGCTTTGGTATGAGTGGCGATGCGTACCACATGACTTCACCACCAGAAGATGGTGCGGGTGCTGCACTTGCAATGCAAAACGCACTAAACGATGCGCAAGTAAACGCTGAGCAAATTGGTTACATTAACGCACACGGTACATCTACAAATGCAGGCGACAAAGCAGAAACTGCCGCTGTTAAGTCTATTTTTGGTAATGCAGCTAAAGATGTAATGGTAGGCTCGTCTAAATCGATGATGGGTCACTTGTTAGGTGCTGCCGGTTCGGTTGAATCGATTATTTCGATTTTATCGCTGACAGATCAAAAAGTGTCGCCAACTATCAACCTTGATAACCCAGACGAAGGGTGTGACTTAGATTATATTGCTCACACTGCACGTGATGCAAAGTTAGACTTTGCACTGTGTAACTCGTTCGGTTTTGGTGGTACTAATGGCTCGTTGCTATTTAAAAAGGTATAATCTTTTTTAACAACGAATCAAATTATAAGAGCTCAGTTGTTTAACTGGGCTTTTTTTATATGCCAAACAAAATGCAAACAATAATAGCAGCAGATCAAAACAGCACTTTAAGCACGCGTGATAGGGGCTTAAATTACGGTGATGGCTTTTTTACAACCGCTAAGGTTGTTGATGGGCAAGTACAGTATTGGGCTCATCATAAAGCGCGTTTGATTGAATGCGCACAGCGTTTGGGTTTTCCTGAGTTAGACTTTAATAGCCTTGAAAATCAAATTGCTTTGCATATAAACGCTGCACCACTAAACGTGCTTAAAATACTTGTAACGCGAGGCGAAGGCGGACGTGGTTATGGTCTGCCAAGTGAGTGTAATGTCACTATTTTATTGAGTGTGTTGGACTACCCTAGTAATTACGAAGCGCTTACTAAAAAGGGTGTAAACCTCGAAATAAGCCCGATTAAATTAGCAGCACAGCCTTATTTAGCGGGCCTTAAAACATTAAACCGACTTGAACAAGTGCTAATTAAAAAAGCGATGCAAACGCAAAACTGCGACGATGTGTTAGTGCTTGATTACAATAACAATGTAATTGAAGCTTCTGCAGCTAATATTTTTGCGATTAAAAATAAGTGTGTGTTTACGCCATTGCTTGATGAGTGCGGAATAAAGGGCGTTTATCTACAATCGTTATGTGATAAATTGCCTGTTGAATTTAAACGCGTGAAAGTAGAAGATTTAACCCAAGCAGACGCCGTATTTGTGTGTAATAGCTTAATGGGAGCAGTACCTGTTAAAAGTATTGAGCAACAGGTATTTAATACAGACGACAGCCACGCATTACTAACTAAATTATTAGCCAAGGAGGCTGAGTGTTAAAAGTTATTTTATCGGTACTTTTTTTAGCTGTTATAACCACTGCTATTGGTTACCAGCAATTACAAGCAACAATAAATAGCCCGCTAAAAGTAGCGCAAAACACACAATTTGAAGTTAAGCATGGCACTGGCTTTAATAAGTTATGTCAACAGTGGCAAGCTAATAACTGGGTGGAAGGCTGCTGGCGTTATCAAGTAATTGCCAAATTAGATCCCACACTTACCGACTTAAAAGCGGGCCTTTACGAGCTAACAGCCGATAGCGTTATCAACAACGTAAAAAAAATTAATCAAGGCCAGCAAATCAACTTTAGTTTTACCATAATTGAAGGGCAAAACTTACGTGAAGTACTAAGTGCTATTAAAAAAGCCGATAATTTACAAAACGATTTAAAAAGTGATGAGCTAAGTACACAAATACTGGGCAAGAATACACACTTAGAGGGCTGGTTATTTCCAGACACTTACCATTATCATAATAACGATACTGCAAGCAGTGTATTAAAACGTGCAGCACAAAAAATGCAGCAAACGTTAGACGATGCTTGGCAGCAGCGCGCTGTTAATCTACCCTACAAAACAGCATACGAAGCACTTATAATGGCTTCAATTATTGAAAAAGAAACAGGCCTTGCCAGCGAGCGTCCGTTAATTGCATCAGCGTTTGTTAATCGATTAAACACCAATATGCGCCTACAGACCGATCCAACCGTAATATACGGATTAGGCGCTGATTTTGATGGGGATATTAAACGCAAAGATTTACGCGATTATACGCCTTACAATACGTATCGTATTAATGGTTTACCACCAACACCGATTGCAATGCCATCAAAAGCCGCTATTTTAGCTGCAGTTAATCCGCCACAAAGTGAATACGTTTACTTTGTATCAAAAGGCGATGGTAGCCACCAGTTTTCAACCACGTTAAAGCAGCATAACGCGGCAGTTAAAACGTATATATTAAATAAAAAGAATTAATTTTTATGAAATCAAAATTTATAGTAATAGAAGGGCTGGAAGGCGCGGGTAAATCAACCGCTATTTCGTTATGCCAAGACTTTTTAAACAAACAAAAAATAGACTTCATTAACGTCCGCGAACCTGGCGGCACACCGCTTGCTGAATCGCTTCGTACGCTTGTAAAAGCAGAGCACGAAGAAGAAATTGCCTTTGAAACCGAGTTGCTTATTATGTACGCAGCACGTTCGCAATTAATGCACAATGTTATTACACCAGCGCTTGATAAAGGCCAATGGGTACTTGCCGATCGTCATGATTTATCGTCTCAGGCGTATCAAGGTGGTGGGCGTGGTATTAGCTCAAATACATTAGCTTCACTTTCGTCAATGGTATTAAAGGGCTTAAAGCCTGATTTAACTATTTACCTTGATATTGATCCAGTGATAGGCCTTGAACGTGCAAAAGGACGTGGTGAGCTTGACCGTATTGAACAAGAAGCCATTGAGTTTTTTCAGCGTACACGTATGCGTTATGTTGAACTTGCTAATGACGACAACACAATTAAAACGGTTGATGCAAACCAAAGTATTGATAAAGTACATCGCGATATAACCAATGTACTGCATTCATTTTTTGAAGGCCTAAAATAATATGCCATTGCCGTGGCTACATGATACCCAAGCACGTTTAGCGCAAAGTTATCGTGCAGAGCGTTTTCATCATGCGCAATTATTTTGTGGGCCTGTTGGCGTAGGTAAGTTTGAGTTAAGTGATGAGCTTGGGAATGCTTTGTTATGCCAAAATATAGCAAAGCAGGTAGCTGCGCAAAACAGTATGCTAAAACCTTGCGGACAGTGTAAAAGCTGCTTACTTACTCTTGCGGGTACTCATCCCGACAAGCGCTTAACGCAAGTTGATGGGCAAAGCATAGGCGTAGATGATATACGCGGTATTAGTGATTTTATGAACCACTCAGCAGCGCAAAATGGCAATAAAGTCGCGATAATCGAAAATTGCGAAAAAATGACCACAGCAGCAGCTAACGCATTATTAAAAACACTTGAAGAGCCAACTAATAGCCGCTTTTTAATATTAACTACAAGTCAACCATCACAGCTCCCTGCAACTATTTTAAGTCGATGCGCTAAAAGTGACGTAAAAATAACAAATACAGCACTTGCTCAGCAATGGCTAGAGACACTAGATATACCTAACTATAGTTGGTTAGCACTTTTTTATAACCAACCGCTGCAAGTAAAGCATTGGCAACAGCAAGACCAGCTAAAAAATATTGATACACTGTATAAGTTTGCAACTGAGTTTAAACAAAGCCATAATTTCAAAGCGTTAGTCGATATAATAAATAAACAGCCTGAACTTGTTCGCATATTTACTTTATTTTTAAGCGTGCAACTAAAGCAACAATTGCTGCAAGGTATGAGTTTTGACGCTTATCAAAGTGCGCAAAATGCATTAGGCGAGTTTTTACAAAATAACACACAAGTACTTGGCCTTAATTTACCGCTTGCTGTATCACGATTAGCATACACATTGCGAAATTCTTAAAAGGATTAATCATGCAAGAACTACTAGTAGACATAGACGATTTAGACGAGTTATACCGTTGTTATATGCCTTACTTAAAAAAAGGTGGCTTATTTGTACGTACTAATATGCGTTACGAAGCAGGGCATTCATTAGCGCTTAGAGTTACCTTGCCCGATGCCTTAGAAGATGATGTAGTAACAGGTAAAGTGTCGTGGATCACGCCACAAGGGGCACAAAGCTCTAACCCTCCAGGTATTGGTATTAGCTTTTTAGACGATAAAACAAACCTAAACGCTAAAATCGAAAAGCTACTTGGGACTATGTTAAACTCAGGCGATCAAACATATACCATGTAGTTATAGGGTCGGTTTTTCATTAAGATTAACGCCGGCCTATATTGGGTTCTTTTAATTGCCAACATAATAAATTAAACGAACAAATTTAAACCCTGAACATAATACAGGCCTTATAGTGATTGTAGATTCTCATTGCCATTTAGATCGTCTTGATTTTGATAAATTAGACTTAAACCTTGACCAAGTTCTTGATAAAGCGCGTGCAAAGCAAATAGAGCACTTTTTATGTGTAAGCGTAACGCTTGATCAGTTTCCAAGCATGCTTGATAAAATTAAGCATTATGACGATGTATCAGCCTCATGTGGTGTACATCCACTTGATCAAAAAGACGCCCTTAATAAACAGCAACTAATCGACTTAGCCTCACACGAAAAAGTCGTTGCTATTGGCGAAACGGGCCTTGATTACTACTATTCAAAAGATACTCATGCAGTGCAGCAAGCCAGTTTTGTTGGACATATTGAAGTGGCTAACGAATTACAAAAACCGTTAATTATTCATACTCGTGATGCCCGTGCCGACACCATTAATTTAATGCGTGAGCACAAGGCCGAAAACTGCGGTGGTGTACTACATTGCTTTACTGAAGACTGGGATATGGCTAAAAAAGCTATAGACATGGGCTTTTATATTTCTATTTCGGGCATTGTTACCTTTAAAAATGCTATTGAGCTAAAAGAAGTAGTAAAACAAATACCGCTAGATAGATTGCTAATAGAAACTGACTCGCCTTATTTAGCACCGGTACCGTACCGTGGGCAAACTAATCAGCCAGCGTACGTAGAAGATGTTGCTTACTACATTAGCGAACTTAAAGGCATTAGCTTTAATGAACTAGCTAAAGCGACTACCGAGAACTTTTATTCTTTATTTAAATTAGCAGCTAAAGGCTAAATACATGATTACTCACACGGCAAACCTTCCTATTTTACTAATGGGGCCAATGGTGCGCCGTGCAGAGCAAACTGGAGTCTGTATTCAGTTTGCTACCTCCAGACCTGCAAATTGCCAAATAAATTTATTAAATTTTGAGTGTTATAGCGATCAACACACTGTTTCTTTAGGCGAACATTTATACCTGCATTTCGTCATTATAAAGCCAATAAATAACAAACTCCCTGTCGATAGCTTATTAAGCTATGAACTTGTAATTGATGATATAGCAGTCGATTTGTCGCCTTGGTGCTATAGCAATCAAACAACGCCTGCATTTGTAATTCCTAATAAACTGAGTGATATTTTGCATGGCTCGTGCCGTAATGCACATCATCCAGCAAAAGACAGCTTAGTGTCTGCAAGTCACTGGCAAAATACTCAGCGCGCTAATAATAATCAAGGCGCACAGTTATTATTACTAAGTGGTGATCAGGTTTATGCCGATGATGTAGCAGGCCCCATGTTATTAGCTATTCATCAGTTAATTAAAGCCTTAGGTATCTATAAAGAACAACCACTTGCCATTGAGCTACCCGACGATATAAATGAGCAACTTTATAATCGCCATTTATTTTTACCAAAAACGCCTTGGCAAAAACGCTCAAAGTTAGGTGTTGGCTACTGGCTAAAAAAAGATGAACCTCACTTTTCAAGTGTAAAAGCCTACAATCACCTTGTCCATTTTGAAGAATACATTGCACTTTATTTATTAAATTTTAGTGCTGCTGCTTGGCAATGCGTTGATATACAAAACACAACGTATTTAGGTCAAAGCGAGCAAAACAAAACTATTTTTAACGCTGAAAAAACAGCATTGATTGACTATGCAAAAGGCTTAAGTGAAGTAGAGCGGTTGTTTGCCAATGTATCTACATTAATGATGTTTGACGATCACGATGTAACCGATGATTGGAACCTCACCGCTGGGTGGGAGCAAGCTATAAATGAAAATCCAAGTAGTAAACGGATCATTAATAACGGTTTAATTAGTTATTGGCTTTTTCAGGGAATGGGGAACGATGCACTAAATAAAACAGGCGAGCTACTAACACCTTTGAAGCAAAGCCGTACTGCTAATAATTTATGGCAGTTTAAAGCATTTGATAAACCATTAAACGATTTTAGCTTTTGGCATTATGAGTTAACGACAATACCCAAAGTAGTGGTGCTTGATACGCGCACGCACCGCTGGCGAAATGAGCAAAACTTTAATGAGCCGTCAGGTCTACTTGATTGGGAACGTCTCACTGAGCTTGAGGAAAGCCTATTAAGCCACGACCAAGTTATTATTGTATCGCCAGCTCCCGTGTTTGGTGTTAAATCAATAGAAGCCATTCAAGCCATGTTTAACATATGTGGCCAACCGCTCATGGTTGACGTAGAAAACTGGATGGCGCACGAAGGCTCAGCCAAAAAGCTACTTGATACATTTAGACGAACCGACACACCTAACGAAACGCTTATTTTATCGGGAGACGTACATTACTCATTTTGCTTTTCGGTACAAAAGCGTTTTGGCGATCATCCCAATCGAATTTGGCAACTTACCGCCAGTGGTATTAAAAACGAGTTCCCGCGTAAATTAATAAACATACTCGATAAACTAGATTCAATTTTATACGGCCCAAAAAGTCCCTTAAACTTTTTTACCAAACGCTGGCACATGGAAGTAGATAAGCACCAAACCATAGGTGAAGGGCAAAAATACTTAGTAAGCGACTCAGCTATTAGTTTAATAACACTAGAGCAAGGAAATTTAGCCCGCTATCAACTTATACATGGTGATGGTCATTTAACTGAGTTTGATTTAGAAGAACAGTAATTCTTAATCAATAATTAAATAAATTAAAGGCCTATTTGCACAAAGAGAAATGAAAGAGGGGGTAGATGAAAAGGCATAATACCAGCAAAACTGCATTTTGTGTTCATTCCCTTCTCTAAAAGCGCAGCGCCTCATAACCTCTTTGTGAATAAATTATTAATTACGGAGTAAGGTTGTTAAGAAAGCAACGCTTAATTTATTTAAAAATAAGCTAAAGATCTATTTGCACAAAGAGAAGCGAAAGAGGAGTAAATGAGAAGACATAATACTAATAAAAACTGCGTTTGGTTTTTATTTTCTTCTCTAAAAGCGCAGCGCCTCTTAACCTCTTAGTGCATAAATTACTTATTACAGGCTTTGCTTGTCACGCTAACAAGTTAACCGTAAATTGAACCTCGGCGGTAGAAGCAGAGCTTGCTCGCGTGAGAAGCGCAGCCTCTAATCACTATATTAGGTAATTACTTAGCTTTGTATTTAACCATGCTCTTTTCGGCTTCGTTTAGACGCGGGTAATTTACTACTTAATATTGCCAAGCATAAAACAGTCATAAACAACATAGAGTTTGCACCCGCTTGTAAAGAGTAATCTACCAACGAGTGTAGCAGCATATCAATAATTGCAATGGCACAACCAAAGGCAACACCCTGAAACAGCGCTGTTTTACGTTTTCGCATAGTCGTAATGCATAACCACAAACAATAGAGTATAAGTGAGCCCAGTGCGGCTGTAGTGGGTATACCCAGCTCTACTGCAAACTGTACGTAATCGTTATGGGCATTATCGTAGTAACCTGAATAAGGCTCAGACTGATACGCCGGAAACGCAGTATAAAATGTACCACCACCAGAGCCCAACAAAGGTTTATCTAAAGTGAGGGGTATTGAATCACGTACAACCTCGTCACGGGTTTCTGATGAAATACTGGTTTCACTAATACGTTGTTTTACTTTTTCTACATCAAATATAGCGCCTATAATAATTAAATCGATTATAAAAAAACTAACTATAAGTAGTTTAAACGCTTTAGGTTTTTGCCTGTAAATAAAAAATGCGAGTAAGCTAACAGCCATTAATGCAATAAAAAATGCAGAGTTACCCATACGGCTACGCGTTAAAATTAACGCAACAATAATAATAATTAACGAAATACGTAAAATTATTTTTGAGCTTAAAAGTATTTCAGTCCACGCCCGAAGTGTTTGTTTTAATGTTTGTTTGTAATCGCTAGTAGAACGCTTTAATTCGCTAACTAAAACCCCAATACCTAGACATAAACATAAAGCTAAAAAGTTAGCCAAAAAGTTAGAGTAAGTAAACGTACCAATAGCACGGTCGGTATGTTTATAGCCAAATAACGGGCTAATTATATCTGGTGACAGGTTTAAATAAGTAGCATATAAAGCTTGAAACACGCCGGCACTTATAATTGCATATATTAAATTTTTAATACGCTTTTCGCTATTGCAATAAATAAGTACAAGCCAACAAAATAAAATCATAAAACTTGTTTTAATAAGCATTTGTTTAGTTTGAAACGGGTCAACACTTACGGTAAATATTTGTACTGCGCATACGCCCGCCACTATACTGAGTACAGTAAATAAGGGCCAAGAATATAAAGGTGGGTATAAAGGCTGATCGTTATTAATACTGCTGTAAACTAAATGGGTGAGAAAGGTAGCGCTAATTAAGATCCCCATTGCTAAAATTGCCCAAGGGCGGTAGCTCCCTAATGGTAAGGGCAGCAAAAATAAAATAGCGCATAGTAAAAAAAATATAAAACGATTCACAGGATTCTCAAACAAGGAGCTAAAAGGTAGGAGCTTAAAGTAATGGGTCTAAAATAAAAACGCAGCCCAAAGGCCGCGTTATTATTATTTAGATAACTGTTAGTTGCCGACTTCAGATATACCTGCATCGCCACCAGTACCGCCAGCACCTTGCGGTAGTGGGGTTGTTGGTAGGTTTACAATTACAGGGCCAGTTGGTGCTGTAGGCTCAGTTGGGCCAGCTGCAGTGGCCTCCGAAGCTATTGTGGCATCAACTCCTGCAGTAATCGCGGCAAGCGTTACTGCATCGCTATCAACACCTGCAGTTACTAACGCAGCTAAAAAGTCTGAAATAAACGGACTATCTACGCCAATTGCGGCAATTACTGCATTCATTATTATATCAAGTTGTTCAGGCGAGCAAGTTCCATTAGCTATTGGGGAGTCTAAATCCAATGGAGCAGTGTTCTGACATAGTTGTTCAATAGCAGCAACTAATTTTTTTTGTAGTTCTTCAGAAGGTATATCTGCAGATGCATTATTTAAAATATTAATTAACGTATTAAGGTTATCAGTCTGTACTATTACATCATTGTCTGATTGTGCATAAACTGGAAACGTTGCAAATGCAGATACGCTAACAAATAAACTAGCAAATAAAAGTGATTTCATCTTGTGTCCCTTTAAGAAATTATCTAATTACAAAATTTTAGCGTATCGGTGCAAAAAGTAAACTCTTTATTTACGCCATTATTATTAGTTTTTAGTATTTTAGAGGGGGGCATTATTAAATTGCCCTGTACGCCATCGCAACCTAAACCTTCAAGTACCTTTAAAGTTTCAGGTTTTTCAATTAAACAAGCTAAAACTTTAATACCAAAGCCATGACAAATATTATTAACTGTTTGAATAAAAAATTGGCTTTGGGTGTTATCTAACAAATCTTGAATATAGCTACCATCTATTTTTATATATTCTATATCTAACCCTTGCAAGTATCTAAACGAGGTTAAACTAGTGCCAAAGTGTTCAACACACACACTTATGCCAATATCTTTTATTGTATCTATATGTAAAGAGGCAACATGTACGTTATAAAGTAAGCTAATTTCATGCAATTCAAAAACCAAGTTTGTTTTAATAATTGGTTTAGTGTGAGCATAAAGAGTAAGCCATTCAATAAAGTCAGTTGAATACAACGAAGCTTTACTAATATTTAATGCGAATGTATCGTCAGGGTATTGCTCTTTAACGTTTACAAAGTTACGAATTATTTTTTTGTCTAACTCTTCGGTTAAGTTAAGCTTTTCGGCCATAGCAAATAAATGGCCATTATTAACCTTTTCGCCTTCATGCGTAAAATGAGCAAACACCTCAAAGTAGCACTGCTTGTTTTGTGAGTTAGTGCGTTTAACTGGCTGCACCGAAAAACTAACTTCACTAGTAGCAATAATTGATTGAATAAGCGAACGCCACTCTTTAACACTAAACAAAGTATCTTTATCTACTTTATTTACAGCCGAATCGCCAATAGTACAGCCAGTATCAAGAGCTGAAAGTACACTCCCAATAGACGAGCCTTTATCAACACTTACTAACGCTAAGTTAGCAAAACCATTTACGTGTAAGCTGTTTTTCTTTTTACTAAAAGCATCATTTATATCAAGGCGTGTTCTATTTAAAAATTGCATATCGAATGGTGCTAAAGCAATAAAAGTACTACCGTTAAGTCTAAATATTTTAGAATTAGTTAAAGCACCAATTACATTTTGCAAAGTAACGCTTACATCATGTACGTGCTCGTCACCATCTTGGTAACTTACAGTTTGGTTAATATTAGCAAGTGAGGGGAGAGTAATCATCATTGCAGTGATTGGAGTATCGCTAGTAATGGTGTCAACCACTGAGTTAAAGTGATTTTCAAACGAACGGCGGTTACCCAGTCCTGTGAGTGAGTCTACATATACCTCGTCGGTAAGTGCTTGTGTTTGCTTTGTTAAAGAGTCAAAGGTGCTTTGTAGGTTCATTACCATATTATTAATGGCTTTAGTCACAGTACGTAGCTCGCGCGCAACAGGTATTTCGTCGTTTAATGTAAAGCGCTTACGCGTTACCAAGTGTGCTTGGTTTTCTACTGCTTTTAAAGGTTTAAATACAGCACGTAATATTAAATATGCTACAGCAAGCGACGCTACTAATAATAATAAAGAACCATAAAAGCTGCGTTTAGTATGCTCCCATAGCGTTAAATACGATTGCCCAACATGGCTTGTTACTTCAAGCACTCCCGCCATGATCCAGCCATTGTTTAATTCTGATTGCATAGTAGGGGCGTTGAGCTTTACTGCTGTAATAAACCAATTAGGTACAGACTCAACGCGTTTTGGGCTTGTTAGGTTAAATACCACGTTACTATCGGCGTTAGTAAATTTTATTTGTTTGTAATAACCTGAGTCGAAAATAGCGGTTGCCATGGTTTGGGCAATCATTAAGCTATCTTCTTCAAGGTAGGGTGAAATAGAAAGCCCTAAGCTTGTTGCTGTATCTTGCGCGTGGCTACCCATTTGCGTTTGTAAGTATTGGCGAGTGGTATCAACGTCAGTAATTACGCGTACAAAAAACGAAAGTACCGAAATCAATATAATAAGACCATATACTTGGGTTTTTAAACTTAATCCATTTTTAAAAAGTCGAGACATAACTCGGTGTTCCTTTATCACTTTTGGCGGGCGCAAGCTCACCTTGTTCAATTCGCTCTAGCATGGTGTTCCACGCAGAAACACCACGGCTATTTTTTACTTTATTGCCTAACCCTTTTGATTTGGCTAACCATAAACCTTGGCCATTAAAACTATATATAGGTGTTAAATCAGGGCGTTTATTAGCGGGCAGTAGTTTAGTATTAAAGTTACCTAAAACAAAGGGGATTTGATTAGGAGTTTCAATATATATCAGCACCATGTGAGGTTGATTAACTGTTTTTTGACGTACATACATTAAACGTACTTTATCTTCGGGAATCCCAAGTGCTATTAACGTAAAGTATTTGGCAATTACGTAATCTTCACAATCACCCATGCCAACGCCTAAGCTTTCAAGCGGGGTGGCCCAATAATCTTTTTGGTGCCAAAGCTCATCATCTGTTTTGTATTTAATGTGCTTATTAAAAAAGTCATTCACCAAATGGATTTTTTGCCATTCACTTTTGTCAGCCGATTCATCAATAAAACTTAACCAGTTTTTAATGCGTTTATGGCCCTCATCACCATACTGTTTTTGAGCGCGCGCAATTATATCGCTATTGCGTAAATGCAAAAGCATATCTTGTGCGCATACAAACAAAGACACTAATAATAAAATGCAAAACCCTAAACGCACAAATGTTCCTTTAAGTCTGTTTTTCCAAATAACCAAACAAGCTAAGCCTAGTATAGTATTGCTAGCTTTGAAAAGGTAGATCACCAAAAAGTATGGGAGTACTGAAATAGTGTGATGAAATCGAATTTGATGCAACATAAATTTAACAAAAAAACAATCAAAAAGTACTCTTTAATTATTGAGTGCATTATTGTGTTGTGTATAATAGCAATCTCACAAGGCTTGTGAAGCGCTTAAAAGGGATTCAGCTTTAGTTATCCCTTTTTTGCTGTTAGCAAAATAATGAAAGGAATTAAAGTGAAAGTTTTAAAAGCAGTATTACCTGTAGCAGGCCTTGGTACGCGTATGTTACCAGCCACAAAAGCCATCCCTAAAGAAATGCTCCCTCTGGTAGACAAACCTTTAATTCAATATGTAGTTAACGAAGCTGTAGCCGCTGGCATAAAAGAAATAGTATTGGTTACACACGCTTCAAAAAACTCAATAGAAAATCACTTTGATACTAGCTTTGAGCTAGAAGCCACGCTAGAAGCACGTGTAAAACGTAGCCTGCTAGAAGAGGTTCGCTCAATAGTACCAACAGATGTAACGGTAATTTCTGTGCGCCAATCAGCACCACTAGGCTTAGGCCACGCGGTATTAGCAGCGCGTCCAATTGTTGGTAATAACCCATTTGCGATAATGCTACCCGATGTAATTATCGATAAATATAAATCAAATTCAAAAACTGATAATTTAAGCCAAATGATCGACCGATTCGATAAAACAGGCTTCAACCAAGTAATGGTAGAGCCAGTGCCTCAAGAGCAAGTGCATCAATATGGTGTGGTTGATTTAGCCGGTAAAAAAATAAATGCAGGCGAAAATACTGCTATTAAAAACATGGTCGAAAAACCTAATAACGACGAAGCGCCAAGTAATTTAGCTATTACAGGGCGCTATGTTGTATCTACCGCTATTTGGGATTTGCTTGAGTACACCCCACCGGGTGCGGGCGGTGAAATACAGCTTACTGATGCATTATTACAATTACGTCATTTGGAAACTCTAGAAGCATACCATCTAAGAGGTAAGTCACATGATTGTGGTTCTAAGTTAGGTTATATGCTTGCTAATGTCGAATATGCAATGCAATCAAGCCATATGGGTCAAGAGTTCACTGGGCGAGTTAAAGAATTACTTACCTTTAGTAATTAATAAATTAGATTATTTAAATTAAGGACAGTCATGGCTATTAAAATATTAAGTATTTTTGGTACGCGCCCTGAAGCTATTAAAATGGCGCCATTGGTAAAAGCATTAAACTTAGCTGATGGTATTGAAGCTAAAGTATGCGTTACAGCACAGCATAGAGAAATGCTAGACCAAGTTTTAGACTTATTCGAAATTGTACCAGAATACGACTTAAACATAATGAAACCAGGCCAAAGCTTATACGATGTAACTACAAACATCCTTTTAGGTTTAAAACCTATTTTAGAAGAGTTTAAGCCAGACCTAATACTTGTTCATGGCGATACAAGTACAACACTTTCAGCAAGCCTGGCTGCTTTTTATCAGCAAATTCCGGTTGGGCATGTAGAAGCTGGCTTACGCACAGGTAATTTAGGGTCTCCTTGGCCAGAAGAAGGTAATCGTAAATTAACAGGTGCAATTACAAAACTTCACTTTGCGCCAACAGATACTTCACAGCAAAACTTACTTAACGAAGGCGTTAATTTAAGCGACATAGTTATAACGGGTAACACCGTAATAGATGCACTATTACAAGTTGTTGATAAAGTAAAAACAGATGAAGTATTAATAAGTACACTAAAAGCAAAGTTTCCAGAATTAGACGAAAGTAAAAAGTTAATTTTAGTAACAGGCCACAGACGAGAAAGTTTTGGTGGTGGTTTTGAACGTATTTGCGAAGCACTAGCAGAAATAGCAACAGCTCATCCAGAAGCGCAAGTACTTTACCCTATGCATTTAAACCCAAATGTACGTGAGCCTGTAAATCGTATTTTAAAAGACGTTAAAAACGTACAACTTATAGAACCTCAAGACTACTTGCCATTTGTATACCTGATGAGTAAAGCCCACATAATAGTAACCGATTCAGGCGGCGTACAAGAAGAAGCGCCAAGCTTAGGTAAACCAGTTTTAGTAATGCGCGATACAACTGAGCGCCCAGAAGCCGTTGCTGCAGGTACAGTTAAATTAGTAGGCACCGATAAAAATCGAATTATAGATGAAGTTAAAAACCTACTAACAAATCAAGCTGATTACCAAACAATGAGCCGAGCACATAATCCATATGGTGATGGGAAAGCGTGTGAGCGTATTATTTCAAAAATTAAACAACACTTTAACGTGCAATAAAAAGTTTTTTAAAGGATTTTGTAATGACAATTAAAACAGTATCAGTAGTAGGTTTAGGCTACATAGGACTACCAACAGCAGCTGTAATAGCCTCAAGAGGGATCAACGTTATTGGTTTAGATGTAAATCAAAAAGCGGTTGATACAATTAACGCTGGTGAAATACATATTGTAGAGCCTGATTTAGATATTATTGTACGCGGTGTTGTTTCTACAGGTAACTTACGAGCAACAACGGTTCCAGAAAAAGCGGATGTATTTATGGTTGCAGTACCTACACCATTTATCCATAGCGAAAGCGGTGATCATAAAGCAGATCTAAGCTACATAGAATCTGCAGCCAAAACTATTGCCCCAGTACTCGAAAAAGGCAATTTAGTCATTTTAGAATCAACTTCACCAGTAGGTGCAACAGAGCAGTTGGCACAATGGTTAAGCGAAGCTCGCCCTGATTTATCGTTCCCGCAAGATAAAGGCGATGCAGCCGACATTAACATCGCACATTGCCCTGAACGCGTATTACCAGGTTATGTACTACAAGAGCTGGTATCTAACGACCGTGTTATAGGTGGTATGAGTAAAACGTGTAGCGAAAAAGCAGTAAAATTATATGAAACATTTGTGCGTGGTGAATGCATCGTAACAAACGCACGTACAGCTGAAATGGCAAAACTAACAGAAAACTCATTTCGTGATGTAAACATAGCATTTGCTAATGAACTATCGGTAATTTGCGACAAGCTTAAAATTAACGTATGGGAATTAGTTAAATTAGCTAATCGCCACCCTCGCGTAAATATACTTAACCCAGGCCCGGGTGTTGGTGGACACTGTATTGCTGTTGACCCGTGGTTTATTGTTGCTAGCTGCCCAGACGAAGCAAAAATAATTAAACAAGCGCGTTTAACAAATGATGCAAAACCGCATTACGTAATAAGTAAAATAGCTAAAGCCGCTGACGAATTTAAACGCCCAGTTATAGCGTGTTTAGGGCTTGCATTTAAAGCTGATATTGACGACTTGCGTGAAAGCCCTGCACTACAAATAGTACAAGAGCTAGCCATACAAAACGTAGGTAAAATTTTAGCAGTAGAACCTAATATACAAGAATTACCTGAAAAGCTTTCATCAAAAGGTGTAGAGCTTACAACATTAGAAACAGCATTAGAGCAAGCTAATATTATAGTAGTGCTAGTAGATCACAAGCAATTTAAAGCAGCAGATAAAACAGAATTTGCCTCAAAAGTTGTGATAGACACGCGTGGGATAATGTAAGTTAAATGACTACCATTAAGTTAAATGAAAGTAATTTATATGGATGCTCTTCATGCAAATTAAGTTTTTATTTATAATAAATTTAGCAGTATGTTTTAAAAAGAAGAGCTATGCCTAAACAACATATAGTATTAGTTATGCCCCTCTCAACTTATGAGTGGGGTACAGATAATTGTGGTGGGGTAGACAGTGTTTGCCAAATGTTTGCTGAATTTTTGGTTAATCATTCTGACACTAGCTTTAAGCTTACTATCATTGGGCTCGATCCGCAGAGTAAAACATCCTACACAGGTGAAGTTATTAACTTAGCCGATAATGTGGATTTTATTTGGTTGCCAGCATCTAGTAAACAAACGGGTTTAAAAATTCCAGGTATTCTTTGGCAAAATTGGCATATTCGTAAATTATTAAAGTTACTTAAACCAGATTTAGTTCATACGCATTTTTGGAGTTCATTAATTGGAAGCGGCTTTACAGGTAAAACAGTAGTTACAGTTCATAGTTATAAAAAAATAGCCCGTAGAGATGTTGGCTTAGTGAATAATTTTTTATATGAAAGGGTTATTCCGCTAATTTTAAAAACACGGAGTGACTTTGTAGTTGTCGTAGGCCAGCAGTTAGAGCAAGCACTATTTGAGGATAACTTCAAATCGAAAGTAATTCATAATCCAATTGATCAAAAATATTTTGAAGCTGACTATATAAAACGTGAACGAAAAGAAATAAAGCTTGTGACCTGTGCATTATTAACACCAAGAAAGAGGGTCGAAGATTCTATCGTTTTGTTTAATAAACTAGTCAAAAGTGGTCTTGGGTCTTCTCTAATTATTATCGGGCCAGCCGCCGATAGACTATACACTGAGCAACTTAAAAAGCAGGTGACTTCTTTGGGCTTAGAAGGAAAAGTGAGCTTTTTAGGTAAGCTAAACAAAACCCAAATTGTTGAGCAATACCTTAATTCTGATTTAGGTGTTTTTACTTCTAGCGAAGAGACTTTTGGCTTAGCTCCTTTAGAGATGTTAGCTGTTGGTCTGCCTCTAGTTGCCACTGAGGTTGGCATACTTGAAGATGAGAAAGCTTTCTTTGAAAAAATGGGGGTTTTATATTACTCAGACTCGTTGAGCCCCGACAAAATTAATAATCTTGTTTTAAAGCATAACGTAGACTACTCGAAACGCGCTCTCGAAACTAAATTTAATATTAAATCGATTTTTAGCCAATATAGTAATTTATATGTAAGAATTTTAGATGAAGTACAATAATGCTTAAATCATTACTCAAATATGCGCCAGTACAAATTTTTGCAGCGATTAGTGTTTTCGCCTTAATTAGCATACATACAAAGTTATTAACGACGACGGAATACGGTATGTTGGCACTAATGCTACTCACTGTAGAAGTTGTTAGGGCAGTGGCAGCACAGTGGATTAATTCTAGTATGTTGCGTTTACTCCCTAGTAAAAAAGAAGAAGAGTATGAGCACTTTGCCGCTATAGCGACTTCAATCATTTTTTGCTGCACGTTACCTGCAGTAGCATTAGTCATTTTAGGTTTGTATTTAACTGATTTATTAACGTTTTACACTTTTACAGCTACATTTTTACTATTTTTAACGAAAGCTTTTTATCTGTTCTATTTAGAATTAGCACGAGTTATGGAGCGTTTAAATCAATATAGGATGGCTGTACTAACTCAATCCATAATGTCTATTGTATTTACAGGAGGGTTGTTGTTTTTTTATCCTGATACATTGTCTGCATTGTGTGCCTTATTTTTAAGTTATATTGCTGCGGGTTCAATCGTATTTAAACATTTAAAGTTTAGTATAAGTAAACTTAGAACTGCTGACGCTCAGGCTATTTTTTCATATGGTTTACCATTAATGGCAAGTGGGTTGGTAGCAGCCATATCAAGTCGGTTAGATCGTTACTTTATTGCAGATAATCTTAACTTAGCACAAACAGGTATTTACGCCGCTATTTCAAATATTTTACTTGGTATTGGTGCACTTATTTTTATGGTTGTAGCTTTACCTAGTTACCCTGAACTAACAAAAAAAATTAATAATAAGGCTGAATTATATAAAGCTCATGGCGAGTACTTAACTTTATTATGTTTAATTGCATTACCAGCATTAGTTGGTTTTTGTCTATTAGCAGAACCGATAATGCAACTATTACTTAGTGAAGAATACTTATCACAAGGCTCAATAATCATTTATATTTTATGTGCAGGAGTATTTGTTGTAAATTTAAAAGCACATTATATAGACCATGGTTTACAGTTTTCCTTAAATACCAAGTACCTCCCAAAAATTAGTGTTCTTTCTTTAGTCGTTAACCTTACTTTATTAATTACCTTAATACCTCTTTACGGTTTAATCGGCGCTGCAAGTGCTTTTTTTATCGCGAGTCTGATCTCATTTAGCGTGGCTTTATTTTTATCTATTAAAAAAGGATATAAATACATCGTACCAAGGCAAGTATATAAAATTATTATTTCAACGATATGTATGGCGATCTTTTTACCTGAGCTTCGTGTCTATAATTTTTTAGTAATGAATATACCGATTTTAAATGTTATTTTTGATGTAATTATTGGTGTATGTATATTTTCACTTATACTCATGCTGCTTAACTACAAAAAATGCAAAATACGGATATTTAATAAATGAATAGTAAAAATTTATATAGGGCGATGTTGCTTGTTTTTATATCATACTTTATTTTAGGTGGATACTTACTTGAGAATCTAGGTGTAAAATATGTATCAGAAGGGGGGAACCCTTTAATGAAGATACATGTTTCAACTTATATTTTAATATTAACCTTTGCTTTTTTTACTCTAAGAAAGGGGGGGGGGTCACCTTTAAAAAATCTTAAAGAACTTAGAGGTGCCTGGCTTATAAGTGTATTAAGTATTGTTATAGTTATAATCTATGGTTTATTTAGGTTTGGTACATCAGGTATGGCTTATTTAGTTGACACTATGGCAGCCCCGCTGTTGGCTGTTTATTTATTAAGTCAATTAAGTAATATTTATAAAAATAAGCTATTAAGATTGTTGGCATATCTACTCTTTATTAATTCATTAATTGCTATTTTAGAATTTATATTAGGTAGTACATTAATGTCGGTTGAGATTGCAAATTTTAGTCACTTTAGGTCGACAGCTCTATTAACACATCCTTTAAATAATGCTTTAATTACTGCTGCACTTGCACCTATATTGATGAGTTACACTCGAATACCTTACTTGATTTATTTCACCGTTGTTATTTTAGCATTGTTTGCCTTTGGTGGCAGGGGAGCTACGGGGATATTTCTTTTAGGTATGTTTTTACTCGTAATGCCAAAAATCCCATCGTTTATTTCATTCGGTATTAAAATATCAAAAATGCGCTTTGCCGTAATTCAGGCCCTCGCTTTTTTTGTATCCATTTTTACAATATTAGTAATCACTTTCACTCCAATTGGATCCCGTATACTTAGTAAGCTTCATATCGATGGCAGTGCTCAGGCTCGTTTTGATGTTTTTTTAATTTTTGATCAGCTAAGTCCTATGGAGTGGGTTTTTGGTGCATCATCTTCACTTATGGATAATATTAAATTTTTTATTGAGGTAGATGTCATTGAAAATTATTTCATAGGTTGGATAGTAAGTTTTGGAACAATAGGTGCTTTTTTACTTTTTGTAAGCTGTTATATGGTTCCGATAAAGTTGCTAACAAAAAGAAATATGGGAGTAAATGTCGCACTAATTATATTTATTATGGTGTCACTGACCAATAATGCTTTAACGACGAAAACCCCTGCTTTAATTTTTTTATTTAGCGCCATGTATCTCTACAGGACAATAGGAAATAAAAATGAAGCTTTATTATATAGGTAATTATTTACACAGACTTGGAATTCCTTTGTTACCAAAGATTTTTAATATTTTTATTCGGATTATACATAACTCAGCTGTTTTTTCTGAAACTAGTATTGGTACTAACACTATATTTGCATATGGTGGGATCGGGGTTGTAATACATAAAAGATCTGTTATTGGTAAAAACTGTGTAATAGGTTCAAACGTTACTATTGGTGGTAAATCTAAGTCAGTAAATGTTCCTGTAATTGGTGATCATTGCTTTATCGCGACAGGCGCAAAAATTTTAGGTGAAATCACTATAGGTGATAATTGTGTTATTGGTGCTAATTGTGTTGTAGTCAAAAATATTTCTGATAATAGTCTAGTTGCAGGCATACCAGGGAAAATAATAAAATCAAATATTGAACCAAAGGATTACTATTAATGTTTTCAAGCAGATTATATAAGCTGAGTCCTATTTTTATCCAAAATTTTTTATTAAGCTCAAGAGCGTTTATACGAAAAAAACTTAGAGAAAATAAAGAGAGTGAACGACTTACAAAAGAACTGATTTCTCATGATTATAACTCAGAAGTGTTAAAGCAGTATCAAAGTAAAACTCTCACTACGGTATTGACTGAAGCGCAAAATAGTATCGCTTTTTATCGACGCTTTACTGATGATATTAATACTTTTCCTTATATAGATAAGGCTGAGGTAAATCGTAATAAAAGTAAGTTTTTATCGCCTAGTAAGTCAGGCGTAGTTGTAAAAGGGTCTACCAGTGGCACTACAGGTGCTCCTTTAACAATCCCGCAAAATATGCAATCTGTAGTTGCTGAGCAAGCTTTTATAAATCGTATGATGCATTGGGCTGGAGTTGGGTCTAATGATAAACGAGCATGGCTACGAGGAGATATGATTGTGCCACAGGATCAAAAAGAAGGTCCGTTTTGGCGTTACTCGTATTTTGAAAACATGATTTTGTTATCTTCATTTCATTTAGCACAAAAAAACTTAGATAGTTATTTAACCGCAATGCAAAACTATGGTGTGCAAGCTATTCAAGCATACCCATCTTCTATTGTTACACTTGCAAAATATTTAGAGGTTAATGATGCCTATTACCCAGGTGATTTAAAGTCAATTATTACCTCTTCTGAATCATTATCGAAAGAAGATAAGTTGCTTATTGAAAAAAGGTTCAAATGTACAGTATTTGACTGGTACGGGCTATTTGAAAGAGTCGCCGCTATTGCAAGCTGTGAACATGGCCGTTATCACATATTAACAGACTATTCCTATGTAGAATTAGTCCCTGCAGGAAAAACTGAAGACGGACGAGATAGAGCCGAAATTATAGGTACTAATTTTAACAATTCGCTTTATCCGCTAATACGCTATAAAACAGGCGATCATGTTGTATTGTCTGAGGAAGTAACTTGTCCATGTGGGCGTATATTCCCAATTATTGATTCTATTGAAGGTAGAGTTGGGGATTACTTAATTGGGGATGATGGACAAAAAGTACATATATTGAATCATATACCTAAAGGGGTGAGTGGATTATTGGCAACACAATTTGTCCAAAAGGAAAAAAATAAAATTGATATCAGAGTAGTAGTTGATCAAAGTAAATTTGATAACAAGCAACGTTCAATTTTAATTAATAACGCTAAAGCTAAGCTTGGTAATTCAATTGAATTTAATATTGAAGAGTTAGAAGAGCTTCCAAGAACAAAAAATGGTAAGGCACGTCAAGCAATATGTAGCATCGAAAATTAGTATAAATGCATAAAAGCCATAAAGTTTAATATGAATCTAATAAACAAGGAATGTAATGTTTTTTTCACGTATATCACAAATTATCTTTTTTCTATTTTTTGTCGGGATAATAGGTGTGTTTTCTTTCGAACTCGACAAGCCTGCACATATTGTAAATATAAGAGGTATAGATTACCTTGTTCATCCTGGTTACATTATTCAAGATTATAACCACGCTACTAATGAGATTTATGCATCTAAAGGTGCCAAAGTTTATTTAAGCACAGATTTGGGTAAAACGTTCAATAGTTTATATACAGTTCCTTTTACTTTTGAGCTGGCAGCATTCGCATCACGTTTTGCAATAGTTCGTAGCTTAACTGGTTTTCATGAAAGCATTGAAGTTAAAGTTATAAGTCAAAAAAAGCATTTAATTATTTATGGTAAAAGTATTTTTACATGGTCGAAAAGTTCAGGCCTTACAAAAAGTACTCAAGAACTCAGGAGGATAGGTGGTAATAAACTTACTTTGTCGCAAAGTGTAACCCAACTACCTGACGGAACACTCTTTCTAGGTGAATACGGACGAAATACAAAAAAAATGAGATTAGTGTATTAAAAAGTACCGATGAAGGCTTTACATGGGAAGTAGCAACTACACTTGCAGGAGGACTTATAAGGCATATTCATACTGTTGCTTACAACCCTTTTGATAGAAATGTTTGGCTTGGGACTGGCGATACAAGTGAGCAAATATTTTTAGGTTTTATACATGATGGGGTTTTTAATAAAGTATTTAAAAACAAACAAGATTATCGAGCCGTTAGTTTTCAATTCCTTGGTAATAAGGTTTTCTGGGGTAGTGATTCCCCTGATATAGAGACTAATCATATTTACTCATTCGATTTGAATAAAAACGTGCTGACTAATTATGGTGCTGTTAATGGCCCCGTGTACTATAGCTATTTAAATAAAAATGAAGAAATGTACTTTGCTACGGCACATGAAACACTAGGTATTGGTATGCATAATGATAATGTTTCAATATGGAAAAAAACCGATGATGGGTTAGAAGAGGTTTTCACAGTGCCACGCGCAAATAACACGAAACGACATTCATTAATAAGGTTCCCTAAAAGTAATCAATACGATGGTTTAATTTTTAGTGCTCATAATATTTCACCAAAAGGAGCTTTTTTGTTTGTTAAAAGCGAACACTTAAAGTAGTAGGTAATGAAAATACTCGATTTTAATTAATGTAAGTTATAGTTAATTACGAAGTTAATTTTTAACCTTATTAAGATAGTAATATGAATTTATGAACTACCTGTTGTGCATCAGAAGTAAATTAATATTGATGTTTTTACAGGGTGATTTCGGTTTTACTCCAATTAATAAAGTAAAAGAATACAAAATCAATGATTGAAAATTAATATTGGACGCGCATTTACAATTTATAAGGGTTTTTAATGAGTTTACTTGTTTTTTTTAAGCATAAATTAGTTGAGAAAATAAGATGTTTATATCTAATTAACTTCAACTTTAGGTATAAAAGCAATATGCAGCGTTATAAGGAATCTATAAATAAAAAAAGCAAAATTTTAATAAAGTCTGAATTGAAAGAGTTGAAAAATTACTGGGGGTGTTATCCACTCCAGTATTTTAATCATGACTTTTATTCGAAAAATTGCATGTTAAGTATGGAAGAAATGAAAAATTTTATACCAAGCTATTATTTTTATCGAGTAATATTTCCGCAATATGATGATTCAAAAGCAGTACTCAATATTGTAGAAGATAAAATAGTAATGGACGTTTTATTTGATGGAATGAACTTCCCAACGGCAAATGTCATAGCTAAGAAAAAGACTCGCTACATTTTTAATTCAAAAGGTATTGCACTAAATAACGATAGTTTTGAAGAGTTATTAAGCTCCTCCCATAGTGCTAAGCTATTTATTAAACCTGCAAATGGGCGCGGGGGTAGCGGAATTTTAATTGCTAAAAAGCAAGACGATGTTTATAAAATTAAAGGCTCTGATTTAGAGTTAAACTTTGATTATGTTAGTAGGTTGAAAGGTGATTTTGTTATAGAAGAAGCTATTTCACAGCATTTGGATATCGAAGCCGTCTATGCTCACAGTGTAAACACACTTAGAGTTATTACAAAAAGAAATACTCAAGGGCAAGTAGAGATAATAGCTACAACGCTTAGGATGGGGTCGAAGGGGAGCGAAATAGACAATACATCTGCAGGAGGCCTTGTTATAGGTATTGATTTATTAACCGGTCACGCTTTTAGAGATTATGCGACACAAGAATATGGTTTAGAGCGTTTTTATGAACATCCAGACTCTGGTTTTAAATTTAAAAATTTAAAAATTCCTAATTGGTTAAATATTCAGAATGAAATATTAGAACTTGCTAATGAAAATATAATTTTGAATTTAACTGGCTGGGATATTGCGGTAACAAATGATGGAATTGTAGTTATTGAAATCAATACATTATTTGGTATTGATGGATTGCAGTCAGCTTTAGGTGGGCTAGAAAAAAAGTTCTCTGAAAATAGAACTGTTAAAATGTGAGGAATTAAATTGAAGAGTAAAGTATTGGTAATTAGTGTGTCAAATAAAGGGGCAGGTGGTGTAGCTAGTGTTGTTAGCACCTTTATGGATAATGAATTTTTAAACTCAAAGCATCAAATTAGCTATTTTTTTACGAATAGACCAGGGGGCAATGTTAGGAAATTTATAAGTACGTTGTTTGCTTTTATTTCTTTTCCCTTTCTATTAATTTTTAATAGGTATGAGGTGGCTCATATTCATGGCGGAAGTGTGCTCCGTAAAAGCTATTATGCACTTTGGTTAAAGCTTTTTAAAATACCAACTATATATCAAAACCACGCCGCTAACCTTGATTCATACTATAAAGGTGCAACAGGTATTAAAAGAGCGTATATGGATTATATTTTTAATCTTTATGACCTTCGATTATGTTTAGGTAGTTACTGGAAGCAAACATTAGGCCAGGTTATGGGGGCAAAGTGGGAAGTACTATATAACCCTGTACCTGAATTGCTATTAAAGAAATCACATCATAATACCTGTAATTTTACATTTATGGGCGAGCTTAGTTCTCGAAAAGGGGTTAAAGATTTAATACATGCATTTGCAAAAGCAGAAAACAAAAATGCGCGATTGCTAGTTGCGGGTAACGGTGATGTTGAATGCTTGGCTGTACTATGCAGCGAACTTGGCATTTCTGAAAAGGTAGAATTCTTGGGATGGATTAACAAAGAGGAAAAGCTTGATTTGTTAGCGCGAACAGATGTTGTAGTGCTGCCAAGTTATGCTGAAGGCCTACCTATGAGTATTCTTGAAGCTATGTCCGTAGGCTTGCCTGTTATAACAACACCCGTAGGTGCAGTAGAAGATGCAATTACACACAATGTTCATGGTTTGTTAGTGCAACCAGGTAACATAGAGCAAATTTCTGATGCATTGAATGAGCTCACACATAATATAGGCAAGCGAATCCAATTTGGAAAGGCTGCCCGGGGTAAGTTTTTAGAGTGTTTTAAAGATGATGTAGTAGCTAAGAAACTCTCAGATTTTTATGCAAAGCTTACAACAAATAATTAGTAGAGTATTTTGGAGAGTTTAATTGAATAAGAAGTACAATTTAACAATAGCCACTGATATAAAGGGTAAAGGTGGAGTTTCAAGTGTTCTAAAAGTTTTAGATGAGGCTGGCTTTTATAAAGATACGAATACAAAGTTGATAACTAGTCATAGTAGCTATAATAATTTTAATTTGTTTTTTCAACTGGTCACATTTTCTTTTTGTATTTTAAAATTATTATACAATTTAGTTTTTTTTAATATTACTCTAGTTCATATTCATTTAGCTTCAAGAGGTAGCTATAAAAGAAAGTCTATCTTGACCCGTATTGTTTGCTTTTTTAAAGTGAAAATTATAATACACCTTCATGGCGCTGAGTTTAAGGAGTTTTATAATAATGAATGTGATGATGCTAAAAAAAATCATATTAAAAACACCTTTAATATGGCTGATAGAGTCATTGTACTATCTACACAATGGTTAGATTGGATTGACTCTATTTTGTTAGATAAAAGTAAAGGTCTTGTGGTCTATAATGCAGTACCTGAGCTTCCTATATTTGAAACAAAAATAGAAAAACATTTTAACTTTATTTTTTTGGGTCGCCTAGGAGAGCGAAAAGGAGTAGCTGATCTTATATCTGCTTTTTCTCGAGTTTTAAAGTTACATCCAAACGCCAGACTTTTGCTTGGCGGTGATGGTGATTTAAATAAGTATAAACAAATTGTTCATGATTTAAGTATTCAAAATGAAGTGAAATTTTTGGGCTGGATTTCTGGAAATGAAAAGCTTGAGATTTTGAAAAAAGTGAACTCATATGTACTTCCAAGTTACAACGAAGGTTTTCCTATGGGTGTTCTTGAAGCAATGTCATGCAAAGTCCCAATAATAGCTTCTAAAGCCGGTGGTATACCCGATGCAATTACATCTAATGAGGAAGGTATATTAATTGATGCAGGTGACACAAATGCGTTAGTTAAGGCAATGCTCTTTTCTATTGAATCACCAGAAAAAGTTGAAAGCATGCAAAACAAGGCTTTTATAAAGTATTTAGAAAACTTCAGTCCAAATACGGTTGTTCCTCAAATAATAAAAATTTACAAAGATTTAGGTGCTATTTAAATGAACCAAAATTTATCTGAATGTAAAAAGCAAATTTTAAAGTCTGCGCAGGAAAGTAGTTATGCAGGTCAGGACCCATTTGATGGGCTGAATAGCCATCTATTTAACTTTTTCCCAAAACTAAAAACTGGCATATTTGGCCTCGCATTTATTCAACTTAATAAGCGATTAGCAATAAATATTAGGCCTTTATTGGGTGTACCTAAAATGCGAAACCCAAAAGGTATTGGTTTATTTATTTTAGGTTTATTGGAAGACTATAAAGCAACAAATGAGAAAATATATTTAGATGAAGCCAAAGAACTTGCTGACTGGTTGCTTACCCAGCAAAGCGATAAAGCTACTTGGCAACATAGTTGTTGGGGATATCATTTTGACTGGAATGCACGCGCTTTTTTTGTGCCAAAGGGTAAGCCCAACGTTATTACTACTATTTATGTGGCACAAGCTTTATACGCATTAAGTGAAGTGACCTGCGAAAATAAATATAGAGAACCAGCGCTTGATAGTGCTCATTTTATTGTTAAAACTTTATACAAAGAAAGTGATGATAAACAGTTTTTTGGCTACATACCAGGTGAAAATACATTTGTACATAACGCAAGTCTATGGGGTGCTGCATGGGTAGCAAAAGTGGCTACACTTACAAGCAATGAACATTATAAGCAGCTTGCTTTAAATGCTGCGCGTCAGTCAGTAAAAGGTCAGGGAGCTGATGGCTCTTGGGTTTATGGCGCTCGCCACCATCATCAGTTTATAGATGGCTTTCACACTGGCTACAATTTAGAAGCATTACGCTTATTAAGTGACACTCTAAATACAGATGAATTTGAAGAGTCTATTAAGCTAGGTTTACAATATTACAAAGAGCATCTATTCGAAGCAGACGGTACCGCTAAATATTATAATAATAACCGTTATCCATTAGACATGCATAGTGTTTCGCAAGCTATTTTTACGTTATTAAAAGTAGGTAAAACAGCTGAAGATTTTGCTATGGCTGAAAAAATAATAAACCGCTCTATTGGAACACTGTACCTATCAAAAGAGCAGCGTTTTATTTATCAAAAAAACAAGCTTTTTACTAATAAAATAAACTACATACGTTGGACCCAAGCGTGGGTTTATTATTCATTTGCTTACTTTCATAGTCAAAAAAATAGTCAACAAAGTAGAAGCTGAACCACTTTTTAAAACGGATATAAAAATGAAACGAATTGAATTTCTAAAAGCGCCTATGGATATAGCATCAATGGAAGAAACTGTTTCTTTTATTGAAAGTAGAATTGAACAAAAGCAATTTTTGCAGCATGTAGTGGTTAATGTGGCAAAAATTGTAAATATGCAAAAAGATCTTGTTTTAGCTGATTCAGTTAAAGCGTGCGATTTAATAAATATTGATGGTATGGGTGTTGTATTTGGCGCACGTTTTTTAGGGCACAATGTACCAGAGCGTGTTGCTGGTGTTGATTTATTCCATGAGCTGTTAGCCATGAGTGCCAACCGAGATTTCCCTGTTTTTTTACTTGGTGCTACCGAAGAGGTCGTTACTAAAACTGTTGATAAAGTGACAGCGTTAAATCCTAATCTAACAATCGCGGGTTATAACGATGGCTACTTTTGGGATGATGAGGAAGCAGTGGTCACTAAAATACGGGAGTCTGGCGCTAAGTTATTATTTGTTGCAATTACCTCGCCTAAAAAAGAAAATTTTATTAATAAATGGCAAAACAAACTTGGCGTCGATTTTGTTATGGGGGTAGGCGGCACATTTGATGTGGTTGCCGGTAAAGTAAAGCGTGCACCACAGTGGATGCAAAAAGCAGGATTAGAATGGCTCTATAGAGTAATACAAGAGCCAGGAAGGATGTGGAAGCGCTATTTAAAAACAAATACAAAGTACTTAATACTTTTATTAAGTGAAAAATTTAAAGCTAAAAAAGGAAGTTAGTATGTTTAATGTTATTAATAAAGATAGGGTGGCCTACCTCTATAATGAATTTGTTGTAAAAATGCTTCACGATAAAGAAAGAAAGCCATTATTACAGCAAATTAAAGAGCTTTACTTATTAGCGCGAGCGATAAAATATTGGCCCCATAATTATTTTAAATATGATGGATACAAAAAAGGCAAAAGCTTAGACGAAGTTAAGTTATATTCAACCGGGTTACTTTTTGGTGACTTTAGACAAAAATACTTAAATGATTGCAGGTATACAGTATTTGCTGATGATAAGTTTTTATTTCATAAGTTAATGGCTGATTCTAATATACCAACAGCCAAGTTAATAAATGTGATTTCTCATAATATGGGTAAAAATGAGTCAATAGGCCTAAATGATGCAAATGCTAAAGATGTTTTAGACTCTATTATTGCGCGTGCGATTGTTATTAAGCCTGTAATTGACTCATCCCAGGGTGCTGGTGTTAATGTAATTAATATTAATACCGATGCTCTAAAAAAATTTGAAATTTCGGGCATTACTTATACTTCAGCAGAGTTATTAGAAAAAATATTCTCTGAATCGGCTTGCAGTTATTTAATTGAAGAAAAGATACAGCAGCATTCATTTAACCAGAGCATTTATCCTGAGTCAGTAAATACAGTAAGAGTAGATTCATTACTTTCAAAAGCAGGTGAAGCGATTATCAATTCAGCCTATTTGCGCATTGGCAGGAATGGCCGTAAGGTCGATAATTGGTCTGGGAAATCTGGGGGGATAGGCGTAAATGTTAATATTGAGACTGGAGAATTAAGTTCACTAGGTATCGACTATTGTAAAAATCTATATTCAGAGCACCCAAATACAGGCGTTGCCTTTTCTGGTCTAACGGTTCCATATTGGGATGAAATTATTAATATTGTTAAAAAAGCAGCTTTACAGTTTCCAAACCTTAAATCATTGGGTTGGGATATTGCTTTGACCGAAAATGGTCCTCTAATATTAGAGGTAAATGCCGATTATGATATTTTAGCTCAACAGACTTGCACGCAGGCTTTTGGTCAAAATACTGCATTTTATTCTGAGCTGATTAATTACAGTAAAAATACTAAATACCAAAAGCATTTTGCAATTAGTCGCTAATGATAGTAGTACGATAAATTAATCTTAAATAGGATTTTATTTATAAAAAACATAGAACAATAGAGTTATATTTAAACGTATACGCTTAAACTTATCTCTGAGGTATTATGTTGAGTGTTACATCTAAACTAAAGTTTTACTGTAAAAGGGCTAGGAATTATTTTTTATCTTGGCCCTACCTTGAATTTTCATCTTTATTGCATTTAGTATTTTCAAACCTCCTCCGCGCATATATTATTTGTTACCTTATTTGAGTTATTTACTTGCTCAAGAGGTGGTAATTTAGTCAGTTAATGTGGCAGGTATAGGCATCAGCATCAAAAATAAAGAGGTAACTGTAATTAAGTGCCTATAACCCTTTATTGCTATTTAAACTTCTTCTTGATATTTCATAAAGTAATTTGATTTAGTTTATAAGGGGCTGTCAGAGTATTTTCCCGCTTATTTAAGTAACTTGAATTAAACATTAGCTAATTCTTTAGTGCTTTATTCTGTGCTCTTTCCCCTCATTGCTCATTGACTATTGCTTTTCTTGTCGTTTAATCCTGTTGCTTGAGTGGGGAAGTAATCCTTTTGTAGCATTTTGTTTGTTTTAATCTTGTTTGTATATATAATCCCCTGAATTAGTTTTAGGAACAGTAATCATTAATAAAGGTTACTTTAAATTTGATGCATGATAATGCACTTTTTATTTTCGAGGGAAGAAATGATTAAATCATTAAATAAATATAAGAAATTAAGCGCAATTATTGCACTTACTTTAGCTAGCTCGCAAACATTAGCAGCAGACTTAGGTGTTGCAAATAACTTTTCTGCATTAGTATTTGACGAGTTTAAGTCTCACGTAGGCCGTGCTGATGGCGCTATTGCTGCTGGCGATATTAATTTAAAAGGTGTGTACAGTGTTGGCTATAACCGCCCATCGAGCCCTAATGAATATTACTTAATCAGCGAAACAGGCATTGAATTTGAGCGCGGTCGCCAGTTTGTTGGTAGCATGTTTGCCGGTGGTGGTATTGACACCCATTGGAGTGTGCGCTGGGGCATGGAGCAAGGCTCGAGCATTAAAAGCCACCAAGATGAGTCTGCATTCCCGTTTAGCTTTGATGAACAAGAAGAATATTATAAAAATTTAAGCTCAGAACTCAATCAGCTTGACGAAACAGGTACAGCTAAATGGAAGTGGGGTGGGCTTTACCTAAAAGGTGATAGTACATCTGAAACTCAAGTATTTAATGTAGATGCTGAACGATTTGCTAAAGCTCATACTTTTAAGGTTCGTGGTATACCTAAAGGCGCTACTGTTATTTTTAATATAACAGGCGATCAAAATGTAAATGTAAGAAGTAAAAGCTTTGCTAGGTTAAGAAAGCATGCTTCTAAAACTGTATTCAATTTTGTTGATGCTCAAAATCTTAATATTAAAGGTAGCCGCTGGGAAGGGGTGATTTTAGCTCCTTATGCTGATATTAAAGCCTCTTTTGGTATCGCAAAAATGCCTGTAATTGGCCAGAGTTTTCGTGGTTCGATGGCGTTGTTAGGGGGCGAGTTCAAAGGGAACCTACCATCTGTTGCTGAACCAATTGCTCCATTTGCAATGGAACCAAAATGGCAATGGAATTCTAGCGACTTTATGCCGCAATACAATCAAGTAATGAGCACTCCAGTTATTGTTCAGCTAAATGATGATAACAATGACGGTGTTATCAATAATAGTGATGTGGCTGATGTGATCGTTGTTACCTTTAAAAATGGAGAACACTCAAACGGAGTTGTAAGAGCGTTAAGCGGTATTAATGGCACTGAGTTATGGTATTACTCTCAAGGTGCGATTATGGCTGATGCGGCATTCTCGGTTGGTGCGGCTGACTTCGACAATGATGGTATAGTTGAAATTATTGCTACGAGTAGGTTTGAAGATTTTGTATCTGTGATTGATAATACTGGAATAACAAAAAAACAAATAGAAAAAGTCAATTCTGGCTGGAGAACCACTAGTGATATAACTATTGCAGACATAAATAACGATGGTTCTTTAGAGTTTACGCTTGGAGATGCTGTTTATAATTATGATACAGGCTCGTTATTTAATTTTAATAGATCACCAACATCTACTATTTTTGATTCAAACAATGATGGTATCCAGGAAGTATTTACCAATGGTGAGTTACTAGATGAAAATGGCGCTGTTCTTTGGTCATATAAGGGTGAAAATGACGTATGGTTCTCATCTGTTGCCGATATCGATGATGATAAAGAGCCTGAGATTATATTGTCAATTCCTTCTGGTACTTTATCACAAGAAAAAAGTCGAGTAGTAGTACTTGAACATAATGGCAACGTTAAATGGGAAGTTAATACTGAGGCTAACTCAGGTGGTGGTGCACAAGCCATATCAAACTTTTTAGGTTCAACTCGTATGGGCATTGTAAGCGCGGGTTACACAGCTGTTACTATGTACGATAAAGATGGGCAGTTAGTGTGGTCTGTGGTTAACGATGACGAGTGGAGTGGTAAAATAGGCGTAAGCGCTTATGACTTTAATGGCGATGGTATTGATGAAGTAATAGTTCAAGATCATCTTACTGTTAGGGTGCTTAATGGTGTTAATGGTGAAGTTTTATCAACCGTTGAGAATTCAACGGCATCACTTTGGGAATATCCAATAGTAGTAGATTTAGAAGGCGATAATAACGCTGAGTTAGTTGTTGTTTCTAATAACTATGATTCTCGCTGGTCAATTAACAACGGTGTAACTGTATATGGCGCTGCTGATAGTAGTAAACCATGGAAAAATGCGACTAGAATATGGAATCAGCATTCTTACCATCAAACTAATATATCTCAAGATGGTCAAATTCCTAAAGTCGAAAAACCTAGTTGGTTAAATAATAATACATATCGCTCAAGTACAATTAAGTAAATATTTACTTTTTATTTAAAAAGCCAATTAAGTTTTTAATTGGCTTTTTTATTGTTTATATTATTAACATTTTGTATTTCAAAAATAAGTAGGATTTACGTTTGTCGAAATTAAAAGCAGATCCAGCTATACGCAGTTTACTAAATCGTATGCCTAGTAATGTGCAGGATAGTTTTACCGAAGAACAGCTAGTTCATCTAAAAGTGGCTATAGGTGCAAGGCAGTGGGGTAAGCATGCTGTGGATTACAGAGGTGTAATTAAGTTTTTTAAATACAGATACTATTTTGTTTTACTGGCTGGTCGTAACAGAAGAGAACTTAGTAAAAAAGAGCAAAAAATAGCAGCTATATCGCAGGCAATCACTATATCTATGTTTAGTTTTTTTGTTATTACAATTTTGCTGCTTATTATTTATTTAGTTAAGTCGGCTTTAGGTATTGATATATTTAGTAATTACTCTTTTGGGGTATGGACTTGGTTTAAAGATTTGTTTAAATAAAAATAAGATGCTTCTGTTTGGAGGTGGTTTATAAATGTTTATGTAAGTTTATATTTGTTTTGTTTTGTGTAAGTTCCTCGCTACTTAAAGACATTTTACATAATATTACTATATATAAAGTCATCCTTAATGTTGAATACTTTAGTATGATACTGTAACATTTGCCGCACAGTTTTGTGGAGCTTATTTCACTTTTAAGATATCTATAGGGATACATAGTATGACATCTTCAAGGACGTTTAAGCCTAATGGCTCGTCTGATGCGAATTTTTATCGATTATTCGATATTTTTGCATTGTTTTTAGCCTTTCAGTGTTCGGCTTTGTTCTATAGCTTTGAGCTCACTCCTATTTATATGGTTTCGGTTTTAACCGTTGCTTTAAGCTTTTTATACTGTGCTGAAATATTCTCCGCTTATCGCTCTTGGCGTGCTGGTAAATTTAGAACTATGGTGCTTTGTGCTTGGGGCTCCTTATTTGCTGCATTTTCTGTTTTATTAGTTATATCGTTTGCATTTAAGTTTACTGAGTCGCTTTCGCGTATTGGTCTGGGTTTGTGGTTTTTGTTAAGCGTAACTTTTTTATATGCTTGGCGCCTTGCTGCATACTTATTTAAAAGAAGTAGACGTAAACTAGGGTTAAATTTACGCAATGTTGCCATTGTTGGGGCTACCGAGTCAGCAGTACATTTATATAACGAGATTACTAAAAATGACGAACTTGGCTTTAAGTTTTTAGGTTTTTATGATGACAGGCAACCAGAGCGACTTTTTGAAAACTCAACAAAACACGATGTTGCAGGACGTATTCAAGATGCTGTTAATGCAGCGCGTAATGGTGAAATAGGTGTGTTGTATATTGCATTGCCAATGAAGGCTGATAAACGCATTGCCGATATTTTATTACAGTTAGGTGATACAACGGTTGATGTGCATATAATTCCTGACTTTTTAATATCTAACTTAATACATGCTCGTATTGAGCATGTGGGGGATGTTGACACATTAAGTGTGTTTGAATCACCGTTTATAGGTGCTCGTGAATTTATAAAGCGTACTGAAGATATAATTGTTGCCTCTATTATTTTAATGCTGATTTCTCCAGTACTTGTTGCAATTGCGTTTGCTGTTAAATTCACCTCAAAAGGCCCTGTGATTTTTAAGCAAGACCGGTACGGGCTTGATGGACGTAAAATTAAAGTATGGAAGTTTCGTTCAATGAGTGTTACAGAAAACAGTGCAGTGGTAACGCAAGCCACAAAAAATGATGTGCGTATTACACCTTTAGGTGGCTTTTTACGCCGCACAAGCCTTGACGAGTTACCGCAATTTATAAATGTTTTAAAAGGCGATATGTCGATAGTTGGGCCAAGGCCTCATGCGGTTGCCCATAATGAGGAATACCGTAAAAAAGTAGAGTTTTATATGTTTAGACATAAAGCAAAGCCAGGTATAACAGGCTGGGCTCAAATTAACGGATGGCGCGGCGAAACTGATACGCTGAACAAAATGGAAAAACGTGTTGAATTTGACTTACATTATATTAAGCACTGGTCGTTATGGTTTGATATAAAAATTATTTTTATGACAATTTTTAAAGGATTTAAGAATGCGAATGCATACTAAAACACTTGCACCTATATTTGCTTTGTTAAGTGTAGGGGTCGCAGCACCTGCGGCTGCTAATTTAAAACCAGGTAGTTTTATAACTAAAGATGGCGCCGAAATCACGCCAACGTTACAAACGGGTATAAGCAGTAATAATAACTTTTTTAGCACTCCAACGGATGAAGAGTCGCGTACAATTTGGACCATTACCCCTAATATAAAGGCAGCTATTGAAGACGGCCCCGATAGTTACAACCTTGATTTAAGCACAAGTAGCTCTTTGCATAATAAGGAGAGCGTTGATAATTTTACCCAAGTAAATATTGGTGTTGGTGTACATAAAGAGTTTACCAGCCAGCATCGCCTAGATGTTAATGGTAAAGCCGACTGGCTTTATGAGCCGCGTGGCAGTGGTTTAACTGAGGGCCTTGGGGATGCAGTAAATGAGCTTGTAAAATACCAGCAGCAAAATATTACAGCACGCTATGAATATGGTGCGCAAAGCTCAAAAGCACAAGTTGCTTTAAACGCGGGTTTTTATAGTAAAAAATATCAAAATTTTAGAGCCGTGTCACAGTTTCGTGATTACGATAAATCGTTGGTTGGTATTACCGGTTATTACAATACTCAAGCTGCTACACGTACATTTTTAGAAGTTAAGCAAGAAAATTACCGTTACGATTTTTTAGCAAGTAGCGGCATATCACGTGACTCAGACGACGTAAAGGTGCTGCTTGGTATGGAGTGGGAAGCAACAGCACTTACTTCAGGTTCATTTAAATTGGGTTATCAAAATAAAGATTTTAGTGCCAATGAACGTGAGAGTTTTAGCGGTTTAAGTTGGGAAGCTGGGGTTAACTGGCAGCCACTTAGTTATTCTACAGTGCAATTAACAACAAGTCGCTCAGCTAAAGATCCGCTAGTACAAGGCGATTATATTAAAGAAAGTTTTTACGGTATTAATTGGACACATAGCTGGAGCGATTATTTAAGCTCGCTTGTAGGAGTTACTTATATTGACGAGCAATACACAGGTGATATTGGCCGAAAAGATAAAACTAAAAGTGCACGCTTAGGTTTAAATTATATTGCGAGCAAGTTTGGTATGGTTTCTACTTATGTCGATTTTATTGATAAAAATTCTACACAAAATGCAATTGAGTTCGATCGAGTAGTTGTAGGTGTTAATTTTACGTTTGCTTTAAAGGCTAACTAATGAAGTTTATTTTTAGTTTAACACTTCTAATATTTAGTAGTGTTAGCTTTGCGCAAACAGCGCAAAGTTATGTAATTGGTGCTGGTGATAAGGTAGAAATAAAAGTATTTGGCCAACCCGATTTAGAGGTTACTGCACTTTTGGGTAATAGTGGGGAAGTTAATTATCCTTTTTTAGGTAAAGTTAAATTAGCTGGTCTTAACACTTCTGAAGTTGAACAAGTTATAACGCAAGGTTTAAAACCTGATTATTTAGTAAATCCAAATATATATGTGCAGGTAATTGAATACCGACCTTTTTATATTCATGGTGAAGTTAAAGAGCCTGGCGCTTATCCTTATCAACCCGCAATGACAGTTAATCAAGCGATTGCGCTTGCCGGTGGTTTAACTGAGCGCGCCTCTATTGATAAAATATACATATTTAAAGAGCAAACTAAACAGCAGCAACAAAAAGGTAGTTTAAATAGCCAAATTGCAGCGGGCGATACCATAAAAATTGAACAACGGTTGTTTTAAGCAGTTTACAGGGCAGTAATTAATGAACCAAACAAATGAAAACCTAAGTAATAATGAAGAAATTATTGATTTAGGATCTTACCTTAATGTAATTAAACTCGCTAAATGGCGTATTTTAGGGTTTGCTACTGTAGTTACTTTGTTAACTATTATGGTGGCTTTGACCTTAGTGCCAAAATACATTGCAACTGCTACTTTACTTATAGAAGCTGAGCAAACTAAGGCAGTAAGCTTTGAAGAGATATACGGTCTTGATTCGACAAAAAAAGAATATTATCTGACGCAGTTTGAGGTGATTAAATCGGACAGTATTGCCCGCGAAGTAATCACTAAGCTTAATTTAAAAGCGCATACAGACTTTATAGCTAAGCCGTCTGCGTTGGGTGAACTTAAAACAGCGATAAAAGAGCAACTCCCTTTTTTAAATAAAAAGGAAGAAACGGTATATGATGCACAAGAACAAGCAGAACGAGAAATGCTTGGTTTATTAGCTGTGTTTAAGTCACGTCTTTCAGTCTCGCCTATTATTAAAACTCAACTCGTTAGAGTTAGCTTTGAATCGAGCGATCCTAAACTAGCAGCGCTTGTAGCGAATACCGTTGGTGAAGTTTATATAGATAGCCAAATGCGTGCAAAAATGGGGATTACTCAACAAGCCTCTAACTGGTTAAATACGCGTTTATCGCAATTACGAATTCAACTCGATGACTCAGAAGTGCGCTTACAAAACTACAGAGAGAAGCAAAAACTAGTTGATATTGAAGGTATAGCTGGGCTCGCCACACAAGAGCTTGAGCAAATATCACAACAGTTAATTGTAGCGCGCAACGAAAAAAACAACCTTGAAAGCATTAACCGTGTAATAAGAGAGTATGGTAATAATAACTTAGAGCTTTTAGGCAGTATGCCTGAAATTACATCCCACAAAGTAATACAGGACGTAAAGCGCGAAGTTATATTAGTAGAGCGTAAATTAAGTGACTTAGGCGAAGTGTATGGGCCTAAACATCCTAAAATTATCTCAGCTAAAGCTGAGCTTGCAACGGTAAAAAACAATTTAAATAAACAAATTAAAGGCCTTATTACGGGTATTGAAAAAGAGCTAAACCGGATAACACGTACCGTTAGCGCGCTTGAACGTGATTTAGTTAAAATTCGTGCCGAATATCAAGATATTACCCGCAAAGAAACTCAATACAACCAATTAAAACGTGAAGTAGAAACAAATCGCAGTATATTTAACACGTTTTTATCTCGCTCAAAAGAAACAGAAGTAACGAGTGATTTTAGCTCTGCTGCTGCACGTTTTACTGATAGAGCTTATGCACCAAATGATCCAGCGAAACCAAATAAAAAATTAATTGTTATTTTAGCTTTTGTGGCAAGTTTTGGTTTTGCAGTAGTCATGAGCTTTATATTTGACGCGCTTAACGATACCGTTAAAACTAAAAGTGATGTTGAAAGTAAGTTAGCGCAGCGTATGCTTGGGCTTTTACCGCATGTACAAACACCAAAAAATAGCGTGTTTCCGATACATGCTTATCTGGATGATAACTATAGGCGTTTTGCAGAGTCGGTACGAACGTTCAGAACTAGTTTGCTATTAACTCAGTTAGAGCGCGATCATAAAGTAATAGCCGTAACATCAAGTGCTCCGGGTGAGGGTAAAACCACAACCTCAGCTAATTTAGCTATGTCGCTTGCTCAAATGGGTAAAGTATTGCTAATTGACGCCGATTTGCGCAAACCAAGTATAGCAAAGCGATTTGATATACCGGTATTTCATCCGGGGTTAAGTAATTTAATTGTAGGTACTGAGCAGTTAAGTGAGTGTGTTCATTTAGATGGGCAGTCGGGTGTTGCTATTATGCCAAGCGGGCAGATCCCAGGTAATCCATTAGAGCTTTTATCTAACACGCGCTTTAGTGAAGTACTCGATATATTAAAAACTAAGTATGACCATATAATTATAGATACACCACCAACACAGGCTGTGAGTGACGCCTTAGTTATTGCACAGAGTGTAGACTCGGTAATTTATGTTGTTAAGTCGGATATTACGCGAATTAAACCGATTAAAGCGGGTATTGAACGTCTGTTTGAATCTAAAGCTCATGTTGCAGGTATTGTGCTTAACCAAGTAGATATGAGTAAAAGTAAAGACGAGCATAGCCATGGTTATTACGACTATTATGATTACTCGCAAAAACCTGAACAACCTAATGCATAGTTAAATGCAAATCTATGATTGATATTCATTCTCATATTTTGCCAGGAATAGATGATGGCGCTAAAGATTTAAGCGATTCTTTAGCGCTATTGAATATTGCACAAAATGATGGAATAACCCATATGGTTGCCACGCCACATATACATATTGGGCGATTTAATAACTCGGCCTCGCAATTGTATAGCGAACTTGCTAATTTAAAAGCACAGGCATTAGTAAATAATATTGGTATTAAACTAGCTGTGGCCGCTGAAGTTAGGCTTGATGTAGAGCTAATGAGTTTAGTGCTTAGTAATAAACTCCCGTTTATTGGTACACTTAATTCAGTAAATTATTTATTATTAGAACTCCCGCACTCGCATGTACCGCAAGGTTACGATAAGTTTATAAATTGGCTAGCTAAACAAAATATAAAGGTGATTATTCCTCACCCTGAGCGTAATCGCGATATTCAAGCAAATCCTTTTTATATTGAGCGTTTAAAGCAATTAGGATGTGAGTTTCAATTAACGGCTTCAAGCATTGAAGGTGCATGGGGCGAAACTGCAAAAAATATTAGTATAGATATGCTAAAAAAGGGTTTAGTAACTTATGTTGCATCTGATGCTCATTCAGTTAAGCGTAGGCCTCCTATTTTAAGTAAAGCTAAGCAAATAGTGAGCGAGCTAATTGGTCAAAATGATGCACATGATTTATTTTTTACTAATCCTAAGCGTTTAACAGAGTCGTTGTTTAATGAGTAATTTAAATACAAACCGCCTCACACAAATTGCTATACTTGCAGTTATTACATTAGCTATAGGTTATCAAAGCTTACAAAGTATGCGTGCAAATACATGGTATTTTAATGCACTCAATATTTTGAAGCAGCCCGAAGGTTCAATTACTGCTGTAGAGCTCAAACTTGCTAATGACGCTATTATCCTTGCTGTAGAATTAGAACCAACTCAATCTCATTACTGGCAGTTAAGTGCTTATATAAAAATGCTCAATCTAGCTGTAACTAGCGAGCAAAATAAGAATAATCTTTTGGTTTATCAACAAGCAGAAAAAGATCTATTAAAGTCATTAGAGTTAAGGCAAACATGGTCAGAAACGTGGATTGCACTGGCACAAGTAGTTAGTTATCAAGAAGGGCCTACAGAACGAGTATATGAGTATATTCAGCAGGCTAAAAAATTTGGGCCGTACAAGTTTGATGTGCAGCTTGGTATTATTCAAATAGCGTTAATGAACTGGCAGCAACTCTCTCCAAAATATAAAGCATTGTATGTGGCCGAGCTTAATTTAGCCGTTAAATATGGTTATAAATTTTATCAAGTTTTTGATGTGGCTAAGCAAGTTGATGCTTTGCCTATTTTATGTCTATCGCTTAAATTTGGCCCCCACTTTGAAGCCGTTAGAGCAAGGTGGATGTTTAAAAAACTTTGTAACTAGGTTGGCTTTGAATGCGCTGAGTTTGTTTACGTTAAAGTAAAATGTAAAAAACCAATTGCTCAAAGAGAAGAGAATGAGGAGTAATGAGTAGACACCAAGTAAGCTATTCACGAATTGATTTATCACTTCTCTAAAAGCGCAGCGACTCATAACCTCTTTGTGAATATTTTTCGGTAAACTCGTTGTTTTTAAACGCCTGCAAGCAGGACGTCTTGTATCTCTACAAGAGAATTGTGCTTACTTATAATCGTGAAGCGGGTTCACGTTAAAGTTAAATCTGAAAAACCAATTGCACAAAGAGAAGTGAATGAGGAGTAAATGAGCAGAGACCAAGTGATCTATTCAATTAACTGATTTATCACTTCTCTAAAAGCGCAGCGTCTCATAACTTCTTTATGAATACTTGTTTTTTGGTAAAGCTAAATTGTTATTATACTGCGCAAAAAATTGCCCAGAGGTTTATAAAAAACCTCTGGGCAATAAAATGACTCTAAATTGAGTCTAGCGTTAACTAAAAACTTTCTGGTTCGTTAGGGAGAAGAAGAAAGTACTTAAAACTATAGTAAAGGTACTCAATAAAGCATAACTAATTTTACTACCTGGTTACATTTGATAACAAAGGATTAGATTAATTATGTGTAATTTGTACTTTAGTTTAACCCCAGCTTATTAACTGCGTATTTTGCACTAGATCGCGTGGTAGTGAGTTTTTGATCTTATTTTTTTGCCATTTACCCAGCCCGATAGGGCAACCACACAGCGTTAATACTACTTCCCCTATTGTTTGAGTTGCCTCAGTTAAGCGTATATCTTTACCTTGAAAATAATCATTCGCTTGCTCGTTATTTAAAGCAAATACATTGGTTTTACACTCATTGCCAAATACGGTTGCAAATTCGTGCGTTAGCCTTACGCCGTTTTTATGAATAATGCCAATTTGAATACCTAAGCGTGCGTACTTAATTTTATTTTGCACAGCTTCAAATCCTTGTGGAAATAACCAAAGTTCTTTATCGCGCTGCATTAAGTTGCCAGGTAGGTTAGTTAACCCAAAGTGCTTTTTAAGCGATTGCATAAACGCAACGCTTTGTTTTTTATCAAACTCGTTGAACGGAAACGCGCCTTTTTTAACAGTTTGATTTGGGTTATTACAGCTTGCGTGCTTTTTAAATTTAGCGATAAAAAAGCCTTCGCTATCGAAGGTTTGCGGCCATACATGTAAATAGCCTTCACTTGTGGTGGCTTTGCTTGCACCTTCAAATAAATCACTGAGTGACTCAGGCGCTATATAGTTGCCAAATTCACTGAGTAAATAATCGCACACTTGCTGGTTTTCGAGTGGGGTAAGTGTGCAGGTTGAATACACTAAGGTGCCACCTGGCTTTAATGCGTAAAATGCACTTTTAATTAAGTCTTTTTGTACTTGGGCTATTTGTATGTTTGATTCTATGGACCAATTTTTTAGTGCGTCGGCGTCTTTACGTACCGTGCCTTCGCCAGAGCATGGCGCGTCTAATAATATGCTATCAAAGCATTCAAACATGTAGTTGCCAAATATAACGCCATCAAAGTGCGAGAGCGCACAGTTACCAACCCCCATGCGTTTTAATGTAGCGCTGAGTACCTTTAAACGAGATGACGAAAGCTCATTTGCAACAAGCACGCCTTGGTTATCCATAAGAGCTGCTAGCTGCGATGTTTTAGAGCCCGGTGCTGATGCCATATCAAGTATGGTGTTATTTTGAGAGTCTGCGAGTTCAATACTTTGCTTTAATGCGATAGGGGGCAGCATTGAACTTGCCTCTTGTACGTACATAGCCCCGCTTAGATGTAAGTCGGTATTACCAAGGGCTAGGTTTTGCTCTTCATCTTCGGGACGTTCTAACCAAAAACCTTCACTGCACCAAGGTATGGGGGTTAGCAGCCAATTTTTTTCAGTTGCACGTTCTACAAATTTTTCAATGCTAATTTTTAATGTATTAACGCGGATAGATTTTCTGAGGGGCCTGCGACACGCATTTAAAAAGTCATCTAAGTTTAGATGCGCTGGTAAATAGGTTTTTACGTCGTCAATAAAGTGCTCAGGAATAAAAGTGTTGGCGTTCACGCGTTAGCTCATACTATAAAAATAAAGCGCGATAATAGCATTTATGCGAGATGTTTTCAGCGCTAAAAAGCGTAACATCTGATTTATTACGCTGTCGACACTTCACTGTTTTAGCCCATTGTAAAACCATTTTTATGCGACTTTAGGTTAATAGTGTCGACAATAGGTGTGTTTTTTAGCCATTTTGATAGGTTTAAGGGTTGACATGATTTTTTAATAAGCCCATAGTAACCACATTAATTGTCGACAATCTAAAAAATAACTTATGACACACATATTTTTAAACGAAGCGCCTATAACTACCGCATCAGATCAAGTATTTGTAGATATGCGCCGTGAGATTGTTGAAGGCAGCATAGTTCAAGGCAGTAAAATATCAGAGCCTGAGCTTGCCAAACGTTATGGTGTAAGCCGTGCAACGCTTAGAGAGGCGTTAAATCGCCTAGAAAGTTGCTACCTTGTTGAGCGTAAAGCTAACGTAGGTTGCCGAGTAGTTGCCCTTACCGCTGAACGCTTGATTGAAGTTTACCAAGTTCGTAGTTCGCTTGAAGGCTTGGCATGTAGGCTTGCTGCCGACAATATGGAACCCGAGGAAGTAAAAGGCTTAAAGCAATTACTTAATCAGCACCTACAAACACAACGTGTTAAAGAGGGCGAATCTTATTATCAAGAAGCCGGCGATTTAGATTTTCATTACCGTATTATTCAAGGCAGTAAAAACGCGCATTTAATTCATTTACTGTGTAATGAGCTCTATCAACTAATACGCATGTACCGTGTACAAATGGGCATGGTGGGGCCGCGTGTATCAAAAGCGTTTGATGAGCATTTAGCGATTATTAACGCCATTGAAAACCACGACGGCGAACTGGCTGAAATGCTTATGAAGCGCCACATAAGCGCATCGCAAGCAAATATTCAAACCAAATTTGATTTATTAACGGCTAAAAGTTAAGTAGAGCAGTTAAACAGTCACAATTACAGATTAAAACTATAAGTTACTCCACGTAGCAACCGTTCAAAGTGAGGAGAAAGTAATGTCAGCAGGATTAAAATTTAAACACGCTATTGCCAATAACCGCCCGTTACAAGTAGTAGGTACTATTAACGCCTACACAGCGATGATGGCTGAAAAAATGGGTCACCAAGCTATTTACCTCTCAGGTGCCGGTGTTGCAAACGCCTCGTTTGGTATGCCTGACTTAGGCATGACAAGCCTTGATAACGTGCTTGAAGATATTCGCCGTATTACAGGTGCTAGCGATTTACCACTACTTGTTGATGCCGATACCGGTTGGGGTGGGGCATTTAATATTGCACGCACAGTAAAAGAAATGACTAAAGCCGGTGCGGCGGGTTTTCATATAGAAGACCAAGTAGCGCAAAAGCGCTGTGGTCATCGCCCTAATAAAGAAATTGTAAGCCAAGGTGAAATGGTTGACCGCATTAAAGCGGCGGTTGATGCAAAAACCGATAGCGATTTTTATATTATGGCGCGTACCGATGCATTTCAAAAAGAAGGTTTAAACGCCGCGATAGACCGTGCAGCTGCCTGTGTTGAAGCCGGTGCTGACGCTATTTTTGCAGAAGCCGTGCACGACCTTGCCGATTACCAAGCGTTTGCTAATGCGCTAAATGTGCCTATTTTGGCAAACATTACTGAGTTTGGCCAAACACCAATTTACACAAAAGAGCAGCTAAGTGATGTAGGTGTTGAAATGGTGCTTTACCCACTAAGTGCATTTAGAGCCATGAACAAAGCAGCATTAAACGTGTATTCAGCAATTTTAAATGAAGGCTCGCAACAAAGCCAAATTGAAAATATGCAAACGCGTTCTGAGCTTTACGACTTTTTAGATTACCACACGTACGAGAACACACTCGACACACTTTTTTCATCAAAATCTGACAAATAATAATTATTAAAAAATAAAATCACACACAAATTTAAGATAGGAGAAGAACATGGTAGATAAAGCATTAGGCGGCGCAGGTTTACGCGGACAAGTAGCTGGTCAAACAGCATTGTGTACTGTTGGACAAAGTGGTTCTGGTTTAACGTATTGCGGTTACGATATTAGCGAACTTGCCGAAAAAGCGCAGTTTGAAGAAGTGTCTTTTTTACTTTCACGTGGTGAGTTACCAACCACAAGCGAATTGGCAGAATATAAAGCAAAACTAAAAAGTTTACGCGGCTTACCGGATGCGCTTAAAACTGTGCTTGAAAATATTCCTAAAGACGCGCACCCAATGGATGTAATGCGCACGGGTTGCTCAATGTTGGGTAACCTTGAAATGGAGCTTGATTTTAGCCAAGCTAATGATGCAATCGACCGTATGGTTGCTGTGTTCCCAAGTATTATTTGTTACTGGTACCGCTTTACACACGATGGCGTACGCATTGAAACACAAACTGATGACGACTCTGTTGGCGCACATTTTTTAACACTGTTACATGACAAAGCACCTAGTGATTTATTTGCACAAGTGATGAATGTATCACTAATTTTATACGCAGAGCATGAGTTTAATGCCTCTACATTTGCGGGTCGTGTGTGTGCATCAACGCTTTCTGATATTCACTCTTGTGTAACAGGCGCGATTGGTACGCTACGTGGGCCACTTCATGGTGGTGCTAACGAAGCCGCTATGGATATGATTCAAGGTTTTACAAGTGCTGAGCATGCTGAGCAAGAAGTAATGGGCATGCTTGAACGTAAAGACAAAATAATGGGTTTTGGCCATGCGATTTATCGCGAATCTGATCCACGTAATGTAATTATTAAAAAATGGTCTGAAAAACTAGCGGCAGAGGTGAGCGATACGGTGCTTTACCCTGTGTCTGTTCGTTGTGAAGAGATTATGTGGCGCGAGAAAAAACTGTTTTGTAATGCCGATTTTTTCCATGCATCTGCTTATCACTTTATGGATATTCCGACTAAGTTATTTACGCCAATATTTGTAATGAGCCGCGTTACTGGTTGGACTGCACATGTAAAAGAGCAACGCGCTAACAACCGTATTATTCGCCCAAGTGCCGATTACACAGGGCCTGATGCACGTAGTTACACACCAATCGAATCAAGAAGTTAATTATTTTTAACTAAGGTGAGCCAGTGGCTCACCTTTTACGGCTTTAATGCTTTATATAATAAAAACAACTACAAACCTAAAGCCTTTCTTGAAAAATACCAATTACACTCTCCATAAAATTGGTACTACATCCGTCACCAAATTAGCGAACCCTTACCATGACCATAATTAATAATACCCAATACCGTAAACCTCTACCGGGCTCAAATGTCGACTATTACGATACCCAAGAAGCCGTAGATGCAATTAAGCCAGGTGCATACGCCACGCTACCTTATTCATCACGTGTATTTGCCGAAAACCTAGTACGCCGATGCGACCCTGCCATGTTAACCGATGCACTTAATCAGCTAATTGAGCGCAAACAAGATTTAGATTTTCCGTGGTATCCGGCGCGTGTGGTGTGCCACGATATTTTAGGGCAAACAGCACTTGTTGATTTAGCAGGTTTGCGTGATGCAATTGCAGCCAAAGGCGGCGATCCGGCAAAAGTGAATCCGGTAGTACCCACGCAGTTAATAGTGGATCATTCGTTAGCGGTAGAGCATGCTGGTTTTGATCCTGACGCATTTGAAAAAAACCGCGCCATTGAAGACAGACGAAATGATGACCGTTTTCACTTTATAAACTGGACAAAAACTGCCTTTAAAAATATTGACGTTATTCCACCGGGTAACGGCATTATGCATCAAATTAACCTTGAAAAAATGTCGCCGGTTATTCAAAACCGAGATGGCATTGCATTCCCAGATACCTTAGTTGGTACCGACAGCCACACGCCACATGTTGATGCGCTGGGCGTTATTGCTGTCGGCGTAGGTGGGCTTGAAGCTGAAAGCGTAATGCTGGGCCGTGCTTCTTATATTCGCTTACCTGATATTGTTGGTGTTGAGCTAACAGGTAAGCGCCAACCCGGTATTACCGCAACCGATATTGTGTTGGCTATTACTGAATTTTTACGTGAGCAACGTGTTGTTTCTACTTATTTAGAGTTTTACGGTGAAGGTGCCGATGCGCTTACTCTTGGCGACAGAGCAACCATTTCGAACATGACGCCTGAATTTGGCGCAACTGCAGCCATGTTTTATATCGATGATAAAACAATAGATTACTTGCGTTTAACAGGTCGCGAAGAAGAACAAATTGCCCTTGTAGAAAACTACGCAAAAACAACAGGCCTTTGGAGCGATAGCTTAAAAACCGCAAAATATGAGCGTGTGCTTAAGTTTGATTTATCAAGCGTGGGGCGCAATATAGCGGGTCCATCGAATCCACACCGCCGTGTATCGACAAGCGATTTAGCTAAAGAAGGTATTTCGGGCGTTGTTGAAAATGAAGAAGGCTTAATGCCAGACGGCGCATGTATTATTGCCGCTATTACTAGCTGTACTAATACTAGTAATCCACGCAATGTAATTGCCGCTGCACTACTTGCCCGTAACGCAAATGCTAAGGGTTTAATGCGCAAACCTTGGGTTAAAACTTCATTAGCACCGGGCTCAAAAGCGGTGCAATCATACCTTGAAGATGCAAACCTACTAACAGAGCTTGAGCAACTTGGCTTTGGCATTGTTGGTTTTGCGTGTACTACCTGTAATGGTATGAGCGGTGCCCTTGACCCTGTTATTCAAAAAGAAGTGATCGAACGCGATTTATACACTACAGCGGTGCTTTCGGGCAATCGTAACTTTGATGGGCGGATTCATCCTTACGCTAAGCAAGCATTTTTAGCGTCACCTCCTTTAGTTGTTGCGTACGCTATTGCAGGTACTATTCGCTTTGATATTGAAAAAGGGATACTAGGGCAAGATCAACAAGGCAACGATATTACGCTTAAAGATTTATGGCCATCAGACGAAGAGATTGATGCAGTAATTAAGCAAAGCGTTAAGCCAGAGCAGTTTAGAAAAGTATACGAGCCGATGTTTAATTTAACTGTAGATTACGGTGAAAATAACGACCCACTTTACGACTGGCGCCCAGAAAGTACGTACATTCGTCGCCCTCCTTATTGGGAAGGTGCACTTGCGGGTGAGCGCACAATGACCGGTATGCGTGCGCTTGCTGTACTTGGCGATAACATTACAACGGATCATTTATCGCCATCAAACGCAATTATGGCAAGTAGTGCTGCTGGCGAATACCTAACCAAAATGAACGTCCCAGAGGAAGACTACAACTCGTATGCAACGCACCGGGGCGATCATTTAACAGCGCAGCGCGCAACATTTGCAAACCCAAAACTACTTAATGAAATGGTACTGGACGAAAACGGCGAAGTTAAGCAAGGCTCGTACGCACGCTTAGAGCCACAAGGTACTAATACTCGTATGTGGGAAGCAATCGAAGCTTACATGGAGCGTAAACAACCGCTTATTATTGTAGCCGGTGCCGATTACGGCCAAGGTTCGTCGCGCGATTGGGCTGCAAAAGGCGTAAGGCTTGCAGGCGTTGAAGTAATAGCAGCTGAAGGTTTTGAGCGTATTCACCGTACTAACCTAATTGGTATGGGTGTTTTACCGCTTGAGTTTAAAGCGGGCACAACGCGTAAAACTCTAGAGCTGAATGGCAGTGAAACATACGATGTAGCGGGCGATTTAAAACCAGGTGCCACCGTTAACCTAAGCATTACTCGTAAAGAGGGTGAAGTACTGACTGTGCCTATGAAGTGCCGTATCGATACCCAAGAAGAGCTTTCTATTTACGCGGCTGGTGGTGTGTTACAACGCTTTGCACAAGACTTTTTAGAAGCAACGCAATCTGCATAAGGGCAAATATTATGTTTAAACCGCAAATTAAAGTGCCTGCAACCTATATGCGTGGCGGCACCAGTAAAGGTGTATTTTTTAATTTAACTGACTTGCCAAAGCCTGCTCAAGTAGCAGGCGAGGCGCGCGATAATTTATTACTACGCGTTATTGGCAGCCCCGATCCGTATGCTAAGCAAACGGATGGCATGGGCGGTGCTACATCAAGTACCAGTAAAACCGTAATCTTAAGTAAAAGTGAGCAAACTGACCACGATGTTGATTACTTGTTTGGTCAAGTGGCGATAGATAAACCTTTTGTAGATTGGAGCGGTAACTGCGGCAACTTAACGTCAGCAGTGGGTGCTTTTGCCATTAGTAATGGTTTGGTCGATAAAAGCAGAGTACCTAATAACGGTGTTGCTATCGTGCGTGTGTGGCAGGCTAATATTAAAAAAAGCATATTAGTGCATGTCCCCATGACAAATGGCGAAGTACAAGAAACCGGCGACTTTGAGCTCGATGGCGTTACATTTGCAGCAGCTGAAGTAAAACTTGAATTTATTGACCCCGCTGATGGCGATGGTGCGTTATTTCCAACTGGTAATGTAGCTGATGATTTAGAAGTACCGGGTGTTGGTACTCTAAAAGCCACGATGATAAATGCAGGTATTCCTACCATATTTATTAACGCCACTGATATTGGTTATACCGGCACAGAGCTGCAAGACGATATAAATAACGATGTTGCAGCGCTTGAAAAGCTTGAAACCATTCGTGCTTACGGCGCTGTTAAAATGGGCTTAATCACTAATATTAGTGAAGCGCAAGCTCGGCAACATACGCCTAAAGTTGCGTTTGTTGCATCACCTTTAGATTACAAAGCATCTAGCGGTAAAATTATTGAAGCTGCAAATATCAACTTGTTAGTACGCGCTATGTCGATGGGTAAACTGCACCATGCCATGATGGGTACAGCTGCGGTTGCTATTGGCACGGCCGCAGCAATTGAAGGCACACTCGTAAATATAGCCGCTGGTGGCGGCGCATTGAGTGAAGTCAACTTTGGTCATCCGTCGGGCACGCTAAAAGTAGGTGCAGAGGCTAAAAGTAGTGCAGGTAATTGGCTAGTTACCAAAGCGAGTATGAGCCGAAGTGCACGGGTATTAATGGAAGGGGTTGTAAGAGTCCCTTACTAATAACTGACCCAGTTACACGCAACTAAGCATTTACTTTAGTTGAGTAAACAAGTTTTATAAACGTTTGCTTAGCTAAAGTACATTCAACTAACCCTCCATATAAACAATCCTTTTTTATTAATTTTTCGAATTATCCTCTTTTTTAGCTCTCATCCATCGCATTTACTTGAAGAATATAATTAACAAACTAAATTGTATGTAATATTCATTTAATAAAGTGAATATATTGTATCAATATGTGCTGGTTCTTTATGAGTGTCTATAGGTTGTTGAATAATAGAGATGCTGATAAAGAAGTAGCTCATAGAATAAAGATAAATACTTCTATAAAACGTATAAATATGTAGCATAACTATATAGCTTAATGGTATTTTTAATGTTCTGGTAACAAAGGTTATGATTGTGTACTTTTTTAATGCTTTTCAAACATAAAAGCTTACACAAGCCACTATCAACTAAACTAATTTCTGATACTCATTCCAGGCTATCAAGGAGAAATAAATGGTAAAGCGTACGATCAAATTTACACCTATTGCAGCTTCAGTTGCACTTACATTAGGCTTAACAGCATGTGGTTCGGACAATGACAGAAACATTCCTGTTACACCTGTAGAATCTTTTACTGCAACAGGTGATGCACAGTTCAACATTGAAGTAACAGGTAAAGCTGTTAAAGGTTCAATGAAAAGTGCAGTAGTAACTGTAATGACTTTAGATGCATCTGGTCAAAGCGTTCCTGTTGCGTTTCGCTCAGCTGCTTCAGCAGAAGCAGAGTCTTTTTCTGAAGAAGCATTATCACAAAGTGCTGCTGATGCTGCAGTAGAAGCAAGTAAAATTGCTGCTAACCCTGAAGTATTAACTGATGAAAGCGGCCGTTACAGCATCTACTTAGATGATGACTTTACTGGACCAGTTTACATTACTGTTAAAACGTCTGCAGAAGGCGATGATAGCTTTTTACGTTGTGATGCTTACGTAGGTTGTGGCGATTACGATGTAGCGCCAGAAGAAGATGACGTAAATGATGGCGATACTGCGATTGAGTTTGGCGAATGGTACAAAACTGACCTAGAGCTTTCAGTTGTTAAATTTATTCCAGCTGTTGAAGCAGATACATCTGGTGCAAGCGGTGCTGCTGGCGGTCCTAATGTTGCAGGTTTTTATAAAGCTAATGTTACTTTCTTAACATCGTTAGTGGCGGCTCTTCTTCTTGACTCAGGTTCAAGTGTAGATGAAGACGCAATTGCTAAAGCAAGCTTAGATACTGTTGTACAAGTAATGGGTCAAGACGCTGCACTTTTACTTGCAGCTATTATTGGTGATTTATCTAACGGCGGCGCTGTAGATTTAAGTGATGTTGATGGCGAAGAAGAACTTACTGACGGTATTTTAGCAATTGCACAGCTTTCATCTTCAATTCAAGGTTTACCTTCAATTGGTGATGTAATGAGCAGCATTAAAGCTGGTATTAAATCAGGCCAGTTTAAAGGTAATACTGATGCTGGTATTGCTGCAATAGCTACAATGTTACAAACAGCTATTACAAACACTGCAAATATTTTTGTTGCTATAGCAACGGGCGATGAAACTGCAATTGAAGACGCTTTAAAAGCGGCATTCACTGCTAACAACCCTAGCGCAACACAGGCACAAATTGATGCGTTTGCCGCTAATTCAGTAGGTATTGCCAAAAAAGCAAAAGCTGCTAAAGATAAAGCTGTTAAAAATGGTGCAGCAACTGATGCTGGTCTTGCAGCCGCTGCAGTGAAAATTAAAAAAGCACTAGAAGTAATTGGTTGTACTGGCGAAGAATGTACAGTTGGAGATGACTTTTATACAGCTCTAGCAGCTGCTTTAACAGTAGAAGTTACTGCTTCTCAAACTGCACTTACTGCATTAGAGATGAGCATTGAAACAGCTCAAAGCTCACTTGCAGATGTTCAAGCAATGGGTGGCGATGCTCTTACAGCTGATAACGCAGCTGCATTTGTAAGTGCTGTTACATTACTAAAAAATGAAGCTACTACAGCTGATTTAACAGCTAAAGCGGCTTCTATTTTCGTTAAATCACAAGGTTATGTAACTGCTGCAAAAGCGTTAGTTACTCAAAGCTCTGATTACCAACAAGTTCTTGATTCTGCAACATCGTTGCAAACAGATGCATCTGTTGCTGTAACTGACACAGTTGCATACGACGCGGCACTAGCTGCACTAGTAGCTGAAGCTGAAGCAGCGATTACAGAGTTTGATGTGGCTCTTGCTGCTGCAAAACTAGTTGCTGAAGACACTGCAGACGTTGCCGATGAGAAAAAATCACTAGCAGACACAGCTGAAGCGGCTTCTACTAGCGCACTTGCTAACGCAGAAAATGCAATGGTAGATACAGCTGCAAACGCTGCTGAAGCAAAAGAGCTTGCGATGACTGCAGTTACTGCTGCGTCTGATTTTGCTGCTGCTGTAGATGCACTTGAAATTGCTATTGCACAAGCACTTGTTGCTGCTAATGCCTACCTAGAACTTGAAGGCGAAGGCGCACAAGCAATGATTGATACGCTTACAGCTATGCAAACAGCTGCTGTAGCTCAAGGTGAACTAGCTAGCGAGCAATTTGTAACAGCTTATAATCTACAGCTTGCTGCTGAAACTGCAGTTGCAAAACTTGAAGTACTAACTTCTGTTAAAGCTACATCAGAGTCATTATCGACTATGACTGTGCTTACAGGCACTGGTGCTGATGCAGTTGCTGATGCAGCAGATATTCTTGCAGACGTAATTGATGAATTAGCTGAAATGGGTAATAACTCAGGTACAGGCACATCAACTCGCAATGCTGATTGGGACTATGCTTACAGCTTAGATGATCTTACGCTAATGCTTAGCAATGCTACTACAGGTGAGATGATTAATGCAGCGGCTTCTTATGAAGGCGACAAGCTTGTTGTTGCTTGGGGCGCTACATTAAAAGGTGAGAATGACGTATCTGTTGAGCTTGTTACTGCTGCTACACAAACACAAGCACTTACAGATTGTGTTGATTTTGCAGCAGGTACAATTGATGCTACTCAAATCGATTCATGTTTAGTATTTACTTTTGATGGCGCAGTAACTGCTGACAATGTAGATGATGCAGAAATCATAATGACTGAAACGGCTAACCATGTTGAAATTATGGATGGTGATTCTGGCTTCACTGGTATGTTAAGTATTACAGCTGATGATGCAACAGATTCAGGCTCTATTACATTAGAGGGTGTTTCTGGTGATGTAGACTTTAAAGTAATGACTACATACCTTGACAGCGACATGGAAGAAGCAAGTGCTTTAACTATTACAGTGAATAATGCAATGGGTTACACGTTGTCTATTACTGGTAATGAAAGTGCAGGTTATACTGGTGACGTTATGGCTATGTACAATGAGATGATGATGTCTTTTGGTACTGCAGCTAAAACAACAAACGGTCTTTCAATTACTTACATTGATGGTGACGTAGTTGATTACACTGATGTTGATTTAATTGATTCATCTAAGTAATATTTAAACTATAAAAGGGGAAAGCAGCGCTTTTCCCTTTTTTTATAGAAAGCGATTAAATTATGAAAAAAAAAATTCTCTTGTTAGGATTTTCAACAGCTTTTATTTCTCCTCTTGCTTCCGCAGATAACCAATTTCAAATTTTTACCCACTTTGACGCAGAAATTTATACAGAAGCACAACCAGTACAAGCTTTTGTAGATGATTTTGATGCTCCATTAAAATCGGGTGACAGTGCATTTACCTATAATATATTTGAAGTAGGTGTTGGCTACGGTAATTTTAAGGTAGGTTTACAAAGTCGTTACGACTATGTTCTTAACTTTGATCCTGATACAGCTAAATATACTCATACCGAAAAAAATGATTTAGAGTTTGAAGATAGATTTTATACATATTACCTTGATGCTAAACAAGCAACGTCTAACGGTGTATTTGTATCTTATGATTTTAAATTTTTAGATAAAAATGCATTAACAATAACACCTAAACTTTCTGTTTTTGCCAGCTCACACTATCAAGATGCCACTGTAAATGGTGAAATTTATAGTGATGAAGTTGAAGGCGCTGTAACTGTTGATTACAACTTTTCAAAAGACATATTATTTAAAAAGTTTTCACCGTCACAAAAACCTGAAGGACTTGGATATAGCCTAGATATTTTTGCTGATTGGCAAGTAAATGATGAGCTTCAAGTTGGTTTTAGCGTAAAAGATTTGCTCTATAAAACAGAGTACGAAGACAGCGGCTCTGTAAAGGGTCAAACTACTGAAATTCCATTTAGCGAAGATGACAACGGCGATATTATTACTCAGCCAACAGTTTCATTAAAAACATCTGCATTTGGAAATACGGTATCTCATGATTTCGAAATGGAAATGCGACTACAAGCATTTGCCGATTACAGAATAAACGACCGATTTTCGACTCAGTTAACTTTAAAACGTTACGACAAAGACACGTTCAGCCAATTAAAAGGCCGTATACACTTTTGGGATCATTGGAAAGTACAGGCAGGCTACGAGACAAAAAGTGAAGCATTTTTAGTTGGTATAGAAAACGAGTATTTTGGTCTTAATTTACAAACTGATAGCCTAGATTTAGATAAAGCCTATTATGCTAATGTGAATTGGTACGTGAACATTAAGTTTTAAGGAATGAAGATGTTAAAACAAATTATACCCTTAGGGGTAGCTATTGCATTGGTAGGTTGTGGTTCTTCATCAGACAGTGACAGTTCAGAGTCTGTTGCAGTGAGTGAGATTGCTACATCTTCTTCTGTGAGTTTTTATGTATCTAATTGGCAATCACCGCAGGGCACGCTTAATGTTTTAGATAGCGACGGGGTGGTGCAAGAATCAATTGAAGTTGAAAACATCAATACTGCGAGTGTAAGTGTAACTCCACTTACTTTTAATAGTTTTGAGTTTATACCGAGTGATACTGCTCTACCTTGTCCGCGCTTTACAGGTTGTGGCAGAACAGTTCGTGGTGATGTAAATGACTTAAACGCAAACCGTTTAATAGACTACCAAGAATTGACAGCCGTTACTCTTAATTACAAAGCAGATGCATTTAGTGCACCAGGTGTAAATACGGTTTATTTATCGCCATTGAGTAAAGCAATTACAGATGAAGGCTTTAGTGCTACGCAAGCTAGTTTATCAGCCACGCCTTTTTATCATTTAACGCACAGCAATTTAAATGCAAGTGTTGAAGCAGAAATGGTTACTAATGCATTTACTTACGCGGCAATTTTAGCTGGTGTTGCTGATAGTTCGTTTAGTGTTGAAAGTGCTTTTAATGCATTTACTAACTTAGAGACTGACCAACAGGCATGGCAAGATTATAGCGATTTAGCAGCGCAGTATGTTACAGATAACTTATTTAGCGACCAAGGTAATGCTTTACTGCAAAATGTAGCTGGTCAAGTTAAGCAAACAATTGCAAGTGTAACTACATTTACAAAATGGCAGGCTCGCTCAACAGAAGTTCAAAGCTTAGATTCAAGAGAGTTACTTGTTGATACACGAAATATTATAGGTGCTGCAAGACTTCAAGAAAAAAGCTATTCAGATGAATTAGACGTAAAATTTGCTGAGCTTGAAAGTGCGTTTGATGAAGACACACAAAGAACCCTTGATGCACTTACTAATGCTTTAAACGAAGTTATTACAAATTATTCACCACTAGCTGATGGCTCTACACCATCAGGACAATATAAACTTCGTGACTTAGATATTGATTACAGCCAATCACCTTATACTTGGGCTATAACTGGCACATATGATGATTTACCTATAACAATTGATTTATCAATTCCAACATTTAGAGTAAGTGGTGTATTAGGTAATAAAATTGAAGGTGTAATGAGTGCAACGGTCACAAATGGTGCCACGGTATTAAGTGTAGATGTAAGTGAGTTGCTAATTCAGTTTGATGGTATAGATGCTCAAAGTGAATTAAATCCAGAAGCCGACACAGGTATTACACAGGTAACTACCAATGTAATTATCAATAAAGCCGCTGGTAAACTTGAAGGTGACTTATCACTAAACTTAAATCGCTTTGTTAATTCATTAGGTGAAGAGTCTACGACGTTATCTACTTTTGATTTTAATGGTGATTACGTAAGTGACATTCAAAACACTGCATTTCATATCACTGCAATAGAGGCTTCGCCTTTTATTGGTGAAGATAATGACGATTTAGCATTTACTTTTGAATTAGATTTTCCACTGAGTGGTGCAAGCGGTTTTAAGTTTGCTTACGTGGGCGATGTTGAAAACTTATCAGAGCTTACCTCTACAGATATATTTGTTAGCATAAAAAATCGTGCTTTAGATTTACGTATTCGTGATGTTAGTGGCAACATTAATCTAATAGCGAAAGGCGAAAATGGACGTTGGTTAGATGTAAAGCAAAAGGGCCGTAATTACAGTGGCGGTTTATATTTTGGTGATACTAAACTAGCCGATGTTACTGCAGTACGTGGTATTCCTGGTGTTTTATTCCCAAATGGTGAGTTTGAATCGTTATTTTAACCATTAGTTAAGTGGTTTTAGAAATATTCAAAATCCGATATTAGTTTTCTAGTATCGGATTTTTTAATGCTTGTTATATTAGGTAAATGCGCCTGAATCAAGGTAGCTGCCGATCCCGAGTGTAAACATCCACATCCCCCATAAACTATGCTCAATAACACACACGACGGTTGAGCGGCTTTGTGCATAGGTATAAGCAAACAGTAAGCCACCTAAAAAAGCTAAGGCTACTGCAATCCAATTTGCATACACAATATGAGCCAATGCAAATACACTCGCACTAACTATAATACGCACTGCTTTTTTTGGCATGATGCGTTTATAACGATGAAAAAAATACGTTCTGAATATTAACTCTTGAGGAATAACCGACAGTATTGGGTAGAGTAGCAACAGTAAAAGCCAATCATTAAACGAGTTGCGGGGAAGGGTAAACCAGTTGCCCTGATGAATAATCCCGTAAAACATACCTGAGAACAGCGCACCTAAAAAAAAGAAGCTAAACACACGTTTTTTAACAGCAGAAAACTGCCCAAGGCTTGTGAGTCTAAACCGTTTAAAATGGGGATCGCCCAGTAGCAACATACAACACACACTCATAAGTATAATAAGCGCAGGAATAAGCCAGTTAGCTAAATGCTCACGTAATCCAAAGCCCAATAAAGGCAGAAATACAAAAATGAGGGTAAATTCAAACCAACGGTATTGATTAGCGTTCAAGGTCGTCTCAACTTGTTTTTTTAATAAGCTAACAAGCTAAGACGACACTTTTATGACGAGGGGGCTTACTTTGCTGGTTCTTCTTCACTAGGGAGGTATTTGTACAAGGCAATGATAGTGGCAAAAATACTCACAAAGGTAATACCCATTAAGCCAAACACTTTAAAATTAACCCAAAAGTCGAGCGAAAAATTATACGCAATATAAATATTTAGTGCTGCTATTCCAGCAGTTATAGCAACCCACATTAGGTTAAGCTTATCCCATAACGGTCCTGGGACAACAATGGCTTGTTTTGTATCATTAGCATTTTCGAGTATTGAACTAAGCGCTTTTTTAACTAGATTTTTTTTAAGTGCATAACGACTAATAAGTAACGTTAAGCTTAAACCTGCGTATATGAGTGTTGCTTTCCATTTTATGTATTGCTCATCATGAAGTACCAGCGTTAACGTACCAAACACGGCAGCAATGCCAAAAAATATCCAATGACGAGTAGGCACATTGCCATGTTTAAAATAGCTATAAGCAACTTGAATGAGCGTAGTGGCCATTAATAAACCGGTAGCCCAGTATATATCGACTAGCTTAAAAACTGCAAAAAACAGTATGAGTGGGATGTATTCAATTAATGCGTGCATATACTACCTAAATTATACAAAAAAGAGTCAAAGGCTTTTTACCACATAAAGCTTAGCAACTACAAGGTTGACTTGTTGCCCTGTAACCCTTAGCCTGCGTGGCTTTATTACCAATTTGGTTTGGTATTTTTCATATCATCATATTCCCACGCTTAACCAACACTGATTTGGCGTGTATTTAGGAGCCTAAAATGAATAAAGCAGAACTCGTTGCTGCCATTGCACACAAAAGTGAATTAACAAAAAAAGATTCTCAAGCGGCACTTTCAAGCTTGCAAAAAGTAATTACTAAATCGCTTTCTGAGGGCGATCAGGTTCAAATAAATGGCTTTGGTACGTTTGCACTAAGTTACTACCCAGCGCGTACTGGGCGTAACCCGCAAACAGGGGCTGCAATTGAAATAGAAGGCGCAAATAAAGCGGTTTTTAAACCGGCTAAGGCGTTAAAAGATCTACTTTAATTCTATTTAAGGTTTTAAACCCCGTATTGATAGATAAGTTACATGAGCGCGAAGTAAATTCGCACCTACGGGTATATATTGTAGGTGAGGTTTTACACCTCGCGTTTGGTGGCTTTAAATTATATGAGCTGGAAATAAATTCGCACTTATGTACATTATTCATAATCTCTAAATAATTTACATAGCATCACAAACTCTACTCTAATTTATTCTTTAATTTTCAATGGTTTGTTATCGGCATGCATTATGCTGTTTAACTGTGTGTTTCGAATATATTTTTCAAGAAAAAGGAGATCTCAATGAGTACATTACAAACAAGCACACGTTTACAAGGCAAAAAAATTGCAATTTTAGCCACTGATGGGTTTGAGCAAAGTGAGCTTTTATCTCCACGCAGCGCATTACTTGATGCCGGTGCAAACATCGAAATAGTATCAATTAAAGAAGGCCAAATTACGGGCTGGGATGAAGATAAGTGGGGCGATAAAGTAACAGTAGATAAACTAGTTACAAACGCAGACCCCGCCGATTACGACGCGCTTATGCTCCCTGGTGGTTTATTTAACCCAGACAGTTTACGCCAAGATAAAGATGCTAAAGCCTTTATTGATGGCTTTTTTGGCGCAGAAAAAAACAAACCCGTTGCTGCAATTTGCCATGCTCCGTGGTTGTTAGCTGAAATTAATAAATTGCGCGACCGTACCATTACCTCTTTTCCAAGTATTAAAAGCGATTTAATTAACGCAGGTGCCAATTGGGTTGACCAAGAAGTATGTGTAGATAAAGGCCTAGTAACAAGCCGTAGCCCAGCCGATTTAGAAGCATTTAATGCTAAATTTATTGAAGAGATTTTAGAGGGTAAACACCAAGCTCACTAATTTTTTTAAAACGTTTGGATATTGCTATAGCGTTTGATTTTTAAAAAACAAAAAAGGGCATTTTAAATGCCCTTTTTTAATGCGTATAAAACACGCCTTAGTTAGCTTAAAGCGATGTCGCTGCTTTCATATCAGCTACAAATGCTTTTAGCTGAGCGGTCATTGTTGGTAAATCATTAAGGTTAGCTTCAATAATTTTAACCACGGCAGAACCTGAAATAGCACCGGCTGCTCCTGCATTAAGAGCCGCTTTTACATCATCTGGCGTTGAAATGCCAAACCCTAAAAGAGCAGGCGCTGCATGGTATTCTTTTAATTTAGTAACAATGTTACCCGCTGGCATTTGTGCCTTAGTATCGGTACCGGTAACACCTGCGCGCGATAGTAAATATGTGTAACCACGACCGTAAGAGGCGCACTGGCGAAGTGTGTCGTCATCCGCATTTGGTGTTGCAATAAAAATTGGGTCTACGCCGTTATCCATTGCTGACTTTCTAAACATTTTAGATTCATGCAGAGGCACATCAGCCACTAAAATTGAGTCTACGCCTACCGCTTTTGCATCTTTATAAAATGCTTCTATACCGCGTTTAAACACAAGGTTTGAATACAATAATAAGCCAATTGGAATATCAGCATTATACTCACGTATTTCTTTAATAATATCAAAGCAATCTTGTGTGTTAATGTGCACATCGAGCGCGCGAATATTAGCTTTTTGAATTACTGGACCATCTGCAATTGGATCTGAAAACGGAATACCAAGCTCAAGCGCATCAGCGCCGCCGTCAATTAGACTTTTAATAATCGCAATACTTTGCTCTTTACCTGGGTCGCCAATCGTTACAAATGGTACAAATGCACCTTGTTTTTGCTCGTTAAGCGCTGCAAACATTTTGCCGTAACGATCCGTTTTTACTTGGCTCATAGCTGACCTCTTTCAGTTAGTACATTGTGAACGTGTGCTAAATCTTTATCGCCACGACCACTTAAATTAATCACTATAACACTCTCCTCGGTTAGCTCCTCTGCGTACTTAAGCGCATAAGCTAACGCATGGCTTGATTCAAGTGCCGGAATAATCCCTTCATTTTTAGCAAGCGATTGAAACGCATCAAGCGCTTCTGTATCGGTAATACCAACGTATTGAGCGCGACCAGTTTCGTGTAAAAATGCATGCTGAGGACCAACAGCTGGGTAATCAAGACCCGCTGATACAGAGTAAGACTCTTCAATTTGGCCATCATCATTTTGCATAATGTACGTATAAGTACCGTGTAATATACCTTTTGTGCCTTTACAAATTGTTGCACCGTGCTCATTTGTATCAAGCCCTTTACCAGCAGGCTCAACACCAATTAATTTAACGCCTGGCTCGTCAATAAAGTCGGTAAACATACCAATCGCGTTTGAACCACCACCAACACAGGCAATAACAGCGTCAGGTAAACGACCTTCTGCTTTAAGTACTTGTTGTTTGGCTTCTTCACCAATAATTTTTTGATACTCGCGTACAATTGTTGGGAATGGGTGAGGACCCGCAGCTGTACCTAGTAGGTAATGTGCGTCTTGGTAGTTTGCTGACCAGTCACGCAGCGCTTCATTTACTGCATCTTTTAATGTGCCAGAACCCGCTGTTACTGGAATAACCTCTGCGCCCATTAACTTCATTCTAAATACGTTAGGTTGCTGACGATCAACGTCTTTTGCACCCATATAAATACGACATTTTAAACCCAGTAAGGCACACGCTAGCGCTGTTGCAACGCCGTGTTGACCGGCACCTGTTTCAGCAATAACTTGTTTTTTACCCATACGCTTAGTAAGTAACGCCTGACCAAGTACTTGGTTCGTTTTATGTGCGCCGCCGTGTAGTAAGTCTTCACGCTTTAGATACAGTTTTACTTTTGGGTTTTTAACTAAATTGCGCGTTAAAGTAAGTGGGGTAGGACGACCCGCATACTCGTTTAATAATTTACTTAGCTCTGCCTGAAACTCAGGATCTTTTTGTGCTTTGTTAAATTCGTTTTCTAACTGCTTAAGCGCAGGGACAAGTAACTCAGGTACAAACATACCGCCAAACTCGCCAAAATAAGCTGGATTTTGCATTTTAACCTCAATAATTTCTGATGCTTGTGAAAGCATTATGTAATTTGTTAGGGCACTTTTTACCCGCAGATTCTTCAACGCCTGAGTTTAAATCAAGGCCTAAGGCACCTTTAAAAAGCGCATCTTTAATATTGTCTGGATTTAAGCCTCCAGCGAGCATAAATGGTGTAGTTGCGCCGCTAAGCACCGACCAATCAAATGCTTTACCTGTACCGCCAGCTTGTGTATCGCTGTGCGTATCGTAAAGGTGTCGATCAACCCCATTTACAGGCGTTGGCAATGCATCTTTTATTGCTTGGGCTTTCCAAATTTCGCAATTAGTTGGTAACTGTGTACGCAACTCAGCAATGTAATCGTCACTTTCTTGGCCATGTAATTGAACTGCCGCTAATTTTAGCACACTTGCGTATTGAGTAACTTGCTCAATGGGGGCATCTACAAATACACCAACAAAGTTAAGTGGTGCGCTTTGGCTCAGCTCTCTTGCACAATCTAAATCGACATAGCGAGGCGATTTAGGATGAAAAATTAAACCACCATAAACAGCACCGTTTTGATATGCCGCTTGTGCATCTTGGCTACGTGTTAAACCACATACTTTATTGTCACCTAAAATAACACGGCGACATGCTTGCTCTAAATCACGCTCGCCCATAAGTGAGCTGCCAATTAAAAAGCCATCGCATAATGGAGCTAAACGTTTTACGTCTTGATGGGTGTAAATACCCGATTCCGAAATAACCACTTTATCAGCCGGAATAAGCTTTCGTAGTTTTTCAGTAGTGGCTAAATCGGTGCTTAAATCGCGTAAATCGCGGTTATTAATACCAATAATTTGTGCATCAAGCGCAAGTGCGCGGTGTACTTCTTCTTCATTACTTACTTCTGTTAGCACCGACATATTAAGTGAATCGGCAACAGCATGCAGTGCTTTATAGCTTTCGTCATCGAGTACCGAAAGCATCAGTAATATAGCATCACCGCCATAAATACGTGCCATGTACACTTGGTACTCGTCTATAAAAAAGTCTTTACAGATAAGCGGTTGTTCTACTTGGCTGCGCACAAATTCGAGGTAGTCAAAGCTGCCTTGAAAATATTTAGCATCAGTTAACACACTCATGCAGGTAGCATATTTTTTATAAACTGAGGTAATTTCAGTTAAATCAAATGGGTTTCTAATTAACCCTTTTGAAGGCGATGCTTTTTTACACTCTAAAATAAACTGAGTGCCAGGTGCTGCAAGTGCTTTATAAAAGCTACGGCTTGTAGGCACTGCAAGATGCCTAAAGCTTTCAAGCGGGCGCGCAGCTTTTCTCTCAATTAGTTCTAATTTTTTATCAGCAACAATTTTGTCTAATACATTAGCCATTACTTACCTCAATAATTGCACTTAGTGTGTTCATGGCTTGCCCTGAACTTAATAATGTTTGTACTTGTTTTGCCCCTTCTTTTAACGTTTCTGCTTTACCTGTTAGGTATAAAAGAGCAGCTACGTTAACCACAATAGCAGCATTATGTGCATCTGTGCCTTTGCCTTGCAAGATGGCGAGGCTAGCATTTGCGTTGTATTGTGGGCCTTCACCAGCGAGTTGTTCAAGTGAATAGTTTGCAAGGTCGAAGTCGCTTGGGTTTAGTGTGTACTGCGTAATCTCGCCATTATTTAGCTCAACTACCGTTGTTGGGCCGTGTAGGGCTATTTCGTCAGTGCCCGAGCCATGAACAATCATAGCGCGCTTTGTGCCAAGGGTTTTAAGTGTTTGTGCCATTGGCATACACAACGCTTCGTTATACACACCTAACAATTGCACTTCAGGTGCTGCTGGGTTAGCAAGCGGGCCTAAAATATTAAAAATAGTGCGTGTTTTAAGCGATGTTCGTACGCCCATCGCATGGCGTACGCCACTGTGATAGTGCGGTGCAAACAAAAAGGTAAAATTGGTTTGCTCAAGGCATTTTGCTGCTTGCTCTGGGCTCATATCTATATTAATGCCCAGGGCTTTGAGTAAATCGGCTGAGCCTGAATTACTCGATACACTGCGATTACCATGTTTTACCATGTTAATACCAGCAGCAGCGGCAACTATGGCTGCTGTTGTGCTTATATTAATTGTGTTTGAGCCATCGCCGCCGGTGCCACAGCTATCGGCAAGTTGCGTACTGCTGGTAGTAAAAGCAACGGCGTTTTCGCGCATTGAGGCTGCAGCGCCTGCAATTTCGTCGCTTACTTCGCCTTTAATTTTAAGGCTTATAAGTAGGGCGGTTAGCTCAATTTCACTCATATTACCTTGCATTATTTCATCAAAAAGCGCTTTGGTGTCTGCGTAGCTTAATGATTGCCCAGTAATTAGTTGCTCAATAGCGTGTTGAACATTTATGGGTTGTTCTGGTTGTGTACTCATAATGTCCTCTTTTATTTAGCGCGTGTTAAGTAAGCGACACTTTGCTGAAGTAGCATTGCGCCGTTTGGCGTTAGTATTGATTCTGGATGAAACTGATAACCTAATGCGTTGTCATCATGATGATAAATAGCCATAGGGATATCTTCGTACTGGGCAATAACCTCAATATTATCAGGCACTTTTGTTGCCATTAATGAATGGTAACGTGCCACAGGCATTGTATTGCCCATACCATCAAATACAGGGTGCTCGCCTAAATTAATAATTGAAGACTTACCATGTACGGTTTCACCCGCGTGACCGATTACTCCACCGTAACTTTGTGTTAATGCTTGTTGGCCTAAACAAATGCCTAGCATTGGGAAGTGGCCTTTAGAGAGCTCAATAAGCTCCATTAAACAGCCTGCATCGCTTGGTGTTCCAGGGCCAGGCGAAAGTACTAATAGCACTTGGCCTTGCTCTTGGCGCATTTTGTTAAAAATAACCTCAGCGCTAATGTTGTTTCTGTAAACAACCAGTTCGCAGCCAAGCATCATAAGCTCATCAACAAGGTTATATGTAAATGAGTCAAAGTTATCTAAAAAATAGATTTTGATAGGATTCGCTTTACTCATTTTATACCGCCTTATACGTAGATTTTATGGCGGTGATAACCGCTTGTGCTTTAGCGCGAGTTTCGTTTGCTTCTGAAATAGGATCTGAGTCAAACACGACACCGGCACCTGCTTGCACATACGCTTTATTATTTTTAACAAAAGCTGAGCGAATAACAATACAGCTATCCATTGCGCCATCACCGGTTAAGTAACCTACTGCGCCGCCATAGCTGCCACGGCGTTTACCTTCAGTTTGACGAACAAGCTCAGCAGCACGAACCTTTGGTGCACCAACAAGCGTGCCCATGTTCATACAAGCTTGGTACGCATGCAGTGCATCAAGCTCGGGTTTTAGTGTGCCAACAACGCGTGACACTAAATGCATTACTTGTGAATAGCGGTCTACTTTTAATAGCTCTTTGGCAAAACGAGTACCTGCAACACTAATGCGGGCTACGTCGTTACGGGCTAAATCGACAAGCATTAAATGCTCGGCGCGCTCTTTTTGATCGTTTCTAAGTTCGAGCTCAATGCGGCTGTCTAGGTCTGGGTTTATTTGCCCATTAGCAAATTTGCCACGTGGGCGAGTGCCAGCAATTGGGTATACTTCAACTTGCTGAGATTGCACTGTGTATTTAAGTGCTGATTCAGGCGATGCGCCAAATAAAGCAAAGTCTTCATCGCGCATATAAAACATATACGGGCTTGGGTTTTGCTTTTTAAGCTGGCTATAAGCGTGCAGAGGATCAGGACAAGGTAGTGAAAATGTACGCGATGGCACTACCTGAAAAATATCACCATCTACAATATTCTTTTTAAGCTTAACCACTTGCTCGCAGTAAGTGTCATCGTCTATATCAACGCTTACCTCACATTCGCCACTTTGCATATCCGCACTAAATTCTGAGGCGTTATCGCACAGTGTATTTAATCGCTCTAGCTCTTTGCCTACTTCAAAGCAATTTGCATGTACGTCTGGGCCGTTAAATACATTACCAATGAGTTCGGTTGTTTGTTTTTGATGATCAATAACAACTAAGGTTTCGGCTAAATAAAATACGTAATCTGGGCAGGTATTTTCGCCATCAGGTACATCACTTAACTGCTCAAAGTTTGCTACCATATCGTAGGCAAATACACCGCCTAAAAATAACGAAAATGGATTGTTAGTTGTGCTTTTTATACTGTTAATACAAGTGCGCAGAGCGCTAAATGCATTATCTGCAATTAGTTTACTCGCTTCGTCAGTATCGCCGCTAGTGTCTAAATAACACAGGGTAAGTGTTGCGCCGTCTAAAGTAGCGTCACAGCTTTTAACATTTGCCTGCAAGTAGCTTAGAAGCTGTTGCCCATTATTAGATTGAGCAGTAATAGTGACTGTTTTACCTTGGCATACAATGCGCAGTGCACAGTCGACTAAAATTAAACTTTTTACACTGTCTTTAGAATCAATCTCAGCCGATTCAAGCAGTAGTGAGTTAGGCTTATCAAGTGCCGCGTATAATGCAAGTGGACTACTTATATAGTCGCGTACTTGCGTAATGCTTGTTACTTCGCCTGGTGTGGTAGTTATATGACTAAAAATCAAACCTCATTCCCTCAAAAAATTAAACCCCGCAATGCTTTAGCAATGCGGGGTTTGAATAACGATATCTAAATTACAAACAGATCATTACCGTCCCGCTATATCAGGCGCCACCACCAACGATGTGTAAGAGTAAGACCGTTATTCATGTTTTTCTGCCTCAAAATTTGTTAAATATTTTTAACGTATACGTTTCGTAAAATTTAGTTATAAAAAAACCCGCATAGTTGCGGGTTTTGAATTTTTGTTAGACACGACAATTCATCACCCGATAATTACGAGTGCCACCACCAAATAGTGTTTAAGTTTGAATTGATCATTATTGTTAATTCTTAATGTGTCTGAAAGTGGCTACAGTAAAACGTATCTTATGCTTTTGTGTCAAGTGTTTATTTAAAACAATTTAGTCAAAAAAGTTGTTATACTTACATAAACACCAGTAACCCTTAATTTTAAGCAGTTTTCTTTTGATAAAATATGATTTACATAGCCATACCACACATTCAGACGGGCGTTTAACGGTTGAAGAATTATTGCATCGCGCTGTTGATAAAAATATTGATGTGTTTGCTATTACCGATCATGACACTGTGGCGGCTATTAAGCCTGCGCAGCAATTTATTAAAACCGAAAATTTACCGCTTTCATTAATAACGGGTACCGAAGTGTCTACTAAATGGGAAAGCTTCGAAATTCATATTGTAGGTTTAAATATTGATATTAATAATATTGACCTTACCTCTTTATTATCAGCTCAGCAGCAAAAGCGAGAAGAGCGTGCACTAGAGATTGGTGTTCGCCTTGCAAAAAATGGCTTTGATGGCATTTACGAGCAAGCTAAAGAGCTGGCAAAAGACGCGCAAATAACGCGTGCACATTTTGCACGCGCCCTTATTGAGCGCGGTGTTGCTAAAAATTTCCCGGGTGTTTTTAAAAAGTACTTAGGGCGTGGCAAAACAGGCTACGTACCAAGTTGCTGGTGCACTATGCAAACCGCTATTGAGGCCATACATGCCGCTGGTGGTGTTGCTGTACTAGCGCATCCAAGTAGCTATCAAATGTCAAACAAGTGGCTACGCAAATTATTAGTAGAATTTAAAAGTGTAGGAGGGGACGCAATGGAAGTTGCACAACCTCAACAGGCGCCAAGCGAACGTCAATTTTTAGGTGAACTCAGCCGTGAGTACGAACTACTTTGCTCGCAAGGGTCTGATTTTCATTTTCCGACAAGCTATTTAGAGCTTGGCAAAAATTTATACCTACCAAAAGACTGCCAAGGTGTTTGGCAAGCTTGGGAAGGAGAAGAAGGGGCATTAACATGAGTCAATTATTTCATATTCATCCTGATAACCCGCAACCGAGACTGATTAGTCAAGCCGTTGATATTATTAAACAAGGCGGCGTTGTTGTTTACCCAACAGATTCGGGCTACGCCATCGGTTGTAACATTGGTAATAAGCAAGCCAAAGAGCGCATAGAGCGTATTCGTGGTATTGAAAAAAACGATAATTTTACGCTAGTTTGCCGTGATTTATCGGAGCTATCTACTTACGCACGTGTAGATAATCAGCTATTTAGGTTAATAAAAAATAATACGCCAGGGCCATATACCTTTATTTTTAAAGGCACAAAAGAAGTCCCTAAACGTTTATTAAACGACAAGAAAAAAACCATTGGCATGCGTGTAATTGAGCACCCAATAGCCTGTGCGTTACTTGCCGAGCTTGGTGAGCCGTTAATGTCGTGTTCTTTAATTTTACCAGGTGAGCAGTTTACAGAATCAGATCCTGATGAAATATTAGAGCGATTAGATAAACACGTTGATTTAATTATTCACGGTGGCCACTTAGCCGAGCAAGCAACCACGGTAATCGATTTGTCGGAAGATGAAGTCAAGATTTTGCGTGTTGGCTGTGGTGATACAAGCCCGTTTGAGTAATAGCGAGTGAGCGAAAGCACTGCGAATACAAAAAATAGTGAAAAGCCAGTGCAGCAAAAGCTGCCACTGGCTTTTTTGCATGGTAAAGCGGTTGTAGACAAACCAGAAGATTTATACATTCCACCTGACGCGCTCGAAATAATATTAGAAACCTTTGAAGGCCCGCTCGATTTACTGCTCTATTTAATTAAAAAGCATAAGCTTGATGTACTCGAGCTTTCTATTTTTAGTATTACAGAGCAGTACGTAAGTTATGTAGAAATGATGACCGAGTTTCAACTCGAACTTGCTGGCGAATATTTAGTAATGGCTGCGTTACTTGCGCAAATTAAGTCGCGCTTATTATTACCTGTACACGAAGAGCTTGAAGAGGAAGAAGATCCTCGCGCTGAGCTTATTAAACGCCTGCAAGAGTATGAGCTGTTTAAACAAGCCGCCGAAAACCTCGACGATATTCCCCGTGTTGGTCGTGATATTTTTATAGCGCATGCCGCTATGCCAATAAGTGAAGATACAAGTCAAAATCTCCCCGATATTGAACTTAAAGACTTAATGCTGGCGTTGAGTGATGTAATGGCGCGAGCAAAAACGTTTGAGCATCATCAAATTACTGCCGAAGTACTCTCAACCCGAGAGAGAATGAGCCAAATATTACAGCAACTATCGCAAGCAAACTCGGCATTGGTATTTAATGCGCTTTTTACCCCAAATGAAGGGCGAAGTGGTGTAGTGGTTAGTTTTATAGCTATGCTTGAGCTCATTAAAGAAGGGCTTGTTACCTGTTTGCAAGTGAGCCCTGAGAGCTTAATTTATGTCAGCTTAAGCGAACAATCCACCCTATAAACTTATCTGTTTAATCCTCAACTTCTAAAACTAACTTTAATTATCAAAGTTCTGTGCGTATACGCACGTAAAGTGTTTGTAAATGTTATTTTCATTTATGGCTGTGCACTATATTGTAACGTCATAGCATTATAGGAAGTTACACATGTTTAAAAATACACCTTCATCTTACGGACTTGTCGCTATTATTTTACATTGGCTCATGGCGGTGACTATTTTTGGCCTGTTTGGTTTAGGTTTATATATGGTTGAGCTTACTTATTACGATAGCTGGTATAAAGGTTCACTCGATTTACATAAGAGTATTGGTATTACGCTTGTGGCCGTATTTTTATTTAGAATTTTATGGCGTGCTTTATCTACACAACCTAAACCATTAGGTGAGAGTAAAGGCATGAACCAATTAGCGCATACGGCGCATATTGCTATGTATATTATTTTGGCTGTTATTGTTGTTGCTGGGTATTTAATATCAACCGCAGACGGGCGTCCAATAGAAGTATTTACTTTATTTAATGTATCAGCGCTTGATTTTGCCTTTGATGACCAAGCCGATATTGCAGGAAAAGTACATTATTACGGCGCGTGCACATTAATCGGGTTTGCAGTATTGCATGCACTAGGGGCGTTAAAACATCACTTTATCGATAAAGATAAAACCTTAATTAGAATGATCAAACCATTAAAGGATGATTAAAATGAAAAAATTATTAGTAAGCACAGCCGTTTCGGCTGCAATGATGTTATCGGCAACAGCCGCCAATGCAGCTGATTATGTAATTGATACAAAAGGCGGGCATGCATCTGTTAACTTTAAAATTAAACACTTAGGTTACAGCTGGTTATATGGTCGTTTTAATACTTTTGACGGCACATTTAGTTACGATGCTAAAAACCCTGATGCGTCAAAAATTATGGTAAACATTGATACCACAAGTCTTGACTCTAACCATGCAGAGCGCGATAAGCATTTACATGGTAAAGATTTTTTAAATGTAGATAAATACCCAAAAGCGACATTTAAAAGCACGAGTATTAAATTTGATGAAGACGGCGAAGAGGCTGATGTAACCGGTGAGTTTACGCTGCACGGCGTAACAAACACTATTACCTTTGAAATAGATAAAGTGGGCGAAGGTAAAGATCCGTGGGGCGGCTACCGCGTAGGTTTTGAGGGCGAAACCAGCCTTAAACTTACCGATTACGGTATTGATTACAACTTAGGACCTGCATCTACTCATGTTGATATTATTTTATCAATAGAAGGCGTTCGTCAGTAATACCATTATTAAATATAAAAACGCCACTTACTGTGGCGTTTTTTTTGCTTAACAGAAACTCAAATTAAGCGACTTCGAATTTGCTTATTTTGCGCTATTAATACGTGACTGTAATAGCGGCCTTAAATGCTCGGGCAACCAGCGCATGAGTAAATCATTATAAGCCTGCGTTTTTTTAATAACTTTAAGCTGCTCATTAAGAATAGCAATGTCTTCTGCGCCTTGCTTGTTTTTAGTACAGCCAATAAAACCATAACTTAACGCAGGTGATTCGGTTAATGGACGCTGCGTTAAGTTCTCTTCAAAGTGCATTGATTTAGCTAAATAGTAATGCTCGCTTGGGTAACCCAGCAAAATATCAATTCGTTTTAGGTTAAGCATATATGTGAGGCTCGCTAGGCTATCGCGAGTGGGTCTAATTACTAAATCTATATTAGGCGTACTGTTTATCAATGTATCTATCTCTTGGCCATAAGAGCGGCTCATAGAGATCCCAAGAGTTAGTTTTTTATCTTGTATTAAATCTAATAGTGATACTTCTTTTGATTCCGCTATATTTAGCGCTTTGGCGAGTCTTTTGTGCATTGCTATTGAAGGCGAGAGGCCCGTTGTTGAGCTCTCCTCTGTAAAATAAATATGCTCTTTTCTGTAATCATTTTTATAAAGCGATAACGCACAAACATTATTTGAAGTATTAGATAGCTCTTGGATTACTTTACCTGAAGGGATAAGCATGCGGTTAAAGGTAATATTAGGAAGTTGTTTTTCAAGTAATGAAATTATGCTTTCGTCACGGCCTTGGTGTTGATATTGACCATTTAAAATATAATAGGGTGCAAAGTCGTGCGCTAGCCAGTTTATGGTTCTAGCATTGCCTATTGAGGTCAGACAGAAAAAAAGTAAGAAAGTTAAAAATATACGGAGCATTACAACAGCTGCCAGTAATTATTATTGTAAAACTATTGTAACCAATAAAGAGCTAAAAAGTAAAATGCCAGCAACGAGGCTGGCATAATATCTTATCAATAATTGCAATAATAAAAGGGCAATTAAAGTTATGTGTTGCTTAGTTAGCTTTTAGCCACTTAACAAACTGGCGTGCATCACTCGCTTTTTGAAACAATGCATTTTTTAAACCTTGTGTATCACTAAAGATTACACGATGTTTGTTTACTGAAATTGATTGCACTGGATGTGCGATTTGGATCATAGACCCATTATATTTATAAGACATAATAAAACTCACTTTATTCTTGTTATTTATTCTGCGCTATATTTTTATAGCAAATTGCAGTTAATAAATTAACGATGTTGTGTTTAGCTTCATTACAGTGTTGACGATCTTTATGACACTTTTGCGATGATAGTAAAAAATCATCTCGGTATTATTCAAGGGGTTCTCGCCGTACAATAACTTAGCTTTCAAATATACGTTTTGCGGGGCTTACTGGATCAGGGTAAATGGTTAACCGCGGCGGTTTCTTTAAACCAGAGAGGGAAGGTAACTTATATATAAATTGTGTGCAAGCTATTTTTGTAAAAATATTTATAATAAATCTTATCAACTGCTTACAAAGCCCATTTTTAGTTACCAAAGGATAAGTATGAATTACCTAATAGTGAGTGATATTTATGGTTTAACCCCTGCTTTAAGGAAGTTATCACAGGCAATTAGTTCAAATTTAGTGATTATTGACCCTTACAATAACAAGTTTCAAGCTATTGAAAGTGAACAAGATAGTTACAATAATTTCATACAGCACTGTGGCCATGATAAATACACCGACAAACTTCAAAAATGCTTTGAGAGTTTAAAATTGCCAACGACGTGTATTGCTTTTAGTGCAGGGGCAAGTGCAGCATGGCGGGCACAGTTATTAACAGGCAATACACACCTTAAAAAGTTAATTGGCTTTTACCCGTCGCAAATTAGACATAATTTAAATTTAAGCGCAAAAGTACCCTGTGAGTTCATATTTCCAGCAAGTGAGAGTCACTTTAATGTTGATGAAGTTATTAAAGCTTTAAGCACCAAAGTGGATGTTAAGTGCTATAAAACCAATTTTTTGCATGGTTTTATGAACGAGTACTCAACCAATTTTGATGCGCAAGGGCTGGTTGAATATAGTAACTATATAAAGCAGAGCAGCCGTTAAAGCGTGTTTAGCTGCTCTTTACTAATATCAGGAAAATCGGTGCGGGTATTATATTTTGCATACAGCGTTGTAAAAACGCTACTACCGGATAGCTTATCTAACTCTTTTATAAAGGTTTTCGCACTAGAACGAGCGGGTCTACAGCATACTTGATATTGTTTTATTATACCCGCGACAGATAAACCTTGTTTTTGTAGCTCCAAATCGGCCTGTGCAAAAAAAGCTGCGCCCGTCCAATAAACACGTTGCTGGGCTCGTTGTTTCCACATATCGGCAGAGAGCTTATTAAGTGGCTGTGTTTTAGTTTTAGTTTGCAGGCGGGCACGATCAAATCCTGCATTTAAACGTTGTACAAATTGCGGCTGGGTAATTATACCGCTGTTACGCATTATTACGTTTTGCATATAACTGGCAAAACCCTCGCTAAGCCAAAAACCGGAGTAGGGAAGTAGTGGCAAATATAAATGCGAAAGTTCATGGTATAGCGTCCAATCTTTAGTGAATGCATTTAAACTGGCATAGCGATCTATATGTAGTTCAAGCCCATCGGGGTTATTGCGCTTAACTGTAGCCCAAGGTACAGGCTCAAAAGCAAAGTATTGCGGTTTTAAATAAATAGGCAATGTGGTTTGTTTTAAAGGTCCCAGTGTATTTTGTGTTTTTTCAACACTTTGATTAACCCATGTAGACACCGTATTTTGAGCATTACTTGAGAGCGAGCTAAGGTTATGTATGACTACTTCAACGGCTAATACGTTAAAAGAGCTGATTGATAGTAGCAGTACAAAAAAGAATTTCATTAAAATGCTCCACTGTAATTTAATAACTGGTACGCCAGGCTTAATATACAAGACCAACTAAATGGATAAATAATCACGCCTAATTCTTTATTTTTTAAAATGATAGTAACTATAAAAGTACAAATACAGACACTCCTAGCTAAGCATGGTTTAATCAATTAATCGTTATTTTAAGTTAGGTTTAGCCATGACGTATCAGCATATTCAAGTTCCTGAGCACGGCCAAAATATCACTATTGATGCACAAGGACACTGGCAAATACCGTTAGAACCTATCATTGCTTTTATTGATGGCGATGGCGTGGGTCTAGATGTTATGCCGGTAATGCGCCATGTTGTTGATAGTGCAATTGAGCATTGTTATAAAAGCGCACGGAAAATTCATTGGATGCAGGTTTATAATGGCGAGCAGGCCGCAAAGCTGTATGACGGTGATTGGTTTCCACAAGAAACAATTAACGCGGTACGTGCCTGTAAAATTGCCATAAAAGGGCCGTTAACCACACCACTAGGTGGTGGTTTTCGATCTCTTAATGTCGCACTCAGGCAAGAAATGGATTTGTTTGTAAATATGCGCACTATAAAAGGTTTTAGTGCACTCCCTTCTCCTTTAAAAAACCCTTTTTTAACAAGCATAACAGTGCTTCGTGATAGTAGCGAAGACGTGTACTCAGGTATTGAGTGGCAAGCAGGCAGTGTAGAGAGCGAAAAAATGCTCGATTTTTTATGTGAGGAAATGGGCGTAACCCGCCTAAGGTTTTCACAAGAGTGCGGAATTGGTATTAAAAATATATCTAAAGAAGGCTCTGAGCGACTAATGCGCTTTGCAATTAACTATGCACTTAAAAACGATAGTGAATCATTAACGCTAGTACACAAAGGTAATGTACTTAAATTTACCGATGGTGCATTTAAGCGTTGGGGGTTTGCACTTGCACAAAACGAGTTTAATGCCACCGCACATGAAAATGGGCGTTGGTTGCAAATAGAGCGAGCACACCAAGCGCCCTTAATTATTAAAGAAGTCATAGCCGATAACATGCTGCAACAATGTTTAATGCATCCAGAGCAATTTGATGTAGTGGTCACGACTAACCAAAATGGTGACTTTTTAGCTGATATGCTCAGTGCACAAGTTGGTGGTGTTGGTATAATGCCTGCTGCAAATTTAAATAACGATGTCGCATTTTTTGAGCCTACACACGGCACGTTTGAACGTATAGCAGGGCAAAATAAAGCAAACCCCAGCAGTAGTATTTTAAGTGCGGTATTAATGCTTAAATTTATGGGGTGGGACGAAGCCGCATTACTCATAGAAAATGCGTTAGAGCAAACATTTAAAAGCGGTGAAGTAACCTTTGATTTAGCGCAAGAGCAGAGCGATAACTCAAGTATTCATAACTCGACAACCTTAACTTGTACTGGCTTTGCAAAGAAGGTTATCGAGCACTTTTAAATACATCCATTATTAAGCTGCTGAGGCAGTTTTTACTCTGTGCATACAAGGGCGGTTGGTTAACTGCGCTGCACGATGGTAAATCTCATGTGCTTGGGGTTCATCGCACTGTGTACCACTAAGCGTATCCATTAACGCAACAACAATAATTGCAGGAACCTGGCAGCAATACTCGTCTAAAACGGCTTCCGTAGTTTGTGCATCAACATGGCAAAGTGGATGATTTTTAAGTTGGTATGCATTTAATAATGTATCAACTTCTAATACATCATCTGGTTGATGCTTTGTTTTACGGCATTTACAACCAAACTCGTCAACTAAAGTAGCTAACGCTTGGTAAGTTTCAGTAGTGTTAGCCTTAGTGCATAACTGCTCTTCAATGAACTGATGCAAGTTAGCATCGATGAATAATCCGTCTTGGCGTGTGAAAGAAGTTGTTGTCATAATAATTACTCTTAGTTTGTTGGCTTAACTTCACTCTAGCGCTAAGTGTATTATTAATAAAATTGTTGTTTTCAATAACTGATATTGATTTTATCAATAGTAAGATTTAATGGTTAATAGAACGCAGAAAACAATCTTAAATAATACTAATTAATTTGGTGCAATGCGGTGAAAGTGTGCACAAAACTGGAACAAGGGGAGGAGTTGAGGAATAAAGAAGGAATCTTAGTTAATTGTTTTTATTGAATTTTAATTATTTTATGAAGTTGGTACTAAGCTTGCTAATAATACGCTGTAGGTAGATTCCTATATCGACGATTTCCAAAAGCGCCACGGTATTTTCCCAAAGTTGAATACCGTGGCGCTTTTTTATTTTTCGCGTGTATTTTATTTATCCGTCACAATAGCAATAACAATAGTAATGTTAAATTTTAATAAAGTAGGGAATAGCCACTAAAATAGCGCCTACAATCAGTAGCATGCTAACACTGGTCATAAAGTACGGAAAAACCAATAATGACAAACCAATACAAAGTGGCACTACGGCTTTTTTTCTTCGCCCGTAAGTAAGGTAGCCAATACCTATGCCGCCAAACAAAACACTCCACGCAATTATTGATGCACTATCCATTTATAAATTACCTATTTTGAAATACTGATTTAAATTACGACCGACATAGCCAGTTTTTCAATACCATGTGAAGGAGTCCATCTTTTGAATTCCACGAAACCATGCTTTTTATATAAATTTATTGCAGGAGTATTAGCAACTGCAGTCTCAACTCTTGCATGAGATAAATCACCGATTGCTAGAACATAATTTATTAGCTTACTTGCGATACCTTTTTTAAAATAGCTAGGATCAACGGTTAAACTACAAATATCTAAACACTCGTTGTTTGTATCTACTTCAATAACAGCTACTAAACATTCATTTTCGCTGTAGCCATAAAAGGTTGTTTCTGATTTTTTAATATCTTTAGTATTACGTGTTAAAGGAGGGAAGTTATGCGCGCCGATCAGTTTAGCCTCAATAGCATAGGATTTTTGAAAGACAGCAAAAATTTTATTTGCAGTATCGTTATTCTTATTATTAAGTTTGTTTATCATTGTCTTCTTTTTTAGAAAATAAAGCATGAATACCATATGCCGTAATAAAACCTCCGGCACTAATTGTGAAAAAAAGAAATAAATAAAACTTTTTCGGGTTATTTTCTAAAGATGCCACTGCCGGCTCATTGTATCTCTTATAAATGACACCACTTTCGTAATTAAAATAGCTGCGCAAAAGAATAAACAAACCTAAAACAATACACAGGAGCGCTTTACTTGTTTTCTTAGTGTTCTTTTTAGCTATTACTATTTGTTGCGCAGCTTTTGGCTCAGTTCGACTTGGTTTAGCTAATTCATCTTTAAGGCGTTTGTAGTTCTCTGGATATTTATGTGAGTCAATACTTTCAATTGCTTCGTTTAATTCACTAAGTGAATAAGCAGAGTAATCAATATTTATAATAATCTTCCTTAAAAGGCTCTTAAATAACACTTACACAGCAAGGTTTTTAAATTGTTGTTATTTAATGGTATTTTTATAATCCGATTAAGTTTATTTTAATGTAGCAAAGACTTGAGGTTAGTCACTTTTACTTTCATATTTAAACTCGAATGAAACTATTGCAGCCAATATACCCCCAGTCGCTAATATAGCAGCGCTAAATAACATCTCCCATAATAATTTTTTCAATAGTAGAGTCTGATGAATATTTGTAAATATTACGCTCCAAGTTTGTTCAAAGTTGTATAAATTAACAACTTCATGAACATCATATAAAAAAGTACCTAACCCATTCAAAAAGTATGCAAGAGCTATATAAACAAAAAGTCGTGCAGTAAATAAGAGGGTTTTTAAATTATCAGTTTCAACTTTAGAGAAAGGAAGAAAGCTAATTTTGGTGACCTTGCTCATTATAAGTGAACACTTCAAATATAGGTATTGGTACATAAAATTCCATTTTTTAATATGTCTTAGGTTATTGATAACGAGTATCTAAAGTTATTGACTTTATATTACTAATTAAGAATAACGCAGTACCTATTTTGATTCAATTCTTCAGCGAACATTGTATTTGAGTTCTAGCTTTTTCATTAGGTAGTTTTTAACTCAATGTATTTAAAATGCTAACCAAGCTATTAGCTCAAATTACCTCATGAATCAGTGCATATCAAAGAGTTAAGAGTTAGGTTCTTGAATCCTTATCAAAGATTTTAAGGTTTGATCTTATTTACCTATCTGCAATCGTTTTAGCAAACGCTAATAACTCACGTCTTAACCATTGGTGTGCAGGGGCATGGTGTAGTAGCGGGCTCCATATCATTTTTACCTCAATAGGCACTATTTGAAATGGTACAGGGCTGATTACTAAATCAGTATGAGAGGTTAACAATTTAGCCTGCCTGCGCGGTAGGGTGGCAATAAGTTGCTCTGATTGGCAAAGCAGGCTTGCGACCATGTAGTGGCGAGTAAAAACACGTATTTTACGGGTTTGTTCTAGTTGCCAAAGGGCTTCGTCTACCCAGCCTAATTTTTGCTTACCTGATTTATTAGTAACAGCGGCCTCTGGTCCCCAGCCTGCACGGTTTACCCAAATATGTTCTTTTTGTAAGTAGTCGTCTAACCCTGAATGTTGTAAAAATGTATTTTTAGGATGCGTTAAACAACAGTAGTTATCTCGCCATACACTGGCTTGATGAAACGAGCGTGGTAGGCCATTAAAGCGGTTTATTGCTAAATCAATAGTGCCTTTTTCCATGTCTTGCAGGTTTACGTCGCTTGGGCTTAATACATCAAAATTAATACCTGGATTTTTACTAAGCTGCGCAGTTATAAAAGGGGCTATTAAGGTCGACTCTATGTAGTCGTTTGCCATTATTCTAAACGTAACTTCAGCAGTTGCTGGGTTAAACTGCTCACTAGGCTGCGTAATAGCTTCAGCCATTTTTAATAGGGCCTCAACTTCAGGCTTTAATGCAAGTGCCTTTGCCGTTGGCGTCATAGAGCCTGCGGCACGCACAAGTAGCGGGTCGTCAAATAAATCGCGCAAACGTTTTAATGCGTTACTCATAGCCGGTTGAGTAAGCGCGAGTTTATTTGCAGCTTTTGAAACACTTTTTTCATCGATGAGTACATTTAAGTAAACTAACAAGTTGAGGTCGACGTTTCTTATATTCATATGGGCGTGTTGGCCTTTCAGGGTTGAAATTTGTTCAATCTAGGGGCGATTTAATCGCGGCGCGAGGTTTGCCACCTAGTGGGCTAAGTAAAAATCGAGCAACAAAGAGTTAATTGTCCCTAGAAAGAACCCTATGGGCAGTGTGTATTTGGCCTTTATGCAGCGGTAAAGTACATTTATGGGGAGTCACCACACTACATGTACTTTGCCTTGCTTAAAAACCAAATACACGGCTGCAAAATTAACCTCGAAAGGTCAATACGCCCAATAAATTCTATTTATATGCTTTATTAATTATCTAAATTAAAGCCTGCTTGCTAAGGTGTAAACCATTAATAAAAAATAACCGCCATAACTGGCATCAATATAAGTGCTGTATTTATGCAAAATAGGCTAACAAATCAATCTAATAATGCGCTACAACACGTTGTAGCCAGTAAGCTTGCACGATCTGTTTTTGCTGGATTTGAGGCGATGTTTTCGCAATTTTTAAATATTACACTGGGTGCACAAAGCCGTTTTGAACAACGACAGTATCACAGTGTACAAAGTGCTATGCGTGAACGTTTACAAGTGTATGAGCGCGAAGTAAAAAACGTGAGTGAAGCCGTCAGAGTTATTGCTTACGCTGAACTTACTTGCCCGCAAACGTGGCAGTTAGCTAAAAATATTTACGGCGATATGGTAGAAAATCACGAAAATAAACCCATTGCGCATACATTTTTTAACTCAACGTTTGGGGCAATTTGGGACGATAAAAAAATTCGTACTGTGCATTTGTTTGTATTAAAAGCAAAGTATCGTAGTGAGCCACGCTCTTATGAAAGCTTAGTGAGCAGGGTATCGCTACATAATGGGTTTAATAACGCCGTTAAAACGCTTATTACTAATCAAGTATTTAGAGTGCCGTTTAGTCATTTAGAACGCGATGTAGCCACATTACAAAGTACGTTAATGCAAGGCGCTAAGCAGCAATGCAAACAGGTGTACGAACTTATAAATTTAAACGATGGGTATATTGAATACGCCAACTCATTATTTTTTAGAAACAAAGCCTGTTATTTAATTGGGCGCTGTATTGCTAAAAATGGCGACAATATGCCTTTTGCCATTGCTATTCTAAATACCGATGAGGGACTAAAGCTTGATGCTGTAATGATGGGCGCCGATCAATTAAGTTTATTATTTGGTTTTGCACGCACCTATTTTATGGTTGATACCGATAAGCCCGCTCGTTATGTAGATTACTTAAGTGTGTTAATGCCACATAAACAGCGCTTTGAGTTATTTAACGCCATTGGTTTTATAAAGCACGCCAAAACTGAGTTTTATCGGCACAAGGTTGATACGACTAAAAATAGTCCAGCCAACTTTAAGTATGTTACAGCACCAGGGACGCCAGGTATGGTAATGCTAGTATTTACTATTGAAGGGCTAGATTACGTTTATAAAGTAATTAAAGACAAATTTAGTGCGCCAAAAACAGCCACCAAAGCACAAGTGAAAGAAAAGTATAACTTTGTAAAACAAGCCGATAGGGTTGGTCGTTTGGTAGACACACACGAATTTAGATATTTAGCGTTTGATTTAAGCCGTTTTAGCGACGAGCTGCTTGAGCAGATGAAAAGCCAAATTGGTAGCAGCATGGTTATATCTGGCAAGGCACTTATTTTAAAGCACGTTTATGTTGAGCGTAAAATGACCCCGCTTAATTTATATATTACCCAATGCGATAACAAAACCTTAGAGAGAGTGATGCATGACTACGGTAAAGCAATTAAAGAATTAGCGGGTGCTAATATATTTCCGGGCGACATGCTAATGAAAAACTTTGGAGTAACGCGATGGGGGCGAGTGGTGTTTTACGACTTTGACGAAATTTGCCCACTAACTGATTGCAACTTTAGAGAGGTGCCACAAACCCAAAATGCACTTGAAGAGCTAAGTAGTAACTCGTATTTTGATATAGCTGAAAACGATATATTTCCGAGCCAATTTAAGGTGTTTTTTAGCGCCAACGAGATTGCGTTTAATTATTTTAATAATGAGCACAGTAACTTGTTTTTAGCGACGTTTTGGCAAGGTTGTCAGCAACAAGTACACAATGGTTTTCTACCCGATGTTTATCCTTACAAACAAAGTTGGCGCTTTTGAGGTTGTTTGAATCTGTGTTCATCCCCATCTATATGTTATTACAGTTTTTAAACTTGGAGCAACAATGAAATATATTTCTCATGAAGATGGTAATCTTGCATTTAGTGAAACCGAAAAACCGGTTTTAAAGAGCCATGAAGTACTCGTTAAAGTTGCAGCAATAGGTGTAAACCGTGCAGACAGTATGCAGCGCCAAGGTAAATACCCGGCCCCCGCGGGAGATAGCCCTATTTTAGGTTTAGAATGTGCCGGTGTTATTAGCGATATTGGCGGTAAAGTTGATAGAGTTTGGCTTAATAAACGTGTTTTTGCTTTGTGTTCTGGTGGCGCTTACAGTGAATATGTAGCCGTTGATGCAAAGCAGCTTATGGAATTACCCGATGATGTAACAATGGCTGAAGGCGCTGCAATAAGCGAAGTGTACCTAACAGCATTTGGCGCATTATTTGAGCTTGGTAAATTGCAAAAAGGGCAAACAGCGCTTATTCATGCAGGTGCTAGTGGTGTGGGCGGTGCAGCAATTCAAATGGCTAAAAGTGCAGGTGCTACCGTGGTTATTACTGCCGGTACGGATGAAAAATGCCAACACGCAAAAGAACTCGGTGCCGATCATGTCATTAACTACAAAACCACTGACTTTGTAGAATATATGAAAGCAAATGAGTTAACAGCTAATGCAATTGTAGATCCTGTTTCGGGTAGTTACTTAAATAAAAATGCCGCTATTGCAGCGATGGATTGCCAAATTGTAATGCTTGCATTTTTAGATGGACGTTTTGCAGAAGTTGATTTTGCAGCGCTTTTACGCAAACGTATTTCGTTTCATGCCTCAACGCTTAGAAATCGTAGTATTGAGTTTAAACGCCAAGTACGCGACGACTTTGTAGCACGCTTTTACAATGATATTGCCACTAAAAAGTACGACTTTAACTTGTATAAAACATTGCCTTGGAGCGACGCAAACGAAGCTCATGCTATTTTAGAGCGTAATGAAAATGCTGGTAAAGTTGTTTTACTTGTAGAGTAACTCTTTAATTTTAGGGTTTAGCCCATATACTAAGCCCTACAAAAAACACTTAAGGTTTAATAATGAATCCAATACTAGCAATACTTAAAGAGCACAATGTAAGCGACGAAAAAGTAAAAGCATTGTTTGAAGCGTTTACTCAAAACCCAATGATGGCAATGGCGCTTGTTCAAGAGCTTGGTATTCCGCCAGAAAAGCTACAGCAACTAATGGCAGTCGTAATGACTCAACCGCACCTTATTAAAGAAGCGACTGACGAACTTGGTTTAGATTTTGAAAAAGTAAAAGAAGCGAAAGAAAAACTAAATCAATAATTTGTTATGTCATGAAACAAAAATAAATAAAAAAGCATAAGTATTTACTTATGCTTTTTTAGTTGGCTTATTCTTTTATGACTACTCTTTTGGAAGTAGTACTGTGTCGATAACATGAATTACGCCGTTGCTTGCTTTTACATCAGCTTTTACAACTTTAGCGTCATTTATCATTACGCCCATGCTGTCGGCTTTAACCATAACTGATTGGCCTTGTAGTGTTTTCGCACTGTCTACCTTCATTACATCGGCTGCCATCACTTTTCCAGACACTACGTGATAAGTTAATACCGCCGTTAGCTTATCTTTGTTTTCAGGCTTGAGTAACATTTCTACAGTGCCTTCAGGTAATTTAGAAAATGCAGCATCTGTTGGTGCAAAAATAGTAAAGGGTCCTTTACCTTGCAGTGTTTCAACTAAACCTGCGGCTTTAACAGCAGCAACAAGAGTAGTGAACGAACCATTTTCAACGGCTACTTCAACAACGTCTTTTTTCATACCATGATGATCAGCATAAGCCATTGTAGTAAATCCAAGGCTTGCAGTTGTAAACAATAATGCAGTAGTAATTTTCTTAAACATTTTATTTTCCTTTAAGTTAATACCCGTTGGTTTCGTTAAATGTTACGACGCTCTAAATTTAATCGATCAATTAAAATTAGTAGTCAACATGTTTTGTTACATCATTGATTGAACTGCAGCTAATTAGCAAAGTCATATAAACAGTTACTTAATTAAAGACTTGTTCAATTGAAGGGAATAGGCATGAAATTAGTTTATAAGTTTTGGAAAAATAACCGCTCTCTTATCGTATTTATTGCACTGATGAGCGTATTTAGAAGCGCTGTTGCCGATTGGTACGAAGTACCAACAGGCTCAATGAAACCGACCATTCAAGAAGGTGACAGAATACTTACCGATAAAATGGCCTACGATATTCGCGTCCCATTTACGCACATAAAATTACTTAAATTAGCGGATCCACAAGCTGGTGATATTATTGTTTTTGACTCACAAGCTGCCGATAACCGTTTAATTAAGCGTGTAATTGGTGTGCCAGGAGACACCGTTGCGCTTGAAAATAATGAGCTCATTATTAATGGTAAAAAACTTAATTATGCAGATCAGCGCAGCAACATAGACTCACTTGATAAAATTGAAGATTTAAACGGATTAGAGCATTCGATAAGAGTGGCAAATATTCCTTCACGTTTATCGGGGTTTGATGCAATTACAATTCCTGATGATTATTACTTAGCAATGGGCGATAACCGCGACAATAGCGCTGACTCGCGTGTAATAGGTTTAATTCCGCGTAACGAGTTATTAGGAAAAGCAGAGCGCGTTATAGTGTCACTTGATTACGATAATTATTACTTACCAAGAAAAGATCGCGTATTGAAAAAGCTGAATTAATTAGTAGTAATTAATTTTGTATAGCGCCCAATCAAATTTTATGAGCGCACATTTGGCTATTTTATAAATAAAATAAACTGCCTATTTAGGCAGTTTACTTATATAGTTTTTTACAAGCTTGGTAAGATCACTACGCTCTTGTTCGGTATTTAATACCTTACAAAAATCGCCACTTACTGCCGCGCCACAAGCACCTGCTTCAAACCATTGTGATAAATTATCTAAATTCACACCACCAACAGGTATTAATTGTGCTTCTGAAAATGGACCTGTTAATGCTTTAAAGTAACCAACGCCCATACTGCCTGCAGGAAATACCTTAATAATATCTGCCTTATATTCAATTGCATTTGCTACATCGGTAGGTGTTAGCGCGCCCATTAATACTGGTAACCCGTGCTGGTGGGCAAGTTCGACAACCGATTTGTTGGTATTTGGCGTTACGATAAACTGCGCGCCTGCATCAATTGCTTGCTGAGCAAGGGTGGTGTTAATTATTGTGCCTGCACCAATAAGTGCGTTTTTATGAGCTGCACGAGCTTTTGCTATTTCTTGCTCAAAGCCCGGTGTATTTGAGGTGATCTCGAGTGCGTTTATGCCCGCATTAACTAAACAATCAATTAATGGTGCTACATCACCTTGTTGCTTTAAGCGCAGTATGGCGACTAATTTGTGTTGTTTTATTTGGCTACTTACTTTTATTCTGTTGGCATCTAAAATTTGGGTCATAATTACAATTCACTTTATTTAATACAGAGGCATTCGTATTGAATATACGACTAAACATTGTTTTTGCCCATAAAAAAACCGCTGATGTATCAGCGGTTTTTATTGTATGAGTAATATTACATTACGCGCATACCAGGCTCTGAGCCGTCATCTGGGTTAAGAATATAAATTTCTTTTCCGCCAGGACCTGCAGCTAATACCATGCCCTCTGACATACCAAAGCGCATTTTACGAGGCTTAAGGTTAGCGACCATAACGGTTAACTTACCTTCAAGATCCTCTGGTGCGTAAGCTGATTTAATACCTGCAAACACTTGGCGAGTTTCTCCGCCTAAATCAAGTGTTAGCTTAAGTAGTTTATCAGCGCCTTCTACGTGCTCTGCTTTAGCAATTTTAGCTACGCGTAAGTCTACTTTTGCAAAGTCATCAAATTCTATCTCGTCGCTAATCGGCTCTTTTGCAAGTGGGCTGTTAGGGTCAATAGTTACTTTTGGCGCTAAGCTTTCTTTAGATTCTTCAACCATTTTATTTACTTTATCCATTTCAACACGTTGCATTAACGGTTTAAATTTATTGATAGGGTGGCTTACGAGTGCATTTTGAACGCCGTCCCATGCAAGGTCGTCATTTAAAAATGCTTGTACGTTGTCGGCCATTTCTGGTAGCACTGGTTTTAAGTAAGTAATTAAAACGCGGAACAAGTTAAGACCAAGAGAACACACTTCGTGTGCTTCTTGTTGCTTAGTTTCGTCTTTAATTAATACCCAAGGTGCTGCGCCATCAATAAATTGGTTTGCTTTGTCGGCAAGCGCCATTATTTCGCGAATTGCGCGGCTGTAATCGCGGTTCTCATAGTGTGTTGTAATGCTAGGTGCAGCCGCTTGAAACTCTGCTAACAGCTCTGGTTGCATAATAGTGCTGCTTAGCTTGCCATCAAACTTTTTAGTAATAAAGCCAGCACAACGGCTCGCTATGTTTACTACTTTACCTACTAGGTCTGAATTTACGCGTTGTGCAAAGTCTTCTAGGTTTAAATCAAGATCAACAATACCGCTGCTTAATTTTGCTGCGTAGTAGTAACGTAAGTACTCTGGGTTTAAGTTATCTAAATAAGTACGCGCTTTAATAAACGTACCCTTTGATTTAGACATTTTTTCGCCATTTACAGTAACAAAACCATGAGCGAATACGTTAGTTGGCTTTCTAAAGTTAGCGCCTTCTAGCATTGCTGGCCAAAATAAGCTGTGGAAATAAATGATGTCTTTACCAATAAAGTGATAAAGCTCAGCGTCTGAACCTTCAGCCCAAAACTCATCAAAGTTGATGCCTTTTTTATCACATAGGTTCTTAAAGCTCGCCATGTAACCAATAGGTGCATCTAACCAAACGTAAAAATATTTGCCCGGTGCATTTGGAATTTCAAAACCAAAGTAAGGCGCATCACGGCTAATATCCCACTGTTGCAGACCATCGGTAAACCATTCGTCTAGTTTGTTAGCCATTTCTTGTTGAATAGTGCCCGAGTGTAACCACTCTTTTAACATGCCTTCAAATGCTGGTAGGTCAAAAAAGTAATGCTCAGAATCTTTAAGTACAGGCTCAGCGCCCGACATTACAGAACGTGGATTAATGAGTTCGGTAGGGCTGTATGTAGCACCACACGAATCACAGCTATCGCCGTTTTGGTTTTCAGACTTACACGTTGGGCAAGTACCTGTTACAAAGCGGTCAGGTAAGAAAATACCTTTTTCCGGATCGAATAATTGCGAAATAGTGTGCTTTTTAATATGACCAGCATCGTTTAGGCGGTTATAAATAAGTTCGCTTAATTCTTTGTTTTCTTGGCTGTGCGTGCTGTGGTAGTTATCAAATTTGATATTAAAGTCAGCGAAGTCGCGTTGGCGTTCTATGCTCACTTGTTTTACCATTTCTTCAGGCGTGATCCCTTGCTTTTGTGCATTAAGCATAATTGGTGTGCCGTGGGCATCGTCTGCGCAAACATAATAAGCTTCGTGGCCCTGTAGTTTTTGAAAACGTGACCAAATATCAGTTTGAATATATTCCAATAAATGACCTAAGTGAGTAGGGCCATTTGCATAAGGTAATGCGCTGGTAATCAGGATCTTTCGCTGCGTCATAATCATTCCGAATTGAGGATAAAACGCCGTTTTTATTATACAAACGGCAATTATCATTAATTTATCTACAAGCTATCTGCTTAGAGTGCGCACAGCTTATGGATTTTTATAAATTGACTGGTGTTAATGCCCTGAATGTTACATAATTCCGTGGCACTTTTCATCAAAGAAACGCTATTTAATTGCTATGTTTGGACTGTCGAAACTATTCTCTTCTAAATCGGTGCAAAAACAACCGATTATTACTGCCTTAGCGGCATATCGTAGTGCGGCTTTTGCCGTCGGTATTGACGAAAGCTTCATTAATACTATTACTCAAAATGACGATAAATCACTACACATTAAATTAACCCTACCTTTTGCTGGGCAATCAGAAATGCCTTTAGTGGAGCAGCACGTAAGTGAAAGCTTAAATGTGCCTGTAACAATTAGTGCCAAGGTTATCATTAAAGAGGCAGCTAAGTTTAAGGCGATTAAACATATTGTGCTTATTGCCTCAGGCAAAGGCGGAGTAGGTAAATCGACTACTGCTGTTAACTTGGCGGGCGCCCTTAAAAACGAAGGCGCAAAGGTGGGTATTTTAGATGCTGATATTTATGGCCCATCTATTCCAATGCTTTTAGGCTTGGTGGGCGCAGAGCCCGTCACTAAAGATAACAAACAGCTACAGCCTTTTGATGCAAACGGCATTAAAGCGCAGTCAATTGGCTTTTTAGTCCCAAGCGATGACGCCACCGTATGGCGCGGGCCAATGGCTTCAGGCGCGCTTAGCCAATTGCTTAACGAGACTGATTGGGGCGAGCTTGATTACTTAATTGTAGATATGCCACCGGGCACTGGTGATATTCAACTTACAATGAGCCAAAAAGTACCAGCGAGCGGCACTGTTATTGTCACTACGCCGCAAGACTTAGCCCTTGCCGATGCGCAAAAAGGCATTGCCATGTTTAATAAAGTAAACGTGCCAGTGCTGGGCTTAATAGAAAACATGAGCCATTACATTTGCAGCCACTGCGGTGAAGCTAATCACGTATTTGGTAAAGACGGTTCACAAAAGCTGGCGCACAAGCACGGCGTACCCGTACTTAGCCATATTCCTCTTGCAATCGATATACGTGAGTATTCTGAGCAAGGAAAACTTATTGCCAACGATAACGACGCGGCAATAAGCAAAACATACAGCGCAGCAGCGAGGCTTATAGCCAGCACGCTCTATTATCAACAGCATCACAATGCGATTGAAATTGTGATTACGGAAGATTAAATAATAATGAGACTTTCAGACACACATATTAATGAATACCTAAGCGATGGTCGCATTGTTATTGAGCCTGCGCCAACAAGTGACATGATTTCAGGTGTAACTGCTGATTTACGCTTAGGTAATAAATTCAGAACTTTTAATGCACACAACGCAGCATACGTCGATTTAAGTGGTCCAAAAGATCAGCTAAATAAAGCCATGGAATCAATCATGAGTGAAGAAATAGTGCTTGATGAAGGTGAAGCATTCTTTTTACACCCAGGTGAACTTGCACTTGCTATAACGCACGAAAAAGTAACTCTGCCAGCAGACATAGTAGGGTGGTTAGATGGACGCTCATCGCTAGCTCGTTTGGGTTTAATGGTGCATGTAACTGCGCACCGAATAGATCCAGGCTGGAGCGGTAATATTGTTTTAGAGTTTTACAACTCAGGTAAATTACCACTGGCGCTTCGCCCACTGATGAAAATTGGGGCTATGAGCTTTGAAATGCTATCGGGCCCGTGTGAAAACCCATACAACATCCGTAAAGATGCAAAATATAAAGATCAAAACAGTGCAGTAGCAAGTCGTATTAGTGACGATAAGTAATCACCAAATATAGACATTACTCGTCTATTTTATGAAGCGCATAACCCAGTAGTTCAAAGTACTGGTTAAGCGCTTCATTTGCTTTATTAATATGCCCAATATTTGGGTATATTAAATTACTACTTTGTAAGCCCCCCACTAAAAAGCTATTTTTTATATTTGAATGCTGCTCAATACAGGCTTCAAAACAACGTGCGGCAAGCTCCTCTGGCATACTCATATAATTCATATTGTGAGCTTTATCGTGTTCTATGCATGTTTGTACAAAGTTATTAGCATCAACGCCGTGCTCATCTAAAAATACATTTTTATAAAAACTGTTCAAAGCATTATTAAGTGGGTGCGATAAATTAGGTGTGTTTGAAAGCCATAGTTTTGAGGCAAAACCAAATCGTGGTTTTGCTGCAAATAAATGCTCGCTTATATGATGATCAAACGCATGAAACCATTCGTGAGCAAGTGCACCACCGCCTGCATTTTTTGCAAGTGCAAGCGTTTGAGAAGCTGCATTATAATGCGCTTGTACACCTTTTTGACCGCCATGACCAAATGCAAAATTAAGTTTGCCACGAAGACCAATGGCTTTGGGCGGTAAATGCAGTATTTGTGCAAGGTCGGCCAGTGCATCGTAAATTAAATTAGCGCTAATGTAGCGCTCTTCTTTAGTTACCCATTTACCGACGACCATTGATCTAAAGCCAAAGGTATCTCTTATATCGCTAAAGTCGACTTGGTCGTCAAAGCGATAGTCGGGGCCTTGGCGAGTAAAGCCACGTTTTAGCCTGTTAGGGTAGTTACGCATTGCAAGTTTCATATAGTAACGAATTTAATCTAAGTAACGTGCTTTTACGTGCTCGGGCATGTGTTGGGTTTGTTTTTGTATTAATTCATCAAGCACATTATAAAGTGGTGCAGGATTTAACTGCTCTATTAAAAACAAACTATGCGCTACGGCTTCAAGTGTGGATAGGCTGTCGGCCCTAGGGGCTTTACGAATAGCATAACGATTTTTAGGTAACTGTTTAAAACTGACCGTTTTGAATTGATTTAGCAATGTGGTGAGCTGCAAAATTTTGTAGGCTTTTTTCCATGTACCATCAACCACGATTAAATGGGTGATGTTTTTTATATTAGATTGCTCAGCGCTATCGTCTAAATTAATAGCGTTTTCGTTAGGGTAGAGCAAAACAGTTGAGCTTACTGGCAGTGATTTAAGAATAGAAAAGTCGTCATTATTTTCGCCTTTGACTATTTGGCAATCAGTTAGACACAAATTGAGTAGTTTAGCGGTATTTTTTGCTATTTTTTCTTCGCTTGGGTGCTGTAGAATAATAACCTTAACTTTGTTGTTTATATTTGTAATTGCGCTGCAAATACAGGTGTTAAGTGCAAAGTTACAATGATTACAAAGTGTGCGTGCCATTTAATAAACTTTTTGTTGCCAGTATGATCCTCACAATTATACATTTATAAGGTAATTAAGTTGGTTTTTTTTACGCATCAATATAAAGTAGTACTATTAAACTGTAATTTACATGGATTGTTTTAAGGGCTTAAAATATGATAGAAATAAATATTGATACATCAGCATTAGAGAGTATGGAATCGTTATTGGGTGAGCAGTTTGCTGATACACTTGATTTTTGCTGCTCGGAGTTTGAGCGTTTAGGCTCTGAAGTTTTAGCAACCATTGGAAAAGACAGAGAAGCGGCGATTCGTCATTCTCATAGCTTAAAATCTAACGCTGCGCAGTTTGGTGCTTCAAGCCTTGCTGAAGTATCTCGCGTTATTGAACAAAATTTAAACCTAGATAACTTAGCTGAAGCCATCGACGCATCTAATAGCTTAATGGCTCAAGTAACTGGCTCTCAAGCTAAGCTAAATGAATGGTTAGCATCTCGTTAATTATTGAAGCTGAAACGTGAATTTATTTCAGTACTAAGTAATCAAATACACTGGCATTTTGCGCCTTTACTAGGTTAGTCTAAAGACTCACTAGTCGAGGTAAAAATGTCTGATATTAAAAAGAGTCACAAATTAGAAGGTGTATGTTATGACATTCGTGGGCCGGTTTTAGCGCAAGCTAAAAAAATGGAAGACGAAGGTCAAAAAGTATTAAAATTGAATATAGGTAATCCGGCTGCTTTTGGTTTTGATATGCCAGAAGACATGCACCGCGATATTATCCGCAACTTATATTCAGCCCAAGGTTACTGTGACTCTAAAGGCCTCTATTCAGCCCGCGTGGCTATTTATCAACACTACCAACAACGTGGATTACATAATTTAGATGTAGATAACATTTATATTGGTAATGGCGTAAGCGAACTCATTCAAATGATCACTCAAGCGCTATTAAATAATGGCGACGAAGTGCTTATTCCTGCTCCAGATTATCCACTTTGGACTGCTTCGGTCACGTTATCTGGTGGTAATCCGGTGCATTATTTATGTGATGAAGAGCAAGATTGGTTTCCGGACATTGCAGATATAAAAAGTAAAATCACGTCTAAAACTAAAGCGCTGGTATTAATTAATCCTAATAACCCTACTGGTGCGGTTTACAGTGATGATTTGTTAATGCAATTAATTGATATAGCGCGTGAACATAAACTGCTGTTATTGAGCGATGAGATTTACGAAAAGATTTTATACGATGGTATAACGCATACTTCAATCGGCTCACTTTGCGACGATGTGCCTATTATTACTTTTAATGGTTTAGCAAAAACATACCGTGCAGCCGGGCTGAGAATGGGGTGGATGGTTCTGAGCGGTCGTACCTCGGTAATGGATGATTTACGCAAAGGCCTAGAAATACTTTCATCTATGCGTTTGTGCGCAAATGTACCTGCACAATATGCAATTCAACAGGCGTTGGGTGGCGTGCAATCAATTGATAGTTTAATAAACCCGGGTGGGCGCTTATATGAGCAGCGTGATATTGCATGGCGCGGGTTAAATGATATTGAAGGCATTAGTTGTAAAAAACCTAAAGGCGCGCTCTATGCGTTTGCAAAAGTAGATACAGCACTTTTTAACGTTAAAGATGATGAAAAGATGATGTACGATTTACTCAAAGCCGAAAAAATATTACTAGTACATGGCAGGGCGTTTAACTGGCCAGAGCCTGATCACTTTAGATTAGTATTTTTACCAAGCAAAGATGATTTATCGGATGCGATGTTAAAAATGAAGCGCTTTTTTAAAGACTATCGCCAAGTATAATTTAAAAATAAATAAAAAAACGAGCCAATTTAGGCTCGTTTTTGTTTTAAACGTCAATAGACATAACTATTTAATACGCGGTATCTACCCGAACAGTGTTGTCGGTTAAGTATACTAACCTTACGTTGTCACCTTTGCTAAAGCGCATTGATTGGTCTTGATCTTGAACAACCATAAACTGGTCGCCGTTTTCAACTTGTATTAATAACTCTACAAAATGATTTTGCTGATAATGACTTTGCTGCTGCCTGTTATGCGCAACACTGCCGCCAATTACCGAGCCTAATATTGTTGCTACTGTGCGGCCGCTACCGCCACCAAACTGGTTGCCTACAACACCACCGAGTAATGCACCGCCGAAGGTTTTCCAGCCGTTGTTTTTGTCTTGAATGATTTCTTGTTCGGTAATATTGCGTACCGATTTTACGTCACCAAATAAAACTTGCTGCACAGGGACTGCTTTATTGCGCTCGTATTTAGCAAACGTAGGCGCACTTATTGTAAGTAAAGCGCACATAATTACAGTAATTGCTTTCATAACTTGCTCCTTTTATACCAACCTGCATAAATCTTTGATCAATTTAACGAATTAAATTGCGCTATAACGTCGTTAAAAATTTTTTATTTAGAACAACTAAATACAAAAATTTTTGCCTAGTACTAGCGTAATTTTCTTAACATTAAATAGACCCCATATATAAGCAGGTTGGTATTAGCTACCAGCCAAAGGTTGATTTTTCTTTAGTTTTACGAATTTCAGTTTCGTCTGCCCATTCAACTAGGCCGCTTTCCATATCCATTAGACGCATCGTAAATTTATAGTATACGTCTGATTTGTCGGCATTTGATTTAACTATGCTCGATAAATTTCCGTATAACATATATTGCGCGCCAATTTGTTTACCAAATGCAACGGCTGTTGCAGGGTTAACAAGGGCATCTTCGTTTTGAAACGTTAATTGCTCACGTACTGACTCAACACGCGTCATATCTACAAAACGGAACTTACCACTGCGTAGCATTTGCGTTGAGATTGAATCGGTGATTGATTCAGTATCAATGTGCTCACTAGTTTTGTTTTTAATACGCTCAACAAATACTACAGGGCGTTTATTAGCGGTCATTGTGCCAACAACGGGTGAGCTGAGTAATGAGTCGGTCATTTGGCTCGCTACTTTTTGTAAGTCGGTAGAACCAAAATTAATATCGGTTGTTTCTACTGCTTGTGCATCGCCATAACTTACTACGGCTTTATTAGCACAGCCACTTAATACTAAAGCGCTCAAGCCAACTAAAGCGTAAGTTGATGCTGTTTTAAATTTGTTACTGATGATCATGGTTGTTTCCTTTAATCTTTAAATTCTTGTGATTCGGTAGACACTTCTCTTACTGCTAAAGAAAAGGTAACCGCATCAGAGCTAGGTGCTAAGCCCGGTAATTGTGTTTTTGCAAAACCAAATAAGGTGAGTGCTTGCCAAGGTGAATGATTGCCTTTAATAACAAAGCCGTCTTTATCAAACCAATTAAATTGATACTGCAAATACTGTGATTTTTTATACTGGCTCGAAAGTGTCACTACTACATCGGTTAACTGGTTGGTTTGACGTGTTTTAACATCAGTAATGGCCAGCTTTTTACCGAGCTCTGGGTTATCTACACGTAATTGCTCATTAAACTGATTTTTATTTTGTTCAACAGAAATACCCGATGTAACCGGTTTGCTGGAACATGCACTGAGCATTAAAACTGCTAATAATGGCGCTATGTATTTCATGATGGCTCCTAAAGTTGAACTACGTGGTAATTAAAGTAGTTATTAACGGAGGTTAAGTAAATTAACGTTAACCCTTGCTTACTAACGGTAAAATTTATAGGTGCTTGTGTGCCTATATGCAGAGAATGCTCACCTGTATTTAGGCTTTGCCTTGCAACACTTATTTGATTTGGAAGCGTAAGCCAACTGCGTGTATCAGCTTGCTCAGACGCCAAATTATAAATATTGGCAAGTATATTACCTACGTCACCGGCACTGCGTGCAAGCTCTGCACGCACTTTCTCTTTAGCTACTAACCTAAGCACTTGGCGAGCTACTTTTGCAGGTATTTGATCTTCTAATGTTTTTGCTGCAAGTGCTTCAATGTGTACTAATGGGCTCAGCTCTAAGCTTTGTGCATCTATGTTTATATTATTAAGACGGCGCACATAGGCATTATCTTTATATACTGGCATTGCAAGGCTGTAAAAGCGTGCATCGCCGCGTGACGAATAAATTGGCAAGCGCAGTTTAAATTCATCTTGTTTTGGTACTAAGCCTTGTTCAAATAAAACAATTACTTCGCCTTGTGTTGCAGAAATAGTGGGTGCATCACTAAAACGTTTTTTAAATTCACTTAGGTCTTGGTCAAACCCTTGTTTTTTAGCAAAGCGCATTACGTCCTGCTGTAAATAAATATTGTTAGGTTGTATAGCCAGTGCTTTTTTATAATCAATATAAGCATCGTCATACTGTTTAGCGCTTTGGTAAAGCAAAGCAGATAAATAAAATGTGTAGGCATTTTGAAAGCCATTTTTTACATCTCTGGTTACATTGCCCATGCTAGGGTAGTGCTGCTGCGCTTCCTTAACTGTTGAGTCGCCATCTGTTTTATTTTCGCTTAGTGCATCAACTTGTACTTTATTAGCACGGCGAATTTCGACCAAAGCGCCTTCTACATCATTTTTATACACGTAGTTAAGTGCTTTATAACTATGAAGCATACTCATTTCGTAAGCCGGTGGTATATAAGTAATTGCTGAGTCGTTAGTAAATAACGCATTGCTTTGCTCAAGCCCCGCACTTACTTGTATTTTGGCGGCTTCGCGTTTTTTTTGCATTTGCGTATACACGTTCTCAAATTTACTTTGTGCCTCTTGTGGCGTATTGGCTAAGTCGTTTAAGCGAGCTTGCTCAAGTTGGTTGAGTAAGTAGCTGCTGTGCATGGTGCTATTATTGGCAATAAGGGATTGCGCTTCTTCGATATTGTTTTTCTCGATCGCATTTCTTATTGGTGTCATTTGCGTGGCATAGTCATTAAATAGGTCATTAAAGCCCATTGTGCTACACCCACTTAAAATACAACAAAAGCTTAAAATTATACTTAGGCGCACTGCGCACTCCTCTTAATTTACCTGCATACATTAACATATTATTTTTAGCTGAATATGCGAAATATTGTAAAAAATCGTAGAGTAAAACTGCCTGCTAATAAGGAAATATAAAATGACATTGGTGAACAAAGTGTGAATTTTCTTGTTGGGTAACAATATTGAAATACTTAAGGTACTTTATTGGTCTTATTGAATACAATGATCCCTAAAGCGTGACGATAAATGAATTTTTTAAATGAAGTAATTGCTACTCATTAAGTCGTATACGAAAAATACTAAAAGGATATCTTGTGTTGTAGACACCGTATTTTGCAAATGCGGCTAAGATTTGAGTACAAATGATCTAATTTATTAAAACTAGATACTCTCTTTGCGCAGTTATACCAATCCTGTTTAAATGTGCTGCTCAGTAAGCGGTTTTATAGGCGCTTATGACAATGTTTTTAGCTTAGTAGGTTAATTAATTAATTGAAATAACGCTGTAATTTGTTTTTATTGCTAAGGAATTTTTTTGAAAGCTACGTTGTACACAATCATTGCTTTAATTGCGTTTGCTGCAAACTCTCTTTTTTGCAGAATGGCTTTAGCCGAAGGCTATATAGATGCTTGGAACTTTACAGTTATTCGCTTACTCAGTGGTGCTGCGTGTTTGGGCATTATAATGGCTATTTATACTCATAATTTAAAACGAAAAGGCACTTTTAACCCCGCTATTTTAAGCGATAAAGGAAGCTGGCGAAGCAGTATAAGCCTTTTAGTTTATGCACTTTGTTTTTCGATTGCATACGTAGAGCTAGATACAGGCACCGGTGCACTGATTTTGTTTTCAGCCGTGCAACTCACTATGATTGGCTGGGGTATATATCAAAAAGAGCAGTTGAGTGTGCTTCAGTGGTGCGCGTTTATAGTGGCGCTAGGTGGGTTTGTATATTTAATGCTGCCATCTGCTGCTGTACCTTCATTATTAGGTGCATCACTCATGGCACTCAGTGGTGTGGCATGGGGTATTTACAGTATTCGCGGTAAAGTGTGCGTATCGCCACTGCGTACTACAGGGTTTAACTTTATAAGAAGCTTAGTGGCTATCCCTGTTTTATTACTTGTTGGTATGAGTTATTTAAAAAATATGAGTATTGAAGGGGTTTTGCTTGCATGTGCCTCGGGTGCGATAGCGTCTGGAATTGGTTACAGTGTTTGGTATGTGGCTATGCCACTGCTTAAAAGTACCCAAGCTGCTGTTGTGCAGCTTTGTGTACCTGTACTTGCAGCCGTTGCCGGGGTCTTGTTTTTATCAGAGCAGGTAACAATGGAATTTATTGTAGCAAGCTCATTAATATTAGGCGCTGTGCTGGTATTTATCTTAAATAAAAAGAAGGTGTGATACCACTTAAACAAGTTCTTTATGGCGGACTAACGTTTGTTACAAAGCGTGTATAAATAGCGGGTAAGTTATCAAGTATTGCCTGCTTACCCTGTAGTTCACTGTTTTTTATGCATTCAAAAAGTACTTGCTCGCTAAGCTTATTCACTAATAATTGCGATTGCTTAATATGGCTTATATGCCAAAGCTCAGGTGCGACACCACCTAAATCATGCTGGTAAGGGCGATAAAAGCCAAATTTATCTAAGTTAGTATCAAGCCAATTACTTAAAGGCGCAAACGGCCCACTTTGCAGGTATTCATCAGGTGTTAGCTGTAGTTTATAATCATCACTTACCGCAGCTTTATCAAACACATCTAAATCGGTGCCTAAATGGTGCCTGCTTGCCCCAGGTAATGCAGAGTAGAGCATTATTGCTATGCATTTATCTACATCATTTAATTTAGTTAAATCTACAACCTTTTGCTGTTTATTATAAACAGGTCGAATACCTAAAAACTTATTATTCCAAATAATTGATTGACGATTAAAGTCGCGAAAACTTGAGGCAATAGTAAGCTCAAATCCCGCTTTTTGTGCTGCACTTTGCAGCGCTAAAAAGTCGCTGATAATAGCGCTGTGCAAGCGATGATTTTGTATATCAGTTAAATGTGTATCACTTTGCCCTGTGATACACATTATTGGTGTTGGTTTAGTAACATCCATTATGTTAAAAGTTGCTCTAGTATTTGCTCGTAAATGTCGGTAAGGGCTATTAAATCATCGGTACTTACGCATTCATCTACTTTATGAATAGTGGCGTTACGTGGGCCAAGTTCAATTACTTTAGCGCCTGTTTGTGCAATAAAGCGACCGTCAGATGTGCCGCCGGTAGTTTCTAGATTCGTGGTTAAACCGGTTACTGATTTAATAGCTGTAACAGTGGCATCAACAAGCGGCCCGTGCTCGGTAATAAAAGGTAAGCCATTTACTATCCAACTTAATTCATAATTTAAGTTATGCTTTTGTAGAATGTCATTTACACGCTGTTGTAATTGCTCATGTGTTACTTGCGTGCTAAATCTAAAGTTAAACTGTACTTCTAGATCACCCGGGATCACGTTACCAGCACCTGTGCCGCCATTAATATTCGAAATTTGAAAGCTGGTAGCAGGGAAGTATTCGTTTCCGTTATCCCACACCGTTTGGCTAAGCTCAGTAAGTGCAGGCGTTGCTAGATGAATTGGGTTTTGTGCTAAATGTGGGTAGGCAACATGACCTTGTACGCCTTTAACCGTTAGGTAAGCGGTAAGTGAGCCTCTTCGGCCATTTTTAACAACATCGCCTAATACATCTCGTGATGAGGGTTCGCCTACTAGGCACATATCAATTTTTTCACCGCGTGCCTCTAGCATATCAATTACGCGAGTAGTCCCGTTTACAAACGGTCCTTCTTCGTCAGAAGTGATTAAAAAAGAAATAGAGCCTTTATGATCTGGATGTTTAGTAACAAAACGCTCTGTTGCTACAAGCATTGCGGCTAATGAGCCTTTCATATCGGCAGCACCACGCCCGTGTAATAGGCCGTCTTTTATTAATCCTGAAAACGGCGGGTGTTGCCAATTTTTTTCAGGGCCTGTTGGCACAACGTCGGTGTGACCTGCAAAACAAAAGTGCGGCGATTGTGTGCCTTTTCGAGCCCAAGTATTAAGTGTGTCGGTAAAAAATAATGATTCTATATTAAAACCAACCGCAGCAAGGCGATCGTTCATCATTTGTTGGCAGCCAGCATCTTCGGGCGTTACCGATTCACGTTGGATTAGCGCTTGGGCGAGTTGAATTACGTCATTAGTCATTATTTAAAAATCTCGTCGTATTGGGCTGCTTTAAAACCTAAATGGTAACTGCCATTGTTTACCAGTACTGGACGTTTGATCATGGCAGGTTGTTCAACCAACAATGGGATAGCACTTTCTTTAGTTAGGCTTTGTTTTTGCTCATCAGTTAATGCGCGATAAGTTGTTCCACGTTTATTAACGAGTTGTTCCCAATCGAGCTTGTCTGCAAAATCACTCACCATTTGCTCATTTACGCCATCTTTGCGGTAGTCATGAAACGTAAATTCGATGTTGTTATCAGTTAAATGTTTTTTAGCTTTTTTTATCGTATCGCAGTTGCTAATGCCGTATAGAGTGATCATAAATCTAGTTCTTCTTAATAATAGTTAATAGTGTGTCTTCACCCGCATTTACATGCGAATGCGAGTAATGAAATGTGCCAAGGTTATGGCCGTTTAGTAAAATTAAACTAGCAAGCATTGGAGTATCAAGTTCTCGTAAATCAAAATAAGCAAGGCGTTGACCTTTGCATATTTTGCTACCATTGAGTTGCGCAATATGGGTATGCGTAATTGATTGCGAATCAAAAATAGTTAAGTCAATCAAGATTTTTAGACCATTATTAGCTTGTAGAATAAACTCAGTACCTGCATTTTTTACTTGTAATAAAGTTCCATCAAACGGTGCTAAAATTTTATGACTTGTTAGTTGCACCATAATACCAGGGCCCAGAGTGCCAAAACGAAAAAAAGGTTCTGGGTGCTCTTTCAGTTCAATTACTTTACCTGTAAATGGGCTGGTAATATTTATTGCATTAAGAGGCGTTTTATTTTGAGCTAAATAGTCAATTTTTTGAGCTTTCATAAGTTAGTTTACCACCACGTTATAACCCTCTTTTTTTAAAGCGGAAATAGCATTTTCTGCAGTGTGTTTTTTTATGAGAATATAATCAGTATCGTAGGTTGAGATTGAAAAGATAGAAATTTTAGCGCGCGCTAATACCCCTGAAATATTAGCCATTATTCCGGTTAACGAAAAGCCAAGTGGACCTACAACCTCTAAAGCTTGCCAGTCGGGTTCGGTATCCAGGCTTTTTACCTCAAAATCGCTTGGGCATACAATTGAAAGTTCATCATGGGTTTTAGAAATAAAAAACAAAGATTGCTTTAAAAGTGCCGCAGGTATGTCGGCATCTACATCTAAACTGTGTATAGATAAAATGGTGCTGTGTAATTGTAATGTTTGTTTTGACATTAAAAGCCTGCGAACAGCAATATTGATAGCTTTATAGTATAGATTATTGGCTTTAAATTAAAGGTGTAACAACGACTAACTCAGCAGTAAATAAGTAGATAAAAGAAGGGGGTAAAAACTTACCCACAATTTCTGTGGATAAGTATGGGGGTTGCAGGGTATAAATAACCTAACTAGTTAATTATTAAATAATTAATAGCTAGGCTATAAAAAGCACACGTTACGTTTAATGAGTAATTAGCGGTTCTGCTTGAGCTGCCTGAATTGCAGTTAAGGCGATTGTATACACAATATCATCAACTAATGCACCACGGCTTAAATCGTTTACAGGTTTACGCATACCTTGCAGCATAGGGCCAATACTTATCAAGTCGGCACTACGTTGTACTGCTTTATACGTGGTATTACCTGTATTTAAATCTGGGAATATAAATACGGTCGCTTTACCGGCTACAGGGCTGTTAGGTGCTTTTTTAAGTGCTACGTTTTCCATTATAGCGGCATCGTATTGTAGTGGGCCGTCGATAATTAAATCTGGACGTTTTTGTTTTGCTATTTTTGTGGCTTCACGTACTTTTTCAACATCGGCACCGGTACCAGAAGTGCCCGTGCTATAGCTGATCATGGCAACGCGTGGCTCTATGCCAAATGCAGCTGCAGAGTCGGCAGATTGAATCGCTATGTCTGCAAGTTGTTCAGCATTAGGGTCTGGGTTAATCGCACAGTCACCGTAAACTAACACTTGGTCAGGTAGTAGCATAAAAAATACAGACGATACTAGCGATGACCCTGGCGCTGTCTTAATTAATTGCAGTGGTGGGCGAATTGTATTTGCCGTAGTGTTTACCGCGCCCGATACTAAACCGTCTACTTTACCTTGCTCAAGCATCATTGTACCCAGTACGACGTTATCTTGTAGTTGCTCTTGTGCTATTACGGCAGTTAGGCCTTTGCTTTTACGAATTTCGACCATAGGCGCAATATAATCATTAATAATGCTTTGAGGCTCGATAATACTTACATGTTCGTTTAGCTCAATACCTTGCTGCTGTGCAATACGCATTATTTCTTCGCGATCGCCTAGTAATATAGTTTTAGCAATTCCGCGTTGACCACAAATAGCAGCCGCTTTAATTGTACGAGGTTCATTACCTTCTGGTAGAACCACGGTTTTACCTGCTTTACGCGCTTTAGTGGTAAGTAAGTAACGAAATGCGGGTGGTGATAACTTACGAGTTTTACCTACACTTTTAGCTAGAGTATCTAGCCAGCTTGAATTGATATGCTCTGCGTTGTGATCTTTTACTTTTTCAATACGTTGGTCATCATCATTTGGTACTTCCATATTAAAGTTATGCAGTAGTAATGATGTACGCCATGTGTCTGCATCGGTTGCGAGTATTGGCAAACCGGTTTGCATGGCTTGCTCACACAAGGCCATAATACGTGGCTCTGGCTCAAAACCACCGGTGAGTAATATAGCACCAAGTTTAGTGCCGTTCATAGCAGATAAGCACGCAGCAACAAGTATGTCAGAGCGATCGCCCGGTGTTACTAATAAAGCGCCTGGCGTAAAATAATTTAAAATATTTGAAACCGTACGAGCACAAAAAGTAATGCGGCGCAGACGACGATGAAGCATATCGCCTTCGTTAATAATCGTGGCTTTTAAGTATGCGCTTAAGTCTTTTACGCGCGGGGCTACTAAGTCAAAATCCCACGGGATTGCACCAAGTAACATAAACGGATTTTTTTTAAAAATAGGTAGGGATGCTAAACGATTTAACTCGTTTTCAAGCTCTTCAGGTTTATAGGCATCGACTAAATCGGCGCGTGCACGACCTTCATCATCAAGTGGCGCATTTACTTTATTAAAAATACAGCCCAGTACGCGAGGATGATCGATACCACCGTAGTTACCTGCTGCAATTTCAAGGCGGTCTTCTATTTGAGTAATGGTGTAATTACCTGGGGTAAGTACAAATACAATTTCGGCGCCGAGTGTTTGCGCAATTTCGCGGTTTACACGCCCAGCATAAGGTTGACGACGAGTAGGTACCATACCTTCAATAATAGCGACTTCGTCGTCGTTTATTTTACTTTCAAAGCGTTCAACAATTTCCTCTAGTAGGTCATCACCTTTACCGTCGCCAATCATTTGCTCAGCATAATCAAGTGCAAAAGGCATTGGGGGATTAATAGGTGAGCCTTGAGTGACTATTTGTGTTGATTTTTCAGGGCCTGTTTCACCAGAACGTGGCTGAGCTATTGGTTTGAAAAAGTTAACTTTAACTGTTTTTTGTTCAAGTGCACGCACTAAACCAACTGATACCGACGTCAAACCCACACCGGTAGAAACAGGAATTAACATAATACGACGTGCCATATTAAAGCTCCTTTACAATATTTGCAGCATCAAGGGCAATAACCCATTCTTCATTAGTTGGCATTACAACTGCTTTGATGTGTGAATTTTTACAGCTAATAACGCCTTCTTGACCAAAGCGCGCATTGAGGTTGGCTTGCGGATTACAATTAATGCCTAAAAAGGCAAGTTGTGTAATTACTTTTTCACGAATAATATCTGAGTTTTCACCAATACCACCAGTAAATATAACAGCATCAAGGCGCTGTAATGGCACCATATACGCTGCAATTTGTTTTGAAAGGCGGTAGCAAAACATTTCAATTGCGAGTATCGCTTTTTTATTACCGACCATAGCGGCTTCTTCAATGGTACGGCAATCGTTAGAAAGCTCGCTAATACCTAACAAGCCACTTTTTTGATTTAGTAGGTTATCAATTTGCTGGGCTGTGTAATCAAGTTGAGTGGTTAAAAAATTAAATAAACCAGGGTCAATATCGCCGCTACGAGTGCCCATTATCAGTCCCTCTAGAGGCGTTAGTCCCATGCTGGTATCAACACTCTTACCATTTTTAATAGCGCATACAGAACAACCGTTGCCTAAGTGGGCACTAATAAAATTGCTTTGCTCGATAGGTTGCTGAAGTAACTTTGCTGTTTGCCCTGCAACATAAAAATGACTTGTGCCGTGAAAACCATAACGCCTAACACCAAACTCGGTGTACAACTTATATGGAAGAGCGTAAAGAAAGGCAACTTCATTCATAGTTTGGTGAAATGCAGTATCAAACACCGCGACTTGTGGCAAACCTTCAAACGATGCCTGCGCCGACGATATACCTAGTAAATTAGCGTGCCCATGAAGCGGCGCAAGCGTTGCCGACTGTGTAATGCCTGCAATTACTTTTTCGTCAATCAATACCGATTCCGTAAAGTGCTCGCCGCCATGTACTACACGATGGCCCACTGCGATAAGTTGCTCGTCTAATTTGTGATCTTTTATTAAGCTTACAAGCGTATTTATAGCCTCAGCATGTGCTTGATTAGTCGCTAAGTCGATAACTGTTTTAGCACCATTAAATTTGTATTTAATAGAGGGCGCTTTGGCGCCTAAGCTTTCTGCAAGGCCTGAAATAATTTCGTGACCATCGTTTGCATCAATAATGGCAAACTTTAAGCTAGAGCTACCACAATTTAAAACTAAAACGTGTTGTGATTCAGGAGAGGTTGTTGGCATAGATTCAATTTCCATAAACAAATTTAGTAAGTAAACGTTAGTACGTAATCGTTACACTTACGGTATTAAATAAAGCTAAAACAATTGAGTGTTCAACTGCAAAGTGGTTAACGCAATGTTAAATACTTTACCTTAATTAAGATGTTTAAGTTAGGATTGTTCGCCATTAAAAGGTAAATTTAAGCTGTTTTACTGAGAAAGTGTAACTCTTTCATTTTGTGTTACACTTTGCGTATAGCTCGTTTTTCCATTGTATTTAAAAGCAGTATCTGTGAGGAGTCATGATGCAAAAAAGTGTGATGTCACAACTACAAACTGGCCGTTTGTATGGTAAAAAATGGCCAATGCGCAAAGAGCTTGCGCCTTTGTTTTTAGAGTTTAGAGTAATTAGAGCGACTGAGCTTGCCATTACAGTAATGCCAATATTAGCCATGCTAACATTGTTTTTTCAGCTAAATTACTTAGGTTCTGATTTTTTACCACAAGCCATTGCGAGTGCATTATTTTTTATATCTCTACCATTACAAGGCTTGTTTTGGTTAGGTAAGCGAGCGCAAACGCCTTTAGAGCCTGCGATGCAAAAATGGTATAACGAGCTGTACACTAAAATGGCTGCTAATGGATATCAAACGCAGTTAAGTGATAACAAGCCCCGTTATATGGAGCTTGCCAATTTACTTAAAGATATGTTTGATAAAATGGACAGGGCGTTTACTAAAGAGCAGTTTTAGAGAGTTACATCATTATCTATTTTGGTAAACTGAGTAATATAAAACGATAAGGTGACAGTGTGTTCACCTTTTTCTTCGAGTGCTGTCCAGTGCTCGGGTCTAAATTTCCATGCAAATGGCGTCATCATTATTAAGTTTTTAATATCAGTAAAGCTAAGCGCTACATGCTCTGTTAAAAGGATCTGCTCTGATTTTTGAAACCCTTTTGGAGTGGCTATTTCAGTATGTTCGTTTACTTCTGAATATATATACGATTTTAGCTCTTTTAAATGACAGGGTCCTGGGCTTGCAACCACTAATATTGCGTTTTGATTTGCTAGGCGTTCAAGCTCTTGCTCAAACAAAGGTGCAAATACACTTACAAGTACATCAGCAAATTGGCTTTTAAAGGGCGCTTGGCTGATTGATGCCACACTAAATTGGCAATTAGGGTAGCGCTTAGCTGCATATTTAACCGCTGATTTTGAAATGTCGACACCGTATACAACAGCATTTGTTTTATTTGCGATTGCTTGGGTATAAAACCCTTCACCGCATCCTAAATCAATAATAGTATTCGCACTTATATTACTAATTATATCGCTAAGATTTCGTTGTAAGAAGCCATAATAACCACGCTCTAAAAATGCGCGTCTGGCTTGTACCATTTCAAGTGAATCACCCGGTTGTTTTGAATTTTTCTGTTGCACAGGCAGTAAATTAACATAGCCTTCTTTAGCAAAATCAAAGCTGTGGTTGTTAGCACAACGAAGTGTTGAATCAGTTTTCAAAAGTGCTAGGTTACACAGCGGGCATTGATATTCAAGACTCATGAGCCTAGGTAGTCCTTATCGTAAAAAGTTTTTACCCAATGCGGGCGATAGGTGATCATAATTGTTATAGCCATGCCGTTGAGCATTGCTTCAGGAAACCAAATTATGGCACTTAAATAAACGTAGTTATCTGCAAGTTCTTGCCAATTGTATTGCCCTATAGCTAAGTAAAATAAAGCACCTAGGCTTATTTTTATACAGGCTATAAATCCTGCGGTTATAAACGCACAAACAAATATATAAACAAAAAAATGACGAGGTAAATATTGGTAACTAATTATAAAGCCAAGATAGCTCAATAAAATAGGAATAAACGCACCAATAAGCAGTTGTACTGGTAACAGCTCAAGTTCAATTTGACCAAAGGCAGCGAGTAGGGCTGTGGCAAGTAGGCTACTTAAAATAGTCAATCGCCAGCCTAAAATTAATGTAGCAGCCGTAACACCTAGGATGTGTAAATCAAGGCCAGTTAAAATGCCAGCCTTTATTCGCCAAAGCACTGCAAACACTAACGCACACGCAAGTACGCTAGTTTGACGGACGGGCGTACTAAGCAATGTTTTATATGTTTTTTTATCAAAGCTTAATAGAGCAATAATAATTACAAGAGCCCAAAGTAGCCCCTGTATTGTTAGGCTTAGCATAATAATTACTTAAATGTTGACCATATAGGGGCATGATCTGACGGTTTTTCAATACCGCGAAGTTCGTAATCAATACCTGTATCTATGCAGCGTGCTGCAAGCTCATTGGTTGCAAGCACTACATCTATACGAAGTCCTCGATTATCTACAAACCCTTTAGAGCGATAGTCAAACCACGAGTATTGATCGTCTGTTTCGGGGTTTTGCTCTCTAAAGGTGTCTTTAAAACCCCAATTAAGTAATGTTGCAAGCCATTCACGCTCTACCGGTTGAAAAGAACATTTACCCGTTTTTAACCAACGTTTAGCATTTACGTCGCCAATACCAATATCTAAATCGGTAGGTGATATGTTGATATCACCCATAACGATGACGTCTTGATCGGGTGTGTGATTGGTTTCAAGGTGTGTCATTAAATCTTTATAAAATTGACGTTTATAAGGGAATTTAGTTTCGTGATTAATATTATCACCTTGTGGGAAATAGCCATTCATGACAGTAAGGTCGCGACCGTTTTCTTGTTCAACAGTGACGCTTATCATGCGTTTTTGCGATTCATCTGTATCGGTGGCAAAACCTTTTAAGACCGATTTAGGCTCTTTTTTGCATAACATAGCTACGCCATAATGCGCTTTTTGACCATGAAAGTAGACGTGATATCCCATTTTTTGTACATCTTCTAATGGGAATGCTTCGTCGTGAACTTTAATCTCTTGCAAGCCAATAACGTCTGGTTGATGTTTGTCGATAATTGCTTGTAATTGGTGAAGACGAGCACGCAGACCATTGATATTGAAAGAAATCACTTTCATAAAATTTACCTTAAAATTGGTTCTATTTAATAGATTAAATTGTATCAGTAAATACGCGTACATAACATGACTGAATTGAGATAATAGCTGCGCAAATGTTGATCAAATGATGAGTAAAGTTTAAACATTGTGAATACAATATTAATTATTTAAATAAATAAAAAATTCAATTGAACTTAACTTTATTGAATATATAGTGCGCGAAATTCACTTTTTTAGCTCGTTCAAATAGGATCTCTCATGAAAACTCAACTACTTTTAGCCACTGCTTTACTAGCATCTGCAACTGCGTCAGCTCAAAGCAATACTTACTTTAGCCAAGATAACAAAATTGAGTCTAATTTATGTGTACTAAGTGCAAACGAAGGCTTTAGCGTTGCTCGTAAAGAAGCTGCCCAGCACGGTGTTTACCTATCTCGTTTTTCTAAAAGCATTTTATGTAATGGTGAAGATATTCGTGATATTGCTAAAAAAACGACATTAAGCAACGCATCAGTTGAGAAAGTAGAAGTATTTGCAAAAGACGCCCAACAAGAAACTCAATTATGTATGACGGCTTTAAAACAAGGTTTAGCACCTGTTCGTCAAAAAATTGGTAACCTAAACTCATTAAAATGTAATGGTCAAAACGTTACTGAGTTTGTTAAACGCTACCAAAACGCAGCAATCTAATTGTTAGCTTAACTATATAAGTAAAATTGAAATGCCTGGTTTTTACCGGGCATTTTTTTGCAAAAATTACAAGGTTGTTTGCAAAGCTTGCAAGCTTAACTTATTGAAACTGTTTAATAAATATACCGACCGAGATTAAGTTATTGATTATTATAAGTTAACTATTATTGGCATTGGATTTGTATTAGTTAAAGTGACATTTAATTAATTACGAAGGATACGTCTTATGAAAAAGTTAACATTAGCAGCCACTATTTTAGCATCATTAAGCCTAGCGGCTTGTTCATCTAATCAAGGTCTTGAAAGAATAGACAGTGACTTTGCAAGTTTAGATAATGATAGCGATGGCTACATCTCAAAAGTTGAAGCTGATGACGATAGCATTTGGGGCCATTTTTCAAATATTGATACCAATATGGATAACGAAATTAGCCGCAAAGAATTTAACACTTATATGAAGCTTAATAATGGCAAAGTAGCCACTGATTCTGAAGTAAGTGAGTCGGCATTTAAAGCTGAAATTGCTAAATTCGATAAAATTGAAAGCAGTTTTTCAAGCTTAGATAACGACAGCAATGGCTATATCTCGGTAGTTGAAGGTAACGATGATGATATTTCAAATCATTTTGGTTACATGGATAAAAACCAAGATAAGCGCATCAGTAAAAGCGAGTTTATGGGTTACATTAAAAAATACGGTAACGCAGTAGCTGAAGATGATGCATTAGAAGCTTTTAAAAGTAACTAATAGTTACCATTTTAGTAAGTAAGATTAAAGCCAGTGCTAGTCACTGGCTTTTTTGTGTTTTAAATTTAGTTATTTGATAGATATATTTTCCTAGTTTGGTGTTGTTCTGTCATAATAGATGGCTGTGTATTTTTATTTGTTAAGAGTGTGTATGGCGGGTCGGCGAATTAGTGATGAACAACTAGTTGAGATCATTGAAGCAGCTATTTTTGTTGCAGATAAGCCTGTTAGTAAACGCCACCTCAAAGACATCGTATTAATAGATTTAGCTATTTCTATGGCACGAATAAATGACGCAATAGATACAATACAAGAACATTTTCAAACTCGTGGTATTCGCTTAGTTGAAGTGGGTAGTGGGTATCGGTTTCAGGCATGCAGTAGTTTAAGCCCTTGGTTAAATAACTTGTGGCAAGAACGCGCACCAAAATACTCGCGTGCTTTACTGGAAACATTATCACTTATTGCATACAGGCAGCCCATTACACGCGGCGAAATTGAGCAAGTAAGAGGTGTTACTACGGGTTCGAATATTATTAAAACCTTACTCGAAAGAGAGTGGGTTAAAGTGGTAGGGCATAAAGAGGTTCCGGGAAAGCCGGCTTTATATGCAACTACTAAGCAATTTTTAGATTATTTTTCGTTAACTGGACTTGAAAATTTACCTGCGTTGCCAACAGAGCAGCAAAGTAAAATTAACCAGTTATTGAGCGATCCTTCTGTGAGAGAACCATCCGAATGAGTATTATACAAGGTGAAAAGTTACAAAAAGTCTTAGCCCGTGCAGGCGTAGGCTCACGCCGTGAAATGGAAAAATACATTGACGCAAACCGCGTTAGTGTAAACGGTAAAGTGGCAAAGTTAGGTGACCGTGTTGAAGAAACCGATTTGATTCGTGTTGACGGACACAGTGTAAAAATCGAAGAAAAAGCAGACCGAATCTGTCGTGTGATTATGTATAACAAACCAGAAGGTGAGTTAAGCACACGTAAAGATCCTGAAGGGCGTCGTACTGTATTTGACCGACTTCCTCGTATTGATGGCGATCGCTGGATTGCGGTTGGTCGATTAGACGTCAATACATCGGGTTTAATGCTTTTTACAAACGATGGTGAACTAGCAAACCGTTTAATGCACCCAAGCTATGAAGTAGAGCGTGAATACTCTGCACGTGTATTTGGTGAAGTAACCAATGAAACGGTTAAAAACTTACTACGTGGTGTTGAGCTTGAAGATGGTCCAGCCAAATTCACGACTGTAACCCCTATGGGTGGCGAAGGCGTTAACCGTTGGTTTAACGTAACGTTAAATGAAGGGCGTAACCGTGAAGTTCGTCGTTTATGGCAGTCTCAAGATGCGGAAGTATCTCGTCTTATTCGTATTCGTTACGGTAAACTAGAGCTTGATAAGCGCGTGCCACAAGGTGGTTGGATGGAGTATGATTTAGAAACAGTAAACTACTTGCGTAAAACCGTTAAATTAGGCCGCGAAACACAAACTAAGCTTTCTGTTATGCCCGAAAAACGCAAAGATAAACGCGCTAAAATCAACCAAATTCGTAAAGCAGTTAAAAAACACAATCAGCGTGTTAAGCCGACTAAACGTAAATAATCAATTAGTTATTTATTGAACACAAAAAAGCCGCTAATTGCTAACACCATTCAGTTAAGCATGCTTTGACTTAATGGTGTACCGAGTTTTTGAAATTCGAACGGTCCTACTTTTGG
>NZ_JADYWS010000049.1:0-14920 GCF_015864715.1 Pseudoalteromonas sp. NZS71 | reverse complement strand
TAAATTCAGAAGCCTTTATAAACTAACCAGAAGATCGGTCAATGGATCGTTAAATATTTCTTAACTGATCGGCATTAAGCCTAGGCTGCCTTTTGTCATTTATAAAATCGTATTTATTTTACATATTTTTTAAATGCAGCGTCTACTGGTGTATCAGCAAGGTGATTAGTGTAGTTGCTCATTACTTTTTGAGACAAGCCTACAATAATTTCAAGTAGTTGTTGCTTACCGTAACCTGCTGCAAAGAATTTTTCGATTTGCTCATCGCTGATCACGCCACGTTCACGTGTCATTGCGAGTGTAGTTTCACGAAGAGTTTCTAGCTTAGGGTTTTCAAGTGGTGTTTTGTTTACAAGTGCATCAACAACACCTTGATCAACTTTCATTGCCGCTGCAATACCACTGTGAGCAGGAACACAGTAATGACATGCGTGCTCAACGTTAATTGATTGCCATACTACTGTTAGCTCTTCTGCATTGAATGATGTTTTTTGAAACAGCTCATGCAGTACTTGGTAACCTTTAAGTAATGTTGGTGCTTCAGCCATTACTGCATGTAAGTTAGGAAGCATACCAAATGCTGCTACTGAATCAGCTAGTAACGGTTTTGCTTCTTCTGGTGCGTTTTCTTGAGTGTATAAAGTAAATTCGGCCATGGTTAGCTCCTAATAATTAATAGTTTTAAGTAACTTCGAGACACATAGTATTTGATTTTGAGCGACTGTTCAAGTTAAAATTGAGCAAATGTTCAAATTGATTGAGAATGATATGGCTAATAAGGTTAAATTTGAACGCGATAATGTAGTTCGCGTTGCAAGCCAGCTATTTTGGCAAAAAGGTTTTCATGCAACCTCAACGCGTGACTTACAAGAAGCCGTTAATATGCGCCCGGGTAGTATTTACTCTGCGTTTGGCTCTAAAGAAGGGCTATACTGCGAATCGCTGAAAGATTACACAGTACAAATGAAAACCCAAATAGAGGGGTTTCTATCAAGTGCAGATACAGTACTTGGTGGGTTACGTGCATTTGTTGAAAATGTGGTCATTAAAACAAAAGATTGCAGCCCAAGCGCTATTTGTATGCTGGTTAAAGCAAACAGCGAGTTTGCAGAAAAAGACTCAAACCTATATGAGCTAAGCTTAGATTTAACCGCTCAATTTGAAGCTTATTTAACGCAGTTGTTTACACAAGCAATAAACAAAGGTGAGTTAAGTAATACGTTGACCGCTGTTGAATATGCGCGCTTTTTTCAGGTGCAATTTACAGGTTTACGCGGTTATTTTAATCGTCCTAATGTAGATCAATTTGCTGAGCCAATGATCAACCAAATGTTTATGTTGATTAAAAAGTTATAAATAGCAGTTATCGAGCATTCTCAACAAGTTATACTTATTTTACTAAATAAAAATGGCCAGTATTAACTGGCCATTTTTTTGTGCTTAAAACTTAATTTATAAGTTACGTTTTAAGCTTATTTAGCTCATTATCTTGCTGGGCAACAAGTGCATTAAGCGCTTCGCTGCTATCCCCTGCTTGTGTAGATAAGTCAGCAAGCTGCGATGCGGCATCAGATATAAGCGTTAAATTACGGTTTATTTCTTCAGTCACTAAGCTTTGCTCTTCAGCAGCGGTGGCAATATGTGTAATTTGATTGGTTATTTCATCAACTTTAACAACAACACTGTGCAGAGCATCAAAAGCTACCGATGTTTCATCAACGGCATTTTGTGCACGTACTACGCCTTTTTCAATAACGGTAGATGCGTTACCTACTTCAGATAATAAACTATCAATTAACTGGCTTATGTCATCTGTTGATGAACGCGTTTTAGAAGCAAGTGCACGTACTTCATCAGCAACAACGGCAAAGCCTCGCCCATGCTCACCTGCGCGCGCAGCTTCAATGGCTGCGTTAAGTGCAAGTAAGTTTGTTTGTTCTGAAATAGTACGAATTACATCTAATATTTGCGTAATGTCTTTACTACGCGAAGCGACTTTTTCAACTGCTTGGTTTGCTTCTTTAATTTCTTCAGACATCGTTTTAACTTGTGTCATCGCTGACGATAAGCTCGACTCACTGCTTACTACCAAGCTATTTATTTCATCGGCTTGTTGGGCTGATTGCTCTGATGCTCTGGCGACTTCGAGTGCTGTTGCGCTCATTTCGTTCATAGCCGTTACCACACTTTCAATTTCTTGAAATTGAGATTGAACATTATGCTTAGTATCAATAGCGATGTGTTGTGCTATTTCGCCTTGCTGTTTAGTTTGCTCAGACACCGCTTTTAGTTCAGAAATTAAATCACGTAGTTTTGCTAAAAATCGATTAAACCCACCAGCTAATGCAATAAGTTCTGCGTGGCTATCAACATGCAATGTATGCGTTAAATCACCCTCAGAACTTGCGAGGTTATCAACCCGCTGTTGAATTTGTTGTAGCGGCGCTATTACACCTGCAATTACTAATTTCATAATAACAAAAGCAACCACAGCAATTATTAAGCCTGTAATTAAAATAATAAACCCGAGTGATGCTGCTGTTTCTTGCATGTTTTTTTCTAGCGCTTCAGGCCCTGAAAGTGCTAGGTCTGTAGGTACTTCTATGATTAATGACCACTGAGTGTTTGCTAGTTTTATATCAATTGGATAATTTACTAAATATTCACTATTTGTTTTAAAAATACCGCTTTGCCCTTTAGACTTTTCAATATCATTAAATATAGTAGAACTAACAGCCTCTTTAATTGGGCGCCCTAATTTAGATTTATAATGACTGCTGCCTACAACTAAACCTAAATCACTTAATAAGGTTACTTTAGCTTGACCATTGTAAAGCTGCTTAGAAAGCTGCTCAGTCATTACTTGAAAGGTTGGTAGAGTTAAATCAACGCCTGCTAAACCAATAAACTGGCCTGACTTTAAAATAGGCACGGTTAACGAAGTTAGCATTACCGAATCGCCCGATGGGATTTCGTATAAATACGGTTCCATAATACAAGGCTTAAGTGTGTCTTTTGCGCACAAATACCACTGCGCTTCACGAATACCAAACTCATTAAGCGTTGTTATGTATTTATCGGCGGCATTCGCTACTTTTTGTTGTTCAATTACACCTTTTTGATCGCGAGTTATGTATACCTCTAACGTACCAGCACTATCTACTGAATGCTTATACCCTTGTTGATATTGAGAGTCTTGCCCATCAAAAGCGTTTGGTTCAAATTGAGAATAAATAGATGATAAGAGAGTGTTTTGTTCTAAAACCGCTTTATTTATACTGACAACTGTATCTCGGTCTAAAGTGTTTTGTTTTGCTGCATCGCCAAGTAATGCCGCTAATGAATAAGGAACACGGTAAGCTTCATTAATAAAGCCAGCAATTTTTTCTCCGTATCCAGCCGCATGAGCATTAAGCTTTTCTTCTACTTCTACAATAATGTACTCTTCGGATTTGGTCGCTAACTGCTTATTACTTGATGATAACTGCCACCACAAAATGCCTGATAGCACTAGTACAGTTATAAATATACTACCGACACTTAGCCAGAGTAACTTTTTTGCTAACGATATTTCTCGCATTCATCACACCCTTTAAATTAAAACTACTGATACAGTTTAGTAGATCTAACCAACGAAGCTATGAATATCGTTAAACAAATTGAATTTAATACAATACGTTGAGTTTTTTAAAGTTTAGCCAAACGTGCCGTTGTAATTGAGGCTGCAATTAATAAACACACACTTACCCATAAACACGCACTGAGCCCATATACCTGAAAAACCCAGCCAGAAAGCACCGTACCAAGCAAACGCCCTATCGCATTGGCCATATAATAAAAGCCAACGTCGAGCGACACCCCATCGTTTTTAGCAAAACTTACTATTAAGTAACTATGCAGCGATGAATTTACAGCAAATACACCACCAAAAATAAGTAAGCCGATTACAAGCGTAAAATGTACCGCTACATCAAATTGCATCAACAACGCTAAAATGCCAGTTACGCCACTTAATAGAGCAACCCACCAATACGCTTTTTTGACTGAATGTGAGTTTGAATCACTTTGCCCTGTTATACGCGGTGCTTGCGACTGCACCAATCCATACGCAATAACCCACAAAGCCATAAAGCCGCTTACCCACCAGTGATCCCAGTTAAACTGAGCGGCTAAGTAAACCGGCAATGCAACCACAAACCATACATCGCGCGCCGCAAACAAGCATAAACGCGCTGCACTAAGTAAGTTGATTGCCCGCGATTTAGAAAATAATTCTTTAAACTTAGGTTTGTTTTTAGCTTTACCAATATCGCCTTTTAAAAAAATTAAACTAATAACCCACGCAACACTAAGTAAAGCAATTAGGCTTATTAATGCCCCCACAAAACCAAATACGGTAAGTAGCAAGCCACCTAAAAAAAAGCCCACTCCTTTTAACGCATTTTTAGAGCCTGTAAGTATGGCAATCCATTTATATAATTGGCTTTGTCCTGCATCGTCTTGTGGTACTAAATACTTAATGGCGCTCTTTGCGCTCATTTTATTTAAGTCTTTAGCTATACCGCTCAGTGCTTGCGCTGCCATAACATAGGCAACGGTTAGCCAATCCCCAGGCACGCAAAGCATAGCTAAAGCTACAAGTTGTAGCCCAAGCCCTACATTCATGGTTTTGTTTAACCCTAAATATGCCCCAAGCCAACCACCTACTAAATTGGTGATCACCCCAAAAATTTCATAAAACAAAAACAACATGGCTATTGCAAATGCACCATAACCCAACTGATGAAAATACAGCACCACCAGCATCCTTAGTGCGCCATCAGTAAGGGTAAATGCCCAGTAATTACCGGTAATTATTAAATATTGTTTTATAGAGCTTGGTAAATTAGCTAACTGCACAAGCATGAATTTAAACCTTTTTAAACGAGATTAAACCACATCACTTTGTGCAACTTTAAGCATTAGCTCAGCGGTACGGTTTGCATAACCCCATTCGTTATCATACCAAGCGTATAATTTAAGCTGAGTGTTGTTAATTACCATAGTTGAAAGCGCATCTATGGTGCAACTACGTGGATCTGTTTTGTAATCTATAGATACAAGCGGTCTTTCTTCGTAGCCTAAAATGTCTTTTAGCTCGTTATTTGCAGCATTTTTGAACCAAGTGTTTACTTCATCTTGTGTAACACCGCGCTCAAGCTCAAAAACACAATCAGTAATGGATGCGTTAGTAAGAGGTACACGCACAGCATGGCCGTTTAATTTACCCTTAAGCTCAGGAAAAATATGCGTAATAGCCGTTGCACTACCTGTTGTGGTTGGTATTAAACTAGTACCGCACGAACGTGCACGGCGTAGGTCTTTGTGGGGTGCATCTATAATCGTTTGGGTATTAGTAATGTCGTGAATAGTGGTCATTGAGCCGTGTTTAATGCCCACTTTTTCTTGGAGTACTTTTACTATTGGCGCTAAACAGTTAGTTGTGCAAGAAGCAGCTGTAACAATTTTATGCTCACTTGGGTTATATAGGTCATCGTTTACACCCATTACTATATTTAAAATACCGTCTTCTTTCACAGGAGCCGTTACTACAACGCGCTTAACACCTTGCGCTAAATATTGATTTAACAGCTCAGTGGTTTTCATTTTACCGCTGGCCTCTATTACTACATCGCAATCTGACCAATCAGTTTCATTTATGGTTTTGTTGTTGGTAACTGCAATCGTGTGTTTACCTACACTAAAAGAGTTTTCATCACTGGTAATGTGTTGTGCTAAGCGGCCATGCACTGAGTCAAATTCAATTAAATGTGCGTGTGTTTTAGCATCGCCCGCTACATCATTTACTTTAATAAACTCTATTTCTGGCCAATCAACTGCTGCACGCAGTGTTAAACGTCCCATACGGCCAAAACCGTTAATACCTACTTTAATAGTCATAATTAATACCTTTAATAAGTTAATTTATTAGTTACAACAGCTAGCTGCACGTTCAGGGCGATTACCCATAGCGTTTAAGCGCGTTAAATCGTTTTGATAAAATGAAGAGTTAGCAGTAAGCGTTTGCGTTAATACATTTTTAGCCCACTCTGGCAGTGCTTTGTTAATACTGTAGTACACCCATTGATTTTGTTTACGGTCGCTCAATAATCCGCATTGTCTTAACTGTGCTAAATGGCGAGATACCTTAGGTTGGCTTAATTTAAGTGCAGCAACAAGCTCGCATACACACAGCTCTTCTTCGTGGCTAATTAGCAGCATTGCTTTTAAACGTGTATCGTCCGCTAGGCATTTATAAAATTGAAGTGGGTTGAATTGTTCCATACTGTCCTCACAGTGCTTATGCATACACAATAAAACAAAATAACAACATATGGAATAGTGAATATGCGTTTTATCGTATATTTAATTTTTATGCCTTAAACGCGAAAAAGCACACAACGACTAATTGTCGTTGTGTGCTTTTATAACTTTTCTTTATTTAGTTATTAAATAACTGAAAGCTCTACTTCAATATTGCCACGTGTTGCGTTTGAATATGGGCATACTTGGTGTGCTTTATCTACAAGCGTTTGCGCTGCAGCTTTATCCATATCACCTAGTGATACAGCTAGTTTTACCGCAATACCAAAACCGCCTTCAATAGCACCAATAGACACTTCAGAATTAATATGTGTGTCGCTTGGTAAATCTATTTTTTCGCTACCTGCTACAAATTTAAGTGCGCCAATAAAACATGCTGCATAACCTGCGGCAAATAATTGCTCTGGGTTAGTGCCTTGTCCGTCGTCTCCGCCTAAACCTTTAGGTGTTGATAAATTTACATCTAAACGACCATCATCAGATTTAGCTACGCCCTCACGGCCGCCAGTTGCAGTTGCTTTTGCTGTGTAAGCTACGTTTTGTAATACATTCATAATGAACTCCAAAGTTTTAAAATATCAATCAATTTAGTTTGTGTGCAAAATAATAGATCAAGTAATTAGAGATTGCAAATACTTTGCATGCAAATTAAAATAGCATGTATCGAAATAAAGGATAACGTTATGGCGTTTGAGCAATTAAAGTTAAAAAATCAGTTATGTCATCGGTTATACATGGCATCTAACAGCATTGTGCGTGCGTATCGCGAGCCTTTAAACGCGCTAAATTTAACTTACCCGCAATACGTAGTAATGATGGCCCTGTGGGAGCAAGACGAAATAACAATTGCAGAGCTAATAGATAAAACCGCGATAGATGGCGGTGCTATGACCCAAATACTCAAAAAAATGAGCGACAAATCATTACTGGCTGTTATTAAAGATGAGCACGACAAACGCAAACGCCTAGTGCAGCTAACCCAGTATGGCCAATCACTTAAGTTAAAAGCAGCCGATATTCCTAAAAATATTTTATGTAAATTTGATAGTGTAGATGCAAAACAAGCGAAGCAGTTGATGCAGCTGCTCGATTTAGTAGTAAACGACTTAGCCGATTAGGCTCTTAATTTTTAAACAATAAACGTGTTTTAAAAGGTTTTAAAAATGACTCATATTAAAAAATTACTATTAGCTGCGGCGTGTAGCACGGCACTTTTAGGTAGCAACGCTGTATCTGCTAATACTGCTAATCAAAATGCTGATTTAAAAACAGTAGCCACTTTTGATGCGCAGCACCCACCGGGTAACATTGCTATTACCCCATCGGGCAGGAAATTTTTATCTGTGCATGGTTTTTTTGGCCAAAAGCAAAAAATTATGGAGCTTTTAAGCGATGGTACAACTAAGCCCTACCCTAATGAAGAATGGGCATACGCGTACAATAACGGTAAAGGTTTTTACGATGTACTTGGTATAAACGTATCAAGCGATGGCGTTTTATGGATGCTTGACACTTCAGGGCCCGATCACGCTGGGCGCTTAGTAGGTTGGGATACAAACAAAGAGCAACTGCATAAAATTATTTATCTGGCTAAACCGACCATTACCGACACCTCGTTTTTAAACGATTTAGTCATCGATAATAAGCATGGCGTTGTATACATTGCTGACACAGCCCAAGGCAGCCAAGCCGCTATTATTACGGTTAACCTTAAAACAGGTGTCGCACGCAGAGTGTTACAAAATAGCCATTACACCACTGCCGAAAATATCGATATGGTTATTGATGGGCGCACAATGAGCCTTGGCGGACAACCTGCCCGCTTAGGTGTTAACCCTATTACGCTTGACCCTAACGAAGACTGGCTTTACTTTGGCTCTATGTCGGGCACGTCGGTTTACCGCATTGCCACCAGCGATATAAATAACGAGAGCCTTCCGGCTAAAGCGCTTGAAGACAAAGTTACGCGTTACGGCACTAAGCCAATTTCAGACGGTATTATTGTTGATGGCGGCGGTAACGTATATGTAACCGACATAACCAATGGCGCAATTGGCGTAGTTAAACCCACTGGCGACTACGAAGTATTATTTAAAGACGAACGTTTGAGCTGGCCTGATGGTTTTAGTTACGGAGCGGATCATAAAATATACTTTACCGTTGACGATTTACATAATTCGCCTGTACTTAATAATGGCAAAAATCAAAGCCACGGTAAGTTTAAAGTAATGTCGTTCGAGCCTTTAGTAAAAGGAAAAGTAGGCCGTTAATTTACTTTTTGAGTGACTGTATTTTTTAAAAAGCCTTGCACATTTAAGTGACCTAATAGTTGCAGGGCTTTTTGTTAAAAACACACCACGTTGGTGCATCTTTTAGTAATACTTCACCTCTTTGGTGCTAATCCTTAAGTATGTATTTACACTTAAATACTAAATAACTGATTTCTATTCATAAAATATTCAAGTTAATGTTGGCATACTTCTTCCTATAAACTGATGTGTTCAGTGAAAATACCAAGGAAAAACCATGTTCAATTTATACCATACCCTTTACCTTTTATGGCGTTTAGACATTAGCGTTTGGCAAGTTAATGATCCAACAAATACCCGCACTACCGCTGATAAAGAACGCGCCTATGTTAAGTAGCATCGTATTGTGTAAAGGCTTGGCATAAAGCTTAAATGTATAAACCTACTTTAGGCTAAGCTTTTGCACACTATGAAATTTATGAATAAACCTTATTTAATTACTTATTAGCCGCCTGATATAAAAACGAAGCTCCCTACAAAAAATCACACATTTAAAAACATCGAAAAAATTAGTAAAAACACTGCGTTTATAACTTTGCAAGCAACCCTATTGCGTTGTATTGTTGCACCCTATTGAAAAATTTTAGTTGGAACGTGTATGCACGCTTTGGAAGTTAATTTTGATGGCTTAGTTGGCCCTACTCACAACTACGCTGGTTTATCGTATGGTAATGTTGCCTCGTTAAATAACGCAGCAAGCTTTTCAAATCCTCAAGAGGCAGTGCTTCAAGGCCTTGAAAAAATGAAAGCCATGCACGACAAAGGCCTAACTCAAGGTGTATTTGCCCCTCATGCGCGCCCCGACTTAAACGTACTGCGCCGCTTAGGCTTTACCGGTAACGATGCACAAGTAATTCATAAAGCATTTAAAGCAGATCCTATTTTATTACGCGCGTGTTATTCAGCGTCTGCAATGTGGACAGCCAATGCAGCTACGGTATCGCCATCTCCAGATACAACCGACGGCAAAGTACATTTTACTTCAGCTAATTTAAATAATAAGTTTCATCGTTCATTAGAGCCTGCAACCACTACACGCTTATTAAAAGCGATGTTTAACAACGACAAATACTTTGCGCATCATACCCATTTGCCCGACCAAGGCTTTTTTGGCGACGAAGGAGCAGCAAACCATACTCGTTTTTGTGACAGCCACGGCGAGCAAGGCCTTGAAATGTTTGTATTTGGTGCCAGTGCGTTTAACAGCCAATTACCAAAACCAGCTAAGTTTCCTGCAAGGCAAACACTCGAAGCCTCAGAAGCAATTTGTCGCTTACATAACCTAAAAGATTCAAGCCAAATTTTACTACAGCAAAATCCAGACGTAATAGACCAAGGCGTGTTTCATAACGATGTAATTGCAGTAGGTAACGCCAACGTATTACTGTGCCACCAGCAAGCATTTTTAAACCAAGCTTTGGCATTGCAAGATATTCGCGAAGCGTATGTGGGCAATAAAGAATTTTATATTATTGAAGTACCTACCGATAAAGTAAGCATTACCGACGCTGTAAGTAGTTATTTATTTAATAGCCAGCTAGTGAGCCTTGAAGATGGTTCAATGCTGTTAGTGGCACCACAAGAATGTAAACGCAACAGCGCGGTTAACGCCTACATTGAAGAAATGATTATGGCTGATAACCCAGTAAACCAAGTACAGTTTTTTGATTTACGCCAAAGTATGCAAAATGGCGGCGGCCCAGCTTGCTTGCGTTTACGTGTAGCCCTTAACGAGCAAGAACTTGCTGCAGTAAACCCAGAGGTTATTTTAACTGATACTAAATACACACAACTGTGTGACTGGGCAAAACGTAACTACCGCGACAAATTAGGCGCAAGTGACTTTGCAGACTCAGCCCTACTCACCGAGAGCTACCAAGCACTTGATGAGCTAACGCAGCTACTTAATTTAGGCTCAGTGTACGACTTTCAATTAGAAGGTTAATCCCTCAGCCTACACAAAGGCTAATACAAAAATAGAGAGCCAAGGCTCGCTATTTTTATTTGTGCTTATGTTTATGTTAATACATATTTAAGCATCTTTGTTAACAGTTATTGCCGACGCCATAGACTCAGATATATGCAGCGTACGCTGCGGAAACGGAATACTCAGCCCAGCATCTTCAATAGCTTCTTTAACACGTTTATTTAAATCCCACACAGTTTGCCAATAATCACCATTAACAGCCCACGCACGTAATTGTATATTTACTGCGCTTTCGCCTATTGAAGTTACCATTACTTTAGGGGCTGGCTCTGCGAGTAATCGGCTCTCTGATGCGGCTAATTCTTTAAGTACATTTAAGCCAACGTCAATAGAGTCGGCATACGAAATACCCACCACTATATCCATTCGTCTTTTGCCATTACGGGTAAAGTTTTTAATATTGCCACCCCATACTTTGCCGTTAGGCGATGCAATATAAAGACCGTCGGTGGTTTTAAAAATAGTGGTAAATAGGTTTATTTCACTCACAGTACCAAGCGTGCCACTGGCATCAACAAAGTCGCCTATTTTAAAAGGTCTGAGTATTAGCAGCATAATACCCGCAGCAATATTGCTCAGCGTATTTTTAAGGGCTAAACCAATCGCTAAACCAGCAGCACCCATTAGCGCAATTAAACTGGCCGTATTAACGCCAAAAATATCTAAAATAAATAGCCCACCAATTATATAAACTAAATAACCAGCAATACTCGATAAAAGAGGAAGCAGCGTACTATCCACTCTTTTTAATGGCGATTTAGAGTTTTTAATCGCTTTTTTAACCGAGCGTGCAATTAAGGCACTCGCAACTAAAATCACCAACGCTAAAATCACTTTGTATCCTAAAGTGATGATTGTTTCTGAATGGCTTTGCCAAAACGCTAAGAGTTTATCTTTCATGTTTGTTCCGATAAATGTGGCTGAAACTCAGCAAAATAATGGTTAAATCTAATAAAACCGACTTCAAAAGAAGTGGCGCGAGTATATAGTAAAAAACAATTAAATCGATGAAATTAAAAACGTTTTAAAACATCATGTTAAAAGTTCTAACTCCTCATATTTTTAATTCAATTTAGGTTAAGGGTTAAATACATACACTTAACAAATCAAATAAGAGGAAACAACCATGAACTTTAAATCAACAATATTAAGTAGCGCTATTATTTTTGCCTTAGCAGGCTGCGGCTCATCAAATGATGATGCTGAAACAACCCCACCGCAAACAAGTGATAAAACCACTTTTAGCTTAGGAATTTCCGACGCTCCAGTCACTGGTTTAAAACAAGTTAACGTTGTATTTGATTCAATAACAATTAAAGCCCAAGAAGGTGAAGAAGTTAGCTTTGAAACTCGTTCTAAAAACGATGCCACCTTAGCGCAAATGGTCAACTTACTAGACTATACGGGCGACGATATTTTTCAATTACTTGATGATCAAGAAGTACCTGCAGGTGATTATTCGTGGATCCGCGCGCAAGTAATAAACGGCGACACAAACAACCTTAGTTTAACATCTCACGTAGTTTACGAAGACGGCAGCATTGCACCGCTTATCGTAAAAAGAAAAGGTAATGATGGCGTGGGTGAAATACAGCTAAATGGCTTTACACTCAATCAAACCGACAACGAGTTTGTATTAGAGTTTGATTTAAAAAAATCGTTAGTTGATCCACAAAATAATAACGAAGTATTTTTAAAACCTCGCGGTGTGCGTTTACAAAACCTTTCTGAATCACAAGATATTGAAGGCACTGTAAGCCAAACACTTATAAACAATTGCGAGACTGACAACATTGATCTTGCCGCTGATGATTCATCATTTGGCCATGCTGTTTACCTTTACTCTGCGCAGGCACAAACCCCAACAGATATTCATGAAATAGATGACCAAACGCCTGATAACGCTCCGTTAGCTACTGCCAATGTTGTATTTGATGCAGACGATAATAAATACGAATTTGAACTCGCATTCATAACACCAGGCGACTATCAACTTGCTTATACGTGTAGCGCACACATAGACGATGCAGAGCAAGTAGATGCTGATTTTAATATTTATCAACTAAAACAAATTAGCCTAACGCAAGCTGACGATTTATCAGTCAATTTTGACATAGCCCAATAACTGCATGGCGCACATTGAGCTGCGCCTTTATTCATTTGTTAATAAGGAAAAAACCATGGCAAAAGAGAAAATAGTACTCATAACCGGCGCTTCTAGTGGCATTGGTGAAGCAACGGCAAAAACCTTAGTAAACAACGGTCATAAAGTTATATTAACCGCCCGTAGAGAAGAGCAACTTAACCAACTTGTTGCCGAGCTAGGATCAGATAACGCACTGAGCGTAGCCGCAGATGCAACCGACTTTACCGCGCTTGAAAACGTAGTTACCAAAGGCATTGAAAAGTTTGGCCGATTAGATGTAGCCTTTGCTAACGCGGGTATGGGTGTTTCAACCGCAGGCACCGAAAAAGGTGACCCAGATGAATGGTCAACCATGATCGATATAAACATTAAAGCCCTACTGTGGACTGCAAAATTAACCCTGCCGCATTTACGCCAAAACAAAGGTCACTTTATATTAACCAGCTCTGCCGCTGGCCGTAAGCCAATTGGTGGCTCTATTTACGGTGCAACTAAATGGTTTGCTTATGGCTTTGGACAAAACTTAGCTGAGGAAATGAGTGAGTGGAACGGCCGCTGCACAACCATAGCACCAGGTATGGTAAACACCCCGTTTTTTGATGAAGCTAAACCCGACAAACTCGACCCGCAAGATGTAGCCGACGCGGTATTGTTTGCTATTGAAGCAAACCAGCGCAACAGCGTACGAGAAATCTATTTAATGCCAACTAATTAACGTTGGCTAGGGAGTTTGGGCTGTCAGGTTTAATGCTAATGGTGTTAAACCTGATGGTTGTTAGTGCTTAGCTTGGGTTAGATGTTAGTAGGTAAGAATGAATTAAAGGTATTAGGCATTTAAAGTCTTATTAATTGCCAATGCTGCCCTTAAACCATATGTAAGCAAAATATAGTACAACGGCAATATATCCAAAAGAAATAACTAGGTTTACTTTCCAGAGGTTTAGCCAAAAATTGCCTCTGAAATAAGTGCGTTCTCTTACTTCATGGTTGAACAATGCTACTGAAGAGGGCACTAATATTAACGCAGACCAACCAAGTATAGGTAACACCATAAACATAATGCCTATGCCTGTACCTCCTGCTGAAGCGTCGGATGCTTCACCATCAATTGGGGCTAGCATCACGTAGCCTAAAATAAACCCAACAATCGCAAGTATAAAACCTAAAAGCTGAAATGTTCTCATTATTATCCTTGGCAACTAACGAGACTGTAAAATAACTCCAACAGCCAAATTCAATTAAAAAATGATCTCCTTTAATTAACCCTAAGCGTTTTTAAAGCATTACAAGATTTAGATTGGGTGTCACTGTAATTCACGCTGGAGCAAAACTAACTGTTTTTTGTCCTTATTGGATCGTCTTGTTAGCACTATTTTAACGACTTTGCCAAAGAACTATATACTAGATCTACAAAAGTTGTTCCGTGCCATTCATCGTCAAGCGATGGATTTACTGTATCAGGTGCTCCACCAATTAGATCACGCATAATACGGTAATCATTACTACGCTGCGCAAGTATTTGCATTTTCTCTTGGTGCTCAGGAGGAAGCATTTTATTTTTATACCATGTACGAAAAACATGTTTAAAAAGAGGTTCATTACAAGAAAACCATTCGCCTTGTCTTCTTAGATGAGAAAACTTTTGGTGTAATTCAGCCTCTCTAGCAGAGCCTCCTGGTTCTAATGCGCCAATAATTAATTGGCCATACGTACCAGTTTGTAAATTTTGTAAACGCTGGAGTACATTTTTAGATCTACCAATCTTTATAAATAGCCCATGTAAAGGGTGTGCATTTTTAGGTGGTCCAGCCCAAGAGTCTGGTACCTGAATAATATAATAAACGCTATCGATAGTCCCAAAAGAAACTTTATTCGCCCACTCACACCAAGGTGTAACCCATTCATCTGCTTTTTTAAAAGTAGAAAAGTATTCGGTTGTGAAATAGTGCTCACCATTTTCAAGGTGTATATCTGCTACAAACTCACCGTTTTCGCATTCTCGAATACTCTCAACTTTCAATAGAACCTCTGATAGTGCTAACGAGCCTGTAGATTAACTCGTTTTTAAATTTGTTTTTATTGATAAACAAACCATAGCTGAGTTCCTATTTTGGT
>NZ_JADYWS010000048.1:0-16122 GCF_015864715.1 Pseudoalteromonas sp. NZS71 | reverse complement strand
GCATAGCTCAGCTGGATAGAGTACTCGGCTACGAACCGAGCGGTCGGAGGTTCGAATCCTCCTGCGCCCACCACTTTCATATTTTCATACACTTTTAAGTGTAAGAAAAATAAACCGATGGAAATCGGTTTTTTTATGTCTGAATTTATACGCTCTGCTTAGAGTTTAAATAAGCAATCTATGAAAGTGGGTGCATAGCTCAGCTGGATAGAGTACTCGGCTACGAACCGAGCGGTCGGAGGTTCGAATCCTCCTGCGCCCACCACTTTCATAAATAAGCCGACATTAAGTCGGTTTTTTTGTGCCTAAAATAAAGTGAAATGTAGAGTTTAGGAGGATTGAGAACCAAGAAGTCGGAGGTTCACTCTTACAAGATACGTCCTGCGTCCACCACTTTCATAAACAAGCCGACATTAAGTCGGTTTTTTTGTGCCTAAAATAAAGTGAAACGTAAACTACCACTCCTGTAGCCGCAGAGCTTGCTCGCGTGAGAAGCGCCAGCTTCTAATCACTTACCACCGATATAACTGATACTTTATTTACGAGCTTCGCTCGTCGCGTCAGCAAGCTGCACGCCTACAAGTAAAACCAGCCCTAATCTTTAAATCTAAACTCCGAGTTTATTCATTCGTTGTAGACGCTGAGCTTGCTCGCGTGAGAAGCGCTAGCTTCTAATTACTTACCACAGATATAACTGATACTTTATTTACGAGCGTTGCTCGTCGCGTCAGCAAGCTGCACGCCTACAAGTAAAACTAGCTCTAATATTTAAATCCAAACTCCGAGTTTATTTATCCGTTGTAGACGCAGAGCTTGCTCGCGTGAGAAGCGCCAGCTTCTAATTACTTACCACCGACATAACTGATACTTTATTTACGAGCTTCGTTCGTCGCGTCAGCAAGCTGTAAGCCTACAAGTAAAACCAGTGCTAATCGTTAAATCCAAACTCCGAGCTTATTCATCTGTGGTAGACGCTGAGCTTGCTCGCGTGAGAAGCGACAGCTTCTATTCCCCCCTCAAAAATATAATTTATAAGATTTTATTCGTTGGCAACGCCAGAAATAAGTAATTTATTCACAAAGAGGTTAAGAGGCGCTGCGCTTTTAGAGGTAGTAATAAAGCTAAGCTAAATTAATAAACCCGGGCTTATGTCTTCTCATTTACTTCTCTTTCGCTTCTCTATGTGTAATAGATCTTTAAGTGGTTCATTGACCAAGAAATTAAATAACTAGAAGCTTTTAGCTCTAAGAAGGTTAAATACGGTCTTTAAGCTTAAAATGAGAGGTGGTATTTTCAAATAAAACTAGCTCTAATTTTTAAATCTAAACTCCGAGCTTATTTATCCGTTGTAGACGCTGAGCTTGCTCGCGTGAGAAGCGCCAGCTTCTAATGGCTATATCTAATCACTATATCTAAGCCCACTTAGCCCCTTTCTAAAGCTGCTCTTTATTATTACCTATGTTATTTTAAACGCCTTGTTTAAAAGGATATTGCAGTATGTTTAAAACCCTATTTATTACTTTATTTTTTATTTTTAGCGCCATTTTTATTGCAAGCGTGCACGCCCACGAAGTTAATAACTCACTTGTAGTAGGTGCGCAGCAATATGCTAAATATTTACCGCAGTTAAAAAATAAACGTGTAGGGCTAGTAGTCAATCAAACATCAAGCGTAGGGGAAACTCACTTAGTAGATACTCTACTGACTAAAAACATAAACATAACTAAAATTTTTGCACCTGAGCATGGCTTTCGTGGCGATCACGATGCGGGCGCACATGTAAAAAATGCCGTTGATAGCAAAACCGGTATTCCACTTATTTCTATTTACGGTAAAAATAAAAAACCAAGCCAAGCTGCTTTAGCCGATGTTGATGTGATTATTTTTGACATTCAAGATGTGGGAGTGCGCTTTTATACCTACATAAGCTCTATGCACTACATGATGGAAGCCGCTGCAGAGCAGGGGATAGAATTTTTGGTGCTCGACAGGCCCAATCCAAATATTACCTACGTTGATGGGCCAATATTAGAGCCAGAATTTAAATCGTTTGTAGGCATGCACCCAATTCCTGTGTTACACGGCATGACCGTTGGCGAACTTGCCAAAATGATCAAAGGCGAGGGCTGGATCAATAAAGCGGCCGATTTAAAATTAACGGTGATCCCTGTTGATCATTACACTCGCAAAAGTACTTACAGCTTGCCTGTAAAACCCAGCCCTAACTTACCTAACGATCAAGCCATTGCGCTTTACCCATCACTTTGCTTTTTTGAAGCAACGCCTATTAGCATTGGTAGAGGCACCGACTTTGCATTTCAAGTAATTGGCTATTCGCCAGTAGCATTAGGTGATTTTAATTTTACACCGCGCGCAATTAAAGGCGCTGCTTTAAACCCTAAATTTAAAAACCAAACCGTGCAAGGGCTCGATTTAAGACAAGCAAATATTTCAGGTTTAAATTTAACTTACTTAATAAATGCGTACACGGAGCTTACTAAAAATAACATCTCGTTTTTTGAGCGCGCTGACTTTATGGATAAGCTAGCGGGTACTAATAAATTGCGCTTAGCTATTGAAGCAGGGCAATCAGAAGCGCAAATAAAACAAAGCTGGCAGGCGGGGCTTGAGCAATTTAAAGCGCAAAGAGCGCCTTACTTGTTATATAAATAAGGGCTAAGCATGTTTATTGCTGTAAAAAATCAAAGGTGTGGTTATATCGAACAAGCATTTATAGCGGCATTGAGCTTTATTATTGTGGGTTGTAGTACACCACCTGAGCCTATTAGCTCGGTGCTACCACTTACAAAAAGCCAGCTTGTAGAGCTGCCTAATGCACAAGTGGTTGTAACGTTTCCTGAGGTAAATCCAAGTAGCCGGTTTTATGTAAATAACCGAGGCACGTTTAAAGCTTACAAAGGGCGCGGGCAATTATTAATACAAAACCATAACGCACAAAGCGCCGATATTTACATTAATAATAAAAAGCTCGACGTTAACCAACTAAGCGCCAACACCTTATATAATTACAGTTTGGCAAAAAATACTCACAACGGTGTTAATACCTTTAAAGTTGAAAATATTCTCCCTGCTGGCGCAAGTTTAACGCTGCGTTTTGCATTTCCTACTTTAAGCGATGAACCAAAAAAGCATATAGATTTTACTGAAGTAGACGCATTAATTGAACGCGATGTAAAAGCAGGTTTTCCTGGGGCTGTGTTGGCCGTTGTTAAAAATGGTGAGCTAATAAAATTAACCGCCTATGGCGATGCAAAGCAATATCAGCAAAGTGATTTAATGCTACTTCGTCCAGAGTCCATGCAAACTAATACCTTGTTTGATCTTGCCTCAAACACCAAAATATTTGCCACCAACTTTGCACTTATGAAATTAGTAAGCGAAGGGCTGTTAAATATTAATAAACCCGTGCAAAGCTACCTAAGCGAATATAAAGGCGAAGGCCGAGCAAAGCGCACAGTAAAAGACTTACTCACTCACAGCGCCGGATACCCGCCAGTATTTGACTTTCACCGTAAAGATGGCAGCAATGGCGACGCGTTTTATTCGCAAAACAGTAAAACCACCAAACAGCTATTACTTACCAGCGTGCCTTTTAGTAGTAAATCATCTGGGCAGCATGTTTACTCAGATATTGATTACATGATTTTAGGCGTACTAATTGAGCGCATTACAGGGCAGCCCCTTGACGAATACCTAGAGCAGCAAGTGTACGCGCCACTAAAATTAACTAACACGTTATTTAATCCACTTAAAAAAGGCTTTAAGCCACAGCAATTTGCAGCCACTGAGCTTAGCGGCAACACGCGAGACGGGCGCATTAAGTTTGATAATGTTCGCACTGGGGTTTTACAAGGCCAAGTGCACGACGAGCGCGCTTACTATTCTCTTGATGGCGTAGCAGGGCATGCGGGGCTATTTAGTAATGCTCACGACTTAGCCGTGCTTTGCCAGCTATTATTAAATAATGGCGGCTACGGTGACCAACAATTATTTAGTACAAGCGCCTTAGCGCAATTTTTAACGCCGCAATCAAGCGACGAAACCTACGGGCTTGGCTTTAGGCTTGCTGGTAACAACCAAGCAAGGCGTTGGCACTTTGGCCCTTATGCAAGCGCGCAGGCTTATGGCCACACAGGTTGGACAGGTACAGTGACCGTAATTGACCCCGCTTACGACTTGGCTATTGTTTTACTTACCAATGCTCGCCATAGTGCAATTAAAGGCTCGCTAAAACGTTACGAATTTACAGGCAAACAATTTGAAACCGCACAGTACGGATCGGTAGTGTCGCTTATTTATGAAGCGTTACTAAATCAATAAGCTATCGTATAGGTTAAAACGTACTAACTGTGCCACCTTAAGTGATTTATTTACAGGTGACTTGAGTAAGCCAATCCATTAAGCTAAGCGGTCTATAAAACTAAGCCGGTTTATGTTGTTAGGCTTAACAAATAAGCGTTAAAACGCGTACAAAGCGAGGTTTACTCGCTAATAATTAAGGTTAACTTTTTATGCATTGGTATTCTATTTTACCGCCGCTAATTGCGATTGCTATCGTGTTTTGGCGAAAAGAAGTGATTATGGCGCTACTTGTTGCTGTTGCTTCTTCTGAGTTTTTACTCGCCTTTCAGGGCGAAGGTAATAGCTTGTTTGATACTTTTTTAAATACCATTGAACGTATTATTTCGGTTGCCAGCTCGCCAGGTAATACACGCATATTAATATTTAGTATTTTAATTGGTGCACTGCTTGCCTACATTCGCGAATCTGGCGGCGTTGCAGCAACTGTTAATATGCTAATGAACAAAGGCATTGCAAAAAGTAAGCGCCAAGTGGGCTTTTTAACCATGTTTACCGGTATTGCGGTGTTTATAGAATCTAACCTGAGCGTACTTACCTCGGGTATTTTATCGCGTGGCTTGTTCGATAAATTTAAAATGAGTCGAGCGCGTCTAGCGTACATTATTGACAGCACTAGTGCGCCAGTGTGTATTTTAATACTACTTAACGGTTGGGGTGCATTTGTACTTGGTTTGTTAGGTAACTACGAGCTAGGTGAATCGGCTGTATCGGTTTTGTGGGGCAGCGTTGGGTATAACTTTTACGCCATAATTACCCTTGTTATTGTTTTTTACACAATCGCGTTTGATAAAGTGCATGGCCCAATGAAAGAAGCCGAAGAAAAACTAGAGCTTCAAACAACCGACTTAAAAGATGAAATAAAAGCCTCTAAAGCGCGTTACATGCTAATCCCGCTTATTACGCTCATTACCAGCATGGTTGGCTTTATGTATTACACCGGTAATGGTGTATTGGCAGAGGGTAGTGGTTCTAAGTCAGTATTGTACGCAACGGTTTTAGCCATTGTTGTCGCTTACTTTTTAATGATTGGCTCACGTAAATTTACGCACCATCAATTAGTTGATACCGGTTTTAAAGGTATGGGCGAATTAATGCCATTGGTCGCCATTGTACTGCTTTCGCTTACACTTGGCGCAAGCTTAAAAGAGCTGGGTACTGGCGTATTTGTAGCGTCACTTGTTGGTGACTACTTACCTATTTACCTAATAGTACCGGTGCTGTTTTTAACCGGCGCAGTTATGTCGTTTACTACAGGTACATCGTGGGGTACGTTTGCTATATTAATCCCAATTGGTGTGCCACTTATTCAAGCGCTAGGTTTACCGCCATCGCTTGTTGTAGGTGCTATTTTGGGTGGTGGTATATTTGGCGATCATTGCTCGCCTATATCCGACACCAGCGCTGTATCGGCTATTGCATCGGGGTGTGACTTACTCACCCACGTTAAAACGCAGCTACCGTATGCCTTATTTGGTGGTGGCCTTACGTTTTTAGCGTACTTAGTAACAAGCATTATTGTTTTATAAAATTTGATTATTTAAATACTCAAAAGCCTGCTTAATCGCAGGCTTTTTTGTTTTCAAAATAAATAAAGCTAATTAAGATAGAGCCAAGCAATACCAAACTCAAAGGCTCTATAGTTATTAGAAAAACTATTTAATTATAGACTTAAGTACCCGTATTTATATTTTTTAGGTTATTGTATAGCATGAGCTTTAAGCTTTTTGATAGCTGGCAATTCTTACTTTTCAACTCATATAAGGCTGTAAATCCACACTATGTTTGCAATTGATAATATCATTCTCGTTAGTGCCATATTAATTTTACTAGGAGTGATCTCGAGCAAGTTATCTGCACGCGTTGGCTTACCTGTACTGGTGCTATTTTTACTTGTAGGTATGCTCGCAGGTGAAGACGGTATTGCAGGTATTTCATTCGACAACGCAGAGGCCGCACATGCTTTGGGTACTCTTGCGCTTGCCATTATTCTATTTGATGGCGGTTTACAAACGCCTACCAGTTCAATTAAACAAGTGTGGAAACCCGCGTCTGCTTTAGCAACCGTCGGGGTGTTATTTACCGCTGTAATTACAGGCCTTGTGGCCACTTATATTTTAGACCTGCCCATATTACAAGGTGTTTTACTGGGCGCTATTGTTGGCTCTACAGATGCCGCAGCAGTGTTTGCGCTTTTACGAAGTGCGGGTATTCACTTAAACAAAAAGCTTAAATCTACCCTTGAAATAGAAAGTGCATCGAACGATCCAATGGCTATTTTTCTAACAGTTGGTTTGTTATAAATGCTCGTTAACGACATGCCAATAGGGCTGGATTTACTACAGTTATTTGCTCAACAAATGGGTGTTGGCGCTATTTGTGGTCTTTTAATTGGTAAGGTATCGGTTTGGTTTATTAATCGAATTAAACTAAATGCATCGGGTTTGTATTTAGTGATGGTAACCGCATTTGGACTGCTTTCTTTTGGCCTTTCTGCAACGCTCGGCGGCAGTGGGTTTTTAGCTGTATTTATAACGGGTGTTATTTTAGGTAACAGCAAATTTGTATATAAACGCGGTATTTTTCTTTTTCATGACGGCTTAGCATGGCTTGGGCAAATAACCATGTTTGTTGTATTAGGACTTCTTATTAATCCGTCGTCGTTGGTTGATGTATGGTTAGAAGGATTGCTTATTGCATTGGCACTCATTTTTGTTGCTCGCCCATTAGCGGTAGCGCCTATTTTAAAACTGTTTGGCTTTAATAATCGCGAAACCTTGTTTGTATCTTGGGTTGGCCTTAGAGGCTCAGTACCCATTATTTTAGCTATATTCCCATTACTATTTGGCCTTTCAGGGGCTGAACTTATTTTTAATGTCGTTTTTTTCGTGGTGTTAATTTCAGCCACGTTACAGGGCTCAACAATGCCTTGGATGGCTAAAAAACTTAATTTAGTAGAGCCGCCACCTGATCTCGCTGCTGCAACGCTTGAAATTACAGCGCTAAACGATATTGATATAGAAATTGTAGAATACACCTTAAGTGATGTTTCTCGGGTTTCTGGGCGCAGCTTGTCACATGCGGCACTTCCTGAGAGTGTGGTTGTTGCTATGATCACACGGGGTCCGTCAATCATACCGCCACGAGGCTCAACTAAGTTAAAAGCAAACGATCACTTATTTGTTGTTTTAAAACCAGATAACAGACCTTTTGTTGATTTAGTTTTTACAGCAACCGATAAAACAAACCATCAAGATAGCCACTTAGCTCACAACGAACTTAAAGTGAAAGGAGTAACGTTGGTAGGTGATATATTTTACTCTTACCATATGCACATAGACGCCCCAGAAGAGATAAGCTTGGAAGAAGTGATTAACCAAAAGCTCTCAGGAGAAGTCAGTAAAGGCGATATTGTTGTTATTGGCAATGTGCAAATACGCGTTATAACAATGGTACATACACGCATAGTTACCATTGGCTTAAAGTACTTAAACAATCCAGAAAAGCGACTTTTAAAGCAGTAATCATTAACAATTATTTGTTTAGCGTTAGGCTCACGTTTATAGCGTACGTAGGTTGGGTTGAGTGGCACGAAACCCAACGGATCGCTAATGCAATGAGCACACCGAAAGCTAGTTATATGTAGTGTTTTTTGTAGGTGAACAGCTAGCTGGCGCGTCGTGCTAACTTATTTTTTCTTTCCAAACAATATGTTATTAACTTAATTATATGGTTGATAGTTTTGTTATATTAAAAACTGAGATATGCTAGCTTAAAATTTTTAAGCTATTTTAAAAGGATTTTATACGATGATTTCTGAAGATATTCCAGCTGAAGATATCCCATCTGAAAAAAAGAATGATGGATATACGCCATACTTCCTAAGTGCAACAGATGAAGTTGAGATAGATTGTGATGTCTCAAATGTTTTTGACCAAGTTATTGCATCTGATAAAGCATACAATATTGCTATAACAGGCCCGTATTCATCTGGAAAATCTAGCTTTGTGAGCTCTTATAAAAAGAAGAACTCTGAGTTTTCTAATACATCAATTGATGTTTCACTAGCTGCTTTTCAGGTTGATGAAGTGGGAGGTGGGAATAATAAATCAAGTAAGTCAGAGGTTTTTGACTTTGCAAATATAGAAAAAAGCATTGTCCAACAAATTATTTATAAAGTGCCTTCTTCAACAATTCCAAAATCTCGCTTTAGTAAATTAGCTACTTCCAAAGATACTACCAAGTGGAAGAGCTACATACTTGCTTCGCTTTGGCTTCTGTCTATTTTTTATATTTTTAATCCAAAAAGTTATATTTTTATTGATCCTATTAGGCCAATACTTGGGAAATATTTAGAGTTTTTTAACATTGGTTTATCCTTAGTTATGCTTGTAGGTTGCCTACTTGGTATTGCATTTATATTTAAGTATTTAAAGAATACCCTACCACTTTCTAAAATAAGCTATTTAAACCCGACCAGTGCAGAAATCAGTTTTTTTTCAGAATCGGACTCTGTATTAAATAGAACCCTTGATGAACTGGTGTATTTCTTTTCTAGTTCACAATACAACAAAGTGATATTTGAGGATTTAGAAAGGTTAAATAAGCCTGAGATTTTTACAAAATTACGTGAAATAAACATTATTTTAAATAATAGTGATGCAGTCAGAGAGAAGCATAAAAAAGGGGTTAAGTTTATTTATGTAACTAAAGACGATTGCTTTTCAGCTACAGAAAGAACTAAATTCTTCGATTTTATTCTACCCATAATTCCGATTATTCATTCAAATAACTCATATAATAAAATTCTTGAATTAATTTCTACAATTAAAAATGAAAAAATTTCTCGAAGATTTTTAAGAGATGTTACTGTTTTTATTGCAGATATGAGGGTTTTGCAAAACATAGTTAACGAATTTTACTTTTACAGAAAGCTAGTTAGTCATGATCAAAGTTTATCTGACGATAACTTATTTTCGCTAGTTTTATCTAAAAACATGTTCCCCGATGAATTTGAGCTTCTTCAACAAAATAGTGGGAATATATTTTCTGCTTTTGATACATCAAAAATAAAAAAAGAAGTAGTTGAATGTAAAAAAGCAACTATTAGTGAGTGCGAAGAAAAAATTGAAAAAATTCAAAATGCGATAAAATTTACTGAAAATGAGTATGAAGCGCTCATAAGATGGAAGCTTCAAATAATTACAAGTCAATACCCTGGGCTGCGTGGTTGGAATTTTGGGCAAGAGACTATTAGTGATAACGATTATCATTCTGTTTTATCTGGTTTGCGAAAAGGTCTTGAATTAAAATTGTATAACTATGGCGCACAAGTATCATTAGCTGAAAATGATGAATATTTGGAGATCCAAGGTTACTTAGAAAAGCTAAAGATGCTAGATGAGCCGAATGAAAAAGTTGAGCAACTTAATCGTAAAATGAATGAAATTTCAATATTAATAAGTAAAGTTGAGAGTGCTTCACTCAAGGAAATGTGTTCTCTTTTTGAGGGGGAAAGAGAAAACCTTACAGGTTATAAATCAGATCATATTATTCACTACTTGTTGCGTGAAGGATATATCTATGAGGACTATCAAAAATACATTTCAATATTCTATGAAGACGAATTAACTCGTAATGACTTTACCTTTAGAAACAATATTGCTTATGGAAAGAAACCTAATTTTGAATATTATTTAAATAACCCTTCAGGCATTGTTAAATTACTGGATGAAAATAGCTTTTCGCAAACCGCTATTCTTAACTTTGATCTTTTTGAATATTTAATCTCCGAAAAACACCCATTTTTAAACCAAAGCTGCATTATATTAGATAATAGTCCTGAGCTGCTTATTGAGTTTATTGATAAGTTAGAAAGTAGTAAGTCTATTGACATATCATCAATGCTCGAAATTTTAGTATGTAGTAGGTCTAATTTTCTCGAGTTAAGTAAAAGCTATACAGATAAATTTGGGGAGTGGTGTTTTAAATTATGTAAGAGAAAAAGTTTCTCTAGTGTTGATTTAAATCATTATCTTTATTTGACGAAGCATTTTAATGAAAATACCCAAACAGTTGTAGAAATAGCAAGTGAGCCAAAGGAACTCAAAGAAGTAATTCTCGATAATATCATTTCGCTTGATCCTTTGTTGGAGTTAGTTGAATTTAACCATAAAAATGATGAGCAATGTGAAGTTTATAAAACTCTATATAAAGAGAGATGTATAAGAGTTACCTCAACTAGCTTACATAGTTATTTTAATTGTGTTCACAAAGATGAAGATTTTTCTTTAGCTTATATTCTGAAAGCTAAGGATGAATTGCTAATCGAAAGTATTGCTGATATTGACATACTTCAGCAGTTAGTTGAAAAGTATTGGATAGAGACCACTAAAGGGGGTATCGAGGACGAGAATTCAATAATTCACATGCTGAAGTCTGATATCTCCTTTGAAATAAAAGAGCGGTTAATAAGCAGTATACCTATTCCACTTTTAAGTATAAGTAGCTCAAAACTAGATGACATCACTCATTTGAAACTATCAAAACAAGGTAAAGTTATACCTTCTATCGAAAATTTAGTCACTATATTTGCTTATATTGATCATGATAGTGATTTCTTCGAAGATTTTAATATAGAAGCAGACAGAGTAGTTTCAGCTAATCTTGAAGATTTACTTTTAGCTGTTCAAAACTTGGACAATGTCGATTTACTTTTTGGTCTTACAGGTATTATTTTATTTAATGTTAAAAAACAAGCTACATTCCAGTCATTAATAAACCCTTTGAGTAAGCATATACGTGATCGTGAATTAGATAACTTAACTGATCAGAAGTTTGAGTACTTAATTAAAGAACATCTAGTAAGTTACTCTGACCAACTTAAAAGTGAGTTTGAGAAAGATAGGCCTGAGCTTCTTCCATTATTAATTTCGTGCAATAAAGATGAGTTTTTAGAGACAAATCAGTTTTACGATCTTAGAGACGAAACGCTTTGCTCCATTGCTAAATTAAAGGCTTTTAGTAATGCTGAGATACTGGCCATTTTTGAAAGCTTAAGTGAAAGTAGTTTCTTTTATTCTGATGAATTAGCTTCTTGTTTTGCTGATTTGCTAATAATTCAGCCTTCTGATGAGGTATCTGAGAAGTTGTTTGGGCACTTAGTTGAGCATGTAGAACCTAACTCAAAGAAAGGTCAGGCCTTAATTCGTGCAATGCATAGTAAGTTCAATCCCATTTATCTTATAGAAAATATGACTTTTGATTGTATTCCTTTTTTCTCACTAGAAGACAGAATACGTATTTTTGAAAGTGGTGAAGTGAGCAATGAAAACAAGTTATCGGCAATTGCTAGTTTAAGTGATGAAGAATTTAAAAGTCCTAAAATAGATACTATTAATTTAAGCTCTTTGGCTTGTGATATGCAATTTGATGGAGTTAAAGAAGTTAACTTAATTAAGTTGGCTTCAGAGTTATGTACTGACTCTGATTTAATTAAATTTTTAACCTGTCAAATCGATTTATTATCTGAGGATGGGGTGAAAAAAATCTGTGGTTTCTCTACAGAGCAGATTTCAAAAATTAATATAGCTAAAACTCACTTTGAATTACCTATTACTGAAGAATATGATGCTTTTTCTTCATTGATGTCAGATAAAAAATTGATTAAAAGAAAAAAAATCACTACAACAGATAAAATTAGAGTTTATTTAAATAATTCATAAAATAACAAGCTACTTGGTGGTAATAATTTTTTAATTACCACCAATCTCAACTGGACCAATCCACCTAAGCCCCACACTGCTTAACCCCAGCGGCCGCACGTTTAAGTGCAATAATCTGCCCTTTGCCGTTATGCGCCATAGCGAGCATATCACCCGTATTTATATTACTTTCAACTGCATGTTTACCCTTTAAATCACTTAACAGTGAATGCTTAATTTGTACGAGTACCTCGTCATTACAGCTGGCTATGTACCAGTCGTTATCTACCTTCACTAGAGTGCCGTATTCTATGTGGCGTTGTTGGTGGCGGCGTAAATCGTTAGCTAATTGATTATCAAGCGCGTCTTTTTGTTCTGTAATAGAGCTTGCGTAGCTACCAGCTTGGTTTATTTCGTGTGTTTTAATAATTGAATAGTCGTGAATGTCTATAGTGTTAAATACGCTGTTAAGTACGGTTTTAGGCTCTGTATTTATTACGTTGTTATTATCAAACACAATAAAGGCGAACACACCGAGTGCGCAGGCAAGGCTGGTTAGCTGTAGCGTAAAGCCGATCTTTTTAGGCTTAGTGTGCGTGGCTTTATTAAGTAGCACTTTTTGCTGATCACTTGTAAGTGTTGTGCGTGCTTTTCGCTCTTTGTAGTGTTGTGTGAGCTTTTGCTCAAGCGGCTCATCAGGCTTGTTCATTGTTTGCTCCTAATAAACGTTTAAGGTTTTGCTTGGCATAGCGCAGCCTTGTTTTAATGGTCTCAAGGCTGCTTTGCGTTATAAGTTCTATGTCGGCGAGCGAAAAGCCTTCTTGTTGTAATGTTATGGCTTCGCGCTGTACAAAGCTGAGTTGTTTAAGTGCGGCGTCGAATGCTTCGTAACTTATATTTGTATCGCTTTGCTCACTTTGCTTTGCAGGTAAATGCGTGTTTTCGTCAAGCTCTACAAAGTGCTGTTGCCTGCGGTATTCGTCAATGAGTGTGTTGCGGGCAAGTTTAAACAACCACGCTTTGGGTGTGGTTTGGGCTTGGTAAAGGTGGCGTTTTTCGATTACTTTTAGCCATGTTTGTTGGCTTACGTCGTATGCTAAATGCGTATTAGATTGCGTAATAGGGTCTGTTGACCTTTCAAGATTAAATTTGCAGCAGTCTGTTTGGTATTTAGGCAAGGCAGAGCCTATGTGGTGTGGTTATTCCCCATAAATAGGCGATAACGCAGCATTAATGCCAAACAGGCGCTGCCCTTCGGGTTCTGCCTAGGGGCAATTTACTCTTTGTTGCTCGGTTTTGACTTAGCCCACTAGGTTACAAACCTCGCGCCGCGATTAAATAGCCCCTAGCTTGAACAAATTTTAATCCGCAAAGGCCAACAGACCCTGAGTAGTAGTATAAGTCGTTGCTATAGAGGGCAATAAGCTGCTCTAAGTAACGATTGTCGCCACTTTTTGCGTAACTTGCCATGCAGTCCTTGCTTGGCGTTTCAAATAACCATGACTTAATACTTAGTAGCATAGGCTCATCGCTCTTATTGTTGTAATTTAAAATCGAGCTGTACGGTTTGACCTGTTTGTAATTGTGCCACACCTTCAATTACTTTGGGGCGATATTTCCAGCGTTTAATGGCTCGTATTGCTTCGCGATCAAAGGTACGTTTTGGCTCGGCGTTAATAACTACTGGGTCGATTACTTCCCCCGTTGGCGAAATACTAAAGCTTAGTTGCACCCAACCTTCAACACCATCGCGTGCTGCTGTGGTTGGGTATTTAGGGTTTATGCGCACTATGGGTGTTGCATCCCCTGTTGGGCGATTAATGGTGTTGTTAATGTCGCCACCAAAATCGTCAATTGTAATCGGCGTAAAGTCGCTAATTGCCAACACAGGATCGGCTGATGTATCAAGCGGTGGAGCTTTTTGCGGCACTTTAGGCATTGGCGGTGGCGGCTGTATTTTTTGTATATGCCTGACTTTTGAATCCTCAGGGAGGTGAAAAATTTCTACTATAATATCGTCCCCTGGTTTTACCGGTGCGCGTTGCTCGCCACTTATTAAATATTGCATAAACGCAAAAGCTGCAAAGGTCATTGCGGCGCCGCCGATAACGGCAGTCGATGTTTTAATAAATACTGGGTTGTTAGGTACTTCAAGTATGTGCATAAGCCGCTCCAAATTTTATTGACCACTACAATTAGGGTGTTTTCAAAGCTATAACGGGTGGCAAATCAAAAAGGGGTGAAATAATTTTATAAAAAATGTGGGGTTTAGTTACAATAGCCATTCGCAAATATTAAAACTTAACTTTTTAGGCTATTATGCAACTCATTGAAATAAATAAAGCGCGTTACCGTAAACATTTAAACCGTGTTATTGCAGGATGTGGTATTGGTTTGGCTGTAGGCAGCTTGGCTATATCGCAAACGCTGATTGCTTTATTTCCTGATGAAAGTGGTAGCCACTTTCATTGGAACTTAATAGGTGTTGCTATTACTAGCGTTGGGCTTGCATGGTTACTTCATAAATACCGTACACATACGTTTATGACAGAAGTTGTTTATGTGTGGGAGCTTAAAAAAGCACTTAATAAAATAACCCGTAAAATGGCTAAGTTAAAAGCCGCTGGCCGTGAAGGCAATGCCGATGCGTTATTAGCGATTCATTATAGCTATGCGGGCTCTCGGTTATTGTGGCAGCTAGACGATAACCTAATCACTATGGACGATTTAGCCATTAAACAAGCTGAGCTTGAATCTGTTGCAGCGCAACATAACGTAACGCTTAACGTTGAAGATTACGACGCAAGTATTTTAAAACAGTTTTAAAGCTTAGGTTTTTAAATTAGTTAGAGGAGCCTTAATGAAAAAAGTACTCATAGTTTGTTTAGGTAATATTTGCCGCTCGCCAACCGCAGAGGCGGTATTAAAAGCCCGTGCTAAAAAGCTAGGCGTTAACGTTAAAGTTGATTCGGCAGGGACTATTGGTTACCACGAAGGTAAAACGCCTGATAGTCGCTCAATGGCTGCAGGGGAGAAGCGCGGTTATAGTTTTAAAGGTATTTATTCACGTAAAGTACGTACAAGCGACTTTACTGAGTTTGATTTAATTTTAGCGGCCGATACGCAAAATTTAGCTGATTTAACAGCGCAATGCCCTGAGCATTTACGCTATAAGCTGGCGCTATTTTTAGAATATGGCGAGCAAGCCCAAAGCGCTATTCCCGATCCTTATTATGGCGGCGATGATGGCTTTGAAAATGTGCTCGATTTAATAGAAGCGGCTAGCGATAAAATACTCGCTAAAATTTAATCCCTATTTTATTACTAAAGCTAAATTTAACGAGCTTTTTGTCGTATTGCATGATGTTCCTAAAGTAAGTACATTTTATGCTTACTCAAAGGGAACTTTATGAAAATAAAAATATTACTACTCACTTTATCTATCGCTTCTTGTTCTACTTTTGCTAACGATGTTAGTTTTTCGATTGGGGGTGGCTATCCTTATTTAGTTATTCCTGAAGTGTCTTTGTCGGCTAACGACGACACACAACGCTGGTATGCAAATTATAAACTAGGCCTTGATGATGGTTTTTCAGCCGGTTTTGAACAAGCAGTTAGCGATAATAAAAAACATGCTTTTGGCGCGCTTGTAGGTGCAATTGGCGCAAGAGATACAGACCAAGAGTGTGAAAGTTCAACTAATGATGTAGCAACTGACTTTGCTAATACGCTAGGTTGTGTAATTGGCGGAATTTTTGATGAAGAAACAACAAACGGCATAGGGCTTACGTACAGCTATAACTTTAATGGATTGAACAGCGCTGGTTTTAGATTAGAGCTAGATGTGGGCTATGGTAAAGCAAGCGACAGCAACGAAAAAAGAGCCGATGGCGGTATTAGCGTAAGTTACGAATTTTAACTACGTAGAATTTGTATTAGTTGGTATTAAAAAAGGCGCATAAAGCTGTCTCTTGATCACAAGTCTGACTCAAGAGATTTTGCTAAATCGTAGCCTTCCAGGATGGCTTGTAACTTAAGC
>NZ_JADYWS010000047.1:0-16412 GCF_015864715.1 Pseudoalteromonas sp. NZS71 | reverse complement strand
GGAGTGGTAGTTCAGTTGGTTAGAATACCGGCCTGTCACGCCGGGGGTCGCGGGTTCGAGTCCCGTCCACTCCGCCACTTGTTATTTCCTCAATAACAAGTTTATAAAATCCTTGATTAAATAATTTAGTAAAACATTCTTTGGCTATCAGCTAAAAAATCGACTTTTTAATATTCCTCTTATTCCTAAATATTCATCTTCTTCTATCTCCATGAATAGTTAAACACTTAGCACTGAATACCGCTCCAGTCTTAAATTGCCCCATGGTGTCACACATGACGTAATTAGCTCTTATCGGCTATAACGGCTAGTTAAAGTATTTACTCGTGCCAGAAGCTATTTCAGCGATTTTAACAACCTTAATTTTTTCATGGGTGGTATGCAGTGTGAGCTACAGCACCACTCCAATCATTATACCAATCCGCAATAATACTTAATCATTTTGCGGGGCTAAACGTGTCGCTACCTGTGTTAAAAAATTCTCATTTACGACTGCATGGATGCAGAAGGTAGAGCAATGCAGGAGCAATTGCCGAGAAAAACTAAATAGCGAATTTTTTGCCTAGCTATCAACACGTTTCTCCATCCTCAAAATAGATCACTTAATTAAGCGAATTGGTATTAGTTGTTTCTCATAACAGAATTCTTATAATGAATAGTCAGTTTAGAGGGATATTTTATGATTGAAGTCATAAGCTTAAATAAGCAATTTTCAGGCAATGTTGTTTTCAAGGATTACAACAAAGTTTTTTCAGATCAAAAGGGGTGTATTGAAGCGCCTAACGGCCAAGGAAAAACGACATTACTGATGATGCTAGCAGGACTTGAAAAGCCGCAAAGTGGTTCACTTTTATTTGCTGGTAGCCGATTGAACACTCCAACAAAAACCGTAGCAATTGCCAGTGACCGTATTGCTTTACCAGATTTTTTAACTGCAAATCAAATTATTGATTTATCTGTTAACACATTAGGTTGCGATTGGCCCCATTCGCTGGTTAACGGGTTTAACTTTAATGCATTTTTAAATACGCGATTCGAAGCACGGTCGTCGGGCAATCAAAAAAAATGCCAGCTAATTTTAGCATTAATGCGTAAATCACCTTATTTATTATTAGATGAGCCAAGTGCTGCGCTCGATCAAACCAGTATTCACACTCTTTTAAGCCAACTCGATGCTTATTTGGCTGACAAACCCAATGGGCAAATTATCATTACTTGCCATGAGCCCGCTGTGTTTATTGAGCATGGTTTTAAGTGTGTCTCGCTATGAGTATCATAAGCATAAAAAGCAAACTTAATCAGTATCTCGCGTTTATAGGTTAGCGGTATTTAGCGTACACGTTTGAGCTTAAGCAATTGCTTCAACAGCTAAAAAAATTTGGTTTGTTATTTTTAGTGGTGTTGGGATCATCCGCTCTTGGTTTTGTATTATTGCTTTTTTTAGGCTTAGGGAAAATTATAGATAGTGCAGATACGCCTTTATATGGCGCGCAAATGGCACTATTTTACTTGTTATTGCAAAGCGTGATGATAAGCGCAATGAAACTGGCGATTAAAAATAGTAACCAACGGCTGTTTCAACTTACGATGGCTCACTCTAGCTGGCTTCACCTTGCCGATATTAAATTGTTATTTATCAGCAATGGCTGGCTTATCGCTAGTTTGTTGATAGCGCTTGATCTTACCTTTGAACAGTGGTTAAAGGTGCCGCATTTTATAGTATTTATGTTTATTCAGTTAGGATTAGGCATTGTGTGTTTATACAAACCTAGCGCACTAGTTTATGGTTTTATGTTAAGCGGCCTTTTTTTATTCACTCCCATCAACATACCGCCGCTTATTTATCATATTGGTTTTTCAATCATCTTTAGCATTAGCTTGCTTATACCTAGAGTTAATATAAATGGGCGTGTTAGTGTTCGGTCACTGTTTGGTTTTTGGTTTTGCTACTTTATAAATCACAGCTGGACACTGGTATGGCGTATGTCGTTACTTTTATGTGTGTTTATGGCCTCGACTACGTTAGTCGCTGAGCGTGCTGATCTCGTTAATATACTTGATGCTGTGGCGATGGCTTTTATTGTATTATTTTGCAGCTCATTACAATTTGATTGCGCTAAAATTTATGCACAATATCGCTTTTTTTTTAATACATGCCAAAAAGCACGGACGTTTTATATTAGCCAGTTTATACCTAGTATGCTGTTGTTTTTAGCGACCTTTGTAACTTACAGCATTACGTTTGAGAGATTAAACATTATTTTGTTGAGTTTAGGTTTACCGTGGTGTTTGTTGCAGGTTAATTTTGCACAAAAAAAACCAGCGCATTATGCGCTGGTTTGGATTTTTTTACAGCTGGGGTGCTTGCTTTACTAAATTAGTTAAGCAGCATCAGCTTCTTTTTTAACGCTATTACGTGCGGCTTTGCCTGCAAGTAAGTCAGCAGGGTCAAAGTCATCAACGTTAATAACATCTAAACGAGATTGCTCAACAGCAGCTAGTTTATCAGCCTCTGCTTGGCTTAATATGCCTGCTTCAAGCCCCATTTGCGCTACTTTATCAAGCTGGAAGAATGGCAGTTTAAGACCTTTTTCTTTACATACACGGTCAAATAATGGCTCAACAGCAAGTACGTCTTTAAGCGTTTGCTCTTGACGACCTACTAGGTTAAGCGGCTCATTTGTTAAGTATACATAGCTTGCTAAACGGTTACGCGTTTCACTAGGTACTTGTAGTAGTTGCGCAAGTTTATGCTCAAGTTGGTCAGTTGGCTTACGAACCGGGCGACCAAACGGGAATAATAATACTTTTAACACGGCGCGTAGTGGAGCCGAAGGCATGTTATTAATTAAATCAGCAAGTGCACGTTGGCAATGGTAAAGGTGATCTTGGCAACTCCATTTTACTAGAGCAAAATCTTCTTTTTTACGGCCTTCATCGTTGTAACGCTTAAGCGTTGCAGACACTAAGTATAAGTAACTAAGTAAGTCACCTAAACGTGCTGAAATACGTTCTTTACGTTTTAGTGAACCACCAAATACTGCCATGCTAATGTCAGACATAAGAGCAAGTGATGCACTAAAGCGTGACGCTATACGGTAAAACTCAGCGGTTTCGTCGTTGTACGGCACACTTGTAAAACGAGCGCCGGTAAGAGCAAGCCACTTAGTACGTACAAGGTTCGACATAGTAAAACCAATGTGACCCATTAGCGCTTTATCAAATACGTTAAGCGCTTCTTCGCGGTCTTCAATTTCGCACGCACCTAGTTCGGTAAGTACAAATGGATGACAGCGAATAGCACCTTGACCATAAATAATCATATTACGGGTCAAGATGTTTGCACCTTCAACGGTAATGGCAATAGGTGCACCTTGATAGCCACGACCTAAATAGTTATTTGGCCCAAGCATGATGCCCTTACCGCCAAGTACATCCATTGCATGAATAGTTGCATCACGCATTTGCTCTGTCAGGTGGTATTTAATAATGGCAGAAACAACAGATGGCTTTTCGCCTAAATCAACAGCACCCGTAGACATACTAACCGCAGCATCAGAGCTGTAAGCGTAACCAGCTAATTTAGCTAGTGACTCTTCAACACCTTCCATTTTACCTATAGGTAAACGGAACTGACGACGAATGCGGCTATAAGCACCTGTCGCAATAGCAATCATTTTAATGCCACCGGCAGAGTTTGACGGCAATGTAATTGCACGACCAACCGATAAACATTCAACCAACATGCGCCAGCCTTGACCAGCCATATCTGGACCACCAATAATATAATCAAGTGGTACGAAAATGTCTTTACCGCGAGTAGGACCATTTTGAAATGGTACGTTAAGCGGGAAATGTCGACGACCAATTTCAACTCCAGGAGTATCCGTTGGAATAAGTGCACAGGTGATGCCTGGCTCTTTATTGTCGCCAATTAGGCCGTCTGGATCTTGTAATTTAAACGCAAGTCCAAGTACGGTAGCCACTGGGGCAAGTGTAATGTAACGCTTATTCCACGTTAAACTAACACCCACAACCTCTTCACCATTCCATTGCCCTTTACATACCACACCGTAGTCTGGAATTGAGCTTGCATCAGAACCCGCTTCTGGCGAAGTTAACGCAAAACATGGAATTTCTTGACCGCTCGCTAGGCGCGGTAAGTAATGATCTTTTTGCTCTTTTGTACCATAGTGTTGTAATAATTCACCTGGGCCTAAAGAGTTCGGTACACCAACAATTGACGAAAGTAATGTTGATTTACTTGTTAGTTTTTGAAGTACACAAGACTGTGCAAATGCAGAAAACTCTAAACCGCCGTATTCTTTTTTGATGATCATGGCAAAGAATTTATTATCTTTTAGATATTGCCATACATCTTGAGGAAGGTCGGTTAGTTCGTGCGTTGCTTCCCAATCATCCAACATGCTACATACTACTTCAACAGGGCCATCAACAAAGGCTTGCTCTTCAATAGTAAGTTTAGGAACTGGGTATTGGTGAAGTTTTTTCCAATCTGGGTTACCGCAAAATAAGTCAGCTTCCCACCACGTCGTACCGGCATCAATAGCTGATTTTTCAGTATCAGACATGCTTGGCGTTACTTTTTTAAACGTAGCAAAAATAGGCTTGATGATATATTGCTGACGAAGGCCAGTAACAGAAAGAGGAACCGCGATGATCAAAAAGATCAACCAGCTAATTAAACCAAAAGCACCTGCAAAGGTACCAATTAATAAAGTTATAGCCGAAACACCAAGTGCTGTGTTCCAACTTGCTCTGTGGTAAACCGCAGTGCAAAGCAACGCGATTAGAACCAGTGTAAATATGAGTGTCATTTTTATTCCTTAATAGAGGTCAGACCACCTCACTTAGAGTAGCGCTAGTAACAGTAATTTTCAAGTACATAACGATGTTAAATTGTAGTAGAAAGTAACTTAAATACGATATTTAATTACCCGACAGAGGAACGCACAATAACTATCGTATAGTCAAAGCATTAACCGTAAGTAGTGTTAACGTAAAAATAAATAAATCTAATAGCAAAATGACACTTTTTAAGTAAGTATAGCCGTTAAAGCGGGCTGCAAATTAGTGTACGCTTAATACACAAATATAACGCTATTTATTTTAATGTATGGTTTTTAAGGGTTATTTTATTAATGTGTGAATTACTTGGCATGTCAGCCAATGTGCCTACCGATATTTGTTTTAGTTTTTCAGGCCTTTTAGAGCGTGGCGGAAACACGGGACCACATAAAGATGGTTGGGGTATTACATTTTACGAAGGTAAAGGCTGTAGAACCTTTAAAGATCCTGAGCCGAGTTATCAATCTGAAATTGCAAAGCTCGTCAAAGCATACCCAATTAAAAGTGTCTCGGTTATTAGCCATATTCGCCAAGGTAACCGCGGGAGAGTATGCCTTGAAAATACTCATCCTTTTACGCGAGAGTTATGGGGGCGCGAGCTTACTTACGCTCATAACGGGCAGCTATCTAATTATCATGATTTAAAACCGCAGTACTATCGCCCAGTAGGTAACACCGATAGCGAACTCGCTTTTTGTTGGTTACTTGATAAAATTCGTGAAAAATACCCAAAGCGTCCAAGTAATATGGCGTCGGTTTTTAGATACGCCGCTAAGCTTTCGCATACCCTTCGTGAAAAAGGGGTGTTTAATATGCTATTGACCGACGGGGTGTTTGTTTTAGCGTATTGCACTAATAACTTACATTACATAACGCGCCGTGCGCCATTTGGTAAAGCAACGTTGATTGATGCCGACATGGTGGTTGATTTTCAACAAGAGACCACACCAAACGATGTAGTGACGGTTATAGCTACAAGGCCTTTGACGAATGATGAGCGTTGGCAAAAAATGGAGCCGGGGGAATTTGCATTGTTTAAAATGGGTGAGCTAATTTAGCCCACCTATTTTAAATATTAGGACCTGTTTATCTTTCGAGGTTAAATTTGCAGCAGACTGTTTGGTATTTAGGCAAGGCAGAGCCTATGTAGTGTGGTTATTCCCCATAAATAGGCGATAACGTAGCATAAATGCCAAACATGCGCTGTCCGAAGGGTTCTGCCTAGGGGCTATTTACTCTTTGTTGCTCGGTTTTTACTTAGCCCACTAGGTTACAAACCTCGCGCCGCGATTAAATAGCCCCTAGGTTGAACAAATTTTAATCCTGAAAGGTCAACAGGTCCTAGCTTAACTTTGGTTTAATTAAATTTAGTTAGCTTCTTGAGGTTGTTGTGCTGTTGCAGGCGCAACAGCTGTAGGTGATGTAACAGTAAATGAATTCATTTGAACTTCAAACTGCTCCATACCTTTTTCGCCTTTCCACATACGTACCAGCATGTAATCCATTTCTGGCGCAAACCATGCAATTGCTTGGCGTTTATCGTTATCGTATAAACGTTTTACTTTAATGGCTTCTACATTACCGATAGGTAGGGAGATCATCTCTTTTTCAACAACTTCAAAGTTGTAGTCGCGGCGGTTACCTTTTTTGTCTATAAGCGGGAATGAAAAGCTCGTTTCGCCTTTTTTCAATCCTTCGCGCACTTGCACTTGGTATGAAATAGCATCCTGAAATTCATCAGTCCATTCGCATTTAAGTGGGTATTCGCTAGCGCTGCTAGTCACTACTTTGTTTGTTGTATCAAAATCAATTTTATAATCTTTATCTGGGCCTGTACCGGTGCGGATCATATTGTAATGATGCGGGGTAACCTTGCCATCTTTAAAGGTAAACTTTGATGTTTCTTCACGAGAATCAGAGAAAATCATCCACTCAATATTACTGTGGTATGTTAGTTCATAAGTATCGTCGCCGATTTTTTTGAGCTCACGAACAGCCTCACCATGATTTTTACCTTTGCGTAAAATATCGTAATTAGCTTGATACTGGGTCAATTCGCCTGCAATTAGGCTAGTTGGAAGTAAAGCGCCCGCACATAACAACAGGGCACTTATTTTTTTATTGTGGGTAGTGCGCGCCGTGTGCAGGAAGTTGTTTTTTGTCAAGAACTGCATAATCTGCTTCCATAGTAAGTCTGTGTTCACTGAACCACTTGACCACCAAAGGATAAATTATATGCTCTTGCTCATGCACGCGTTTTGCTAATGTTTCTGCTGTATCATCCTTGAGTACAGGTATTTGCGCTTGAAGAATAACGGGACCGCCGTCTAATTCTTCAGTAACAAAGTGAACACTTACGCCATGAACATCGTCTTTTGCATCAATTGCTCTTTGGTGGGTATTCAGCCCCTGATACTTAGGCAACAAAGATGGATGAATGTTCAACATTTTTCCAACATATTTTTGCACTAAGCCAGGAGTAAGAATACGCATAAACCCAGCTAATACAACTAGATTTGGCATAAAAGAGTCGATAACGTTCATTAATTGCGCATCGTACGCTTCGCGCGAGTCAAAATCTTTATGACTGAGCACTTTTGTAGCAATACCTGCTTGTTTTGCACGCTCTAGGCCATAAGCGTCTGCTTTGTTACTAATAACAGCCGCTATATGTCCGTTTATCTCGCCACGTTCGCAGGCATCTATGATGGCTTGTAAATTAGAGCCACTACCTGAGATTAAAACTACCAGACGAGTCGGTGCCATTACTTAGCACCACCTACAATTTCAACTTGCTCTTCGCCAGCTGCTGCATCTTGAATTTCACCAAGGTGCCACGCATTTTCACCCAAGTCTTTTAGCATTGTTAAGCTTTGCTCAAGTTTGTCTGCAGGAACTACTAAAACCATACCTACACCACAGTTAAATGTACGGTACATTTCGTGTGTAGTAATATTACCGTTTTCTTGTAACCAGTTAAAAATAGGTGGCCACTGCCAGCTATCACCTTTAACTACAGCTTTTGCTGAAGCGGGTAATACGCGTGGAATGTTTTCCCAAAAACCGCCGCCAGTAATATGCGAAAGCGCATGTACGTCAACGTTTTTGAATAACTCAAGTAAAGGTTTTACGTAAATACGAGTAGGCTCAAGTAAAGTTTCGCCTAAAGTTTTACCTTCAAAGTCAGCGCTGGTATCAGCTTTTGACACTTCAAGTACTTTACGAATTAAAGAGAAGCCATTTGAATGAGGACCACTTGAAGCAAGTGCAATAAGCTGATCGCCTGCTGCTACTTTTGTGCCATCAATAATTTTAGATTTTTCTACAACGCCTGTACAAAAGCCTGCCATGTCGTAGTCTTCACCATCATACATACCTGGCATTTCAGCTGTTTCGCCACCAATTAGGGCACAACCTGAAATTTCACAACCTTTGCCAATACCTGTAACTACGTCAGCTGCTGTGTCTACATCTAGTTTACCAGTTGCATAGTAATCTAGAAAAAACAGGGGTTCAGCACCTTGAACAATTAAGTCGTTTACACACATTGCAACTAAATCAATACCAACAGTATCGTGTTTTTTTAAGTCGATTGCTAAACGTAGTTTAGTACCAACGCCATCTGTGCCTGCAACTAATACTGGTTGCTTGTAGCCTTCAGGAATTTCGCAAAGTGCGCCAAAACCACCAATTCCGCCCATTACTTCAGGACGACGAGTTTTTTTAACTACGCCTTTAATACGCTCAACAAGTGCATTACCAGCGTCGATATCTACGCCCGCGTCTTTATAGCTTAGAGACTGTTTTTGTTCGCTCACAGGTTTTCCTCAAAATAGTTGTTTTGGGTTGCTTAGAAACGCGCGTATTTTACAACAATTGCAAGGTCGCGGCTAGCGCAAATGTAATTTTGAAATAATAAACAAGGACACTTGTCCGCTGCTTGTTGTTTAAATAAACAAAAAAACGCCCGCAGGCGTTTTTTTAGTATTTAAGGCGTTAAATTAACCGCTATGCTTTTGCAGTTAATATTGCTCTAAGTGGAGCAGGGTAGCCTTCAATTGTTTTACTTGTGTCGTTTGGATCTAAAAAGTCGATTAGCGATTCGTTTTCCATCCAATCGGTTTTGCGTTGCTCTTCAAGCGTGGTAATAGCGCAATCTTTTATTTGCACATCTTTAAAGCCAACGCGTTCCATCCACAGTTTTAATGCTGCAGTACTTGGAATAAACCAAACGTTGCGCATTTTAGCGTAGCGGTCGGTAGGGACTAATACTGTGTTTTCATCACCTTCAATTACTAGCGTTTCAAGTACAAGTTCGCCGCCGGGGCGAAGCTGCGCCTTTAACTGCGCTAAAAAGTCGATAGGTGAGCGACGATGATAAAGTACGCCCATCGAAAAAACCGTATCAAACGCTTTAAGCTCAGGTAATGCTTCAACGCCTAGTGGCAGTAAATGCACGTTTTCGTCTGGATTGTAGTGTTTAATTGCTTGAAACTGACATAAAAATAAATCAGACGGATCAATACCCACTACAAACTCTGCGCCTTCACCGCGCATACGCCATAAATGATAACCTGAACCACAACCAATATCTAAAACAGTGCGACCTTTTAATGGCTCAATATGAGGCAGGAGTCTGTCCCACTTCCAATCACTGCGCCACTCCGTGTCTATTTCAATACCGTGCACACTAAATGGGCCTTTGCGCCATGGCATCATGCGTTTTAATAAATGCATGGCTTGCTTTTGCTCGCCATCACTCATCTCCCCTGGGGCGCCAATTTCTACCTTAGTAGAAATATCAACGTGCGAAGTTGCCACCTCTGGTAAGTTTTTAAGTACTTTTTGCCATTTAGGCAAATCACCATGGCTAGCCTCGTTTTGCCAATGTTTTAATTGTGCAGGAAGGGTTTCTAGCCAGTGACTAAGTGGGCTTTGTGCGATAGATGCGTAAAATTGATTAAACCATTGAGACATGGATGACTCTCTTTATTTAATTGCTACCATTGAGCAAAAATTAAAACATTGATACCACACTTGAGTTTGGCTAAAACCAATATCTTGTAAGCGAGTAAAGTGAGCGCTTAGTGTATCTGGGCGCATAACGTTTTCGATGGCGGTACGCTTTTGGCTTATTTCAAGCTCAGAGTAACCATTGTGACGTTTAAAGTCGTGGTGCAAATCAATCAATAAATTGTCGCATTGCTCGTTTTCAGCTTTAATTTTTTCGCTTAACAGTAATACGCCGCCAGGTTTTAAATTAGCGTATATTTTTTCAAGTACGGCTTGGCGCTGCGCGTGTGGAATAAACTGCAGCGTAAAGTTCATTGCTACTACTGAGGCGTTTTGAATCTCAAGCTCGTTAATATCGCCCAAAGTAACAGTAACAGGCACATCTGATTTAAAACCTTGTAAATGTACCTTACAACGCTCAACCATAGCTTGAGAATTATCTACCGCTATTATATGGCAGTTATCGGTGCGAATATTTCGTCGCATGCTAAGCGTGACTGCGCCAAGTGAACAGCCTAAATCATAAAGATTTGAGTTACTTTGCGCGTATTCACCCGCAAGCTTACCCATTGTACTGACAATCGTTGCGTAGCCCGGTACCGAGCGCTGAATCATATCTGGAAAAACTTCGACTACATTTTGGTCAAAGCTAAAATCTTTTACTTGTTGCTCAGAGGCATAAATACTGTCTTTTATGGTCACGAAGGCAGTCTCTTTGTAAATAATGGCGCTATTTTAACATTTTATACTGGATAGTCAGTGATAAATTCAGTAGCTTGACTAGAATTATGAATAATAAGTATAAAAGAGAAGATTAAATGAGCAAAAGTAAGGTCATCAGCACAGACGATATATTAGCAACCCTTTGTCATTCAGTGACAGGCGTACTCACATCAGCCAGCGGTAATGGTATTAGCTACTCAGCCATGGTGCAAAAAATAACACGTACATGTATGCGACCAGATATTGGCTGCTTTGTTTTATTTGACGGCGGTTTTACAGGGCTTGTAATTACCAACTTTACTTCGCAAGCGGCGATGGAAATTTATGGCGATTACATGCGCAACATGGGGATGCCAGAAGATGAAATAGCGCATAGCCATTTATCAGACGACGTATCAAACGTACTAGGCGAGTTGATGAATCAAATTGTTGGCGACTTTACGTCTAAAGTGCGCGAGCAGCTACATACTTCAATTACGCAAAACCAGCCAAAAATGATGGCAATAAACAAGCAAGTGCAAATATCGGTAGATACCACCATGGATCGCCCGCAAGCCCGCCGCGTAACATTCACTACAAGTAAACAAAATATCTTTTACTTGGAATTAGCGATGGATAAAACAGAGTTTATTAAATTACACGACTTTGATATTGCAGAAGCACTAGACCCAGACGACATAATTGAAAACGAAGCACGTAAAAAAGCGGACAAAGAAAAAGCATCTACAGCAGTAGAGCAAGACGATGCCGATGACGACTTTATGGCAGGCTTAGGGCTTTAAGCCTATTTACGTAGGTTGGGTTGAGTGAAACGAAACCCAACGTTTGCTCTGCTATTAATCTTTAGTTATGAGTGTTCAGGTTAGTGATTAAAATAAAAGCGCGATTTATATCGCGCTTTTTCGTCATGTTAGCTTTATTTGAATAAGTAAACCTACTCTTTAAACTTATAACCCACACTATAAACCGCAGCTATTGGGTTTAGCCCTGCTTGAATGTCGTTAATCTTTTTTCGTATATTTTTAATGTGTGTATCTATGTTGCGATCGGAGATGTCGGTTGTGTCGCTGTATACGTTATTAATAATATCTTCGCGGGTAAAAACACGCCCTACGTGACTTATAAATAGTAAAAAGATTTTAAATTCGACGGCGGTAAAGCCAATGCTTTTTCCGTTAAGGCGTGCTTCGAAATCGTCTTTGTGCAATTGAAAATTATTATGATTGATGATATTTGTTTTAGGCTGGCTGGTTCTTCTTAGTACGGCTTTTATGCGTGCTATAACTTCTTTAGGGCTGAAAGGTTTGCATATGTAGTCATCGGCGCCGAGCTCTAAACCCAGTAAGCGGTCTATTTCTTCACTTTTTGCGGTAAGCATAATAATAGGCACACTTGAAAAGACTCTAATTTGCTTACATAGCTCTGTGCCATCAACATCTGGCAGCATTAAATCAAGAAGTATTAAATCTACAGCGTTTTGTTTTACAAAACTAACTAAACCTTTGCCGCTATTAAAGTGCTCAGTTTCGTAATTTTGTTGCTTAGCGTAGGCAATAAGTACTTCGGCAATGTTTTCTTCGTCTTCAACAATAAGTATTTTTTGTGATGCCATTATTTTAACCCAAAAGTGTCAGCGTTATTTTAACTTCTAGCCCACCGAGTGGTGAGTTGTGCAACGATATTTGACCGCCATGTGCTTCTACTATTTGTTTGCAAAGTGCAAGCCCTAAGCCCGAGCCGCCGTGCTCTCGGCTTCGAGATTTTTCAACACGATAAAAACGCTCAAACAATTTTTGTAAGTCGTTTGGTAAAACACTTGGGGCTGAGTCTTGTAAAATAAGCTCAATGTTATTGGGTGTTTTGTTGGCAAGTATTATTACTTGCCCGCCTTTATGCGTGTATCTGCAGGTATTTTCTAACAGGTTTGAAAATAATTGTACAAGGCGTTCTTTATCGCCATTTATTATACATTTACCGGCTTTGGCTAAGCTTTTGCTATCTACATTTAATTCACGCTCTTTAAAGCGAGCGGTGTAGTTTTCAATTGATTGCTCAAAAATAGTGATTAAATCAATGCGTGCATTGTTATAGGTTAAATTAACGCTATCTGTTTGTGCTAGTTGGGCTAGGTCGTCAACAATGTGACTTAAGTTATCTACTTGGTTTATGAGTAAATTAATGCGCTTTGTGTCGGCTGTAAATACACCATCTTGCACAGCTAACAAGTGCGATCGTAGTACGGTAAGTGGGGTTCTTAATTCGTGGGATGTGTCTGACACCCATTGAAACCGCATTTGTTGGTTTTGCTCAAGCGTGTGGGCTAAGGCGTTAAAATTGTTGGATAGGGTCGCTAGCTCATCTTTACTAGAGGGGGTTATTCTGCTGGCAAAGTTTCCGTTTGTTAACTCATCGGTGCTAGTCACTATTTGCTTTATTGGTTTTATTAAATGTCGAGACAACACAATAGCCATAATAAATGCGAGCACAATAACGAGTAACGTGATCATAAAATAGTTATGAAATTGCGCTGCTAAAAATGCTTTTGCTGGGCTACTTTGCACAAGTTTTGAAGGTACTAAACCTATCCAGCCTATAACGTTATTGTTTAATAAAATAGGCTCTATATGTGGGTTGTCGTTTAAATTAGCTCTACCAACAACAACTTTTTTATTTTGATCATATAAACTTATACGCTGCCCTGTTTTAAGGGAACCCGCAGGTAAGTGTACCCACAATAAAGAGGGCGTTGCTTTACTGCTATTTGGTTTGGGTGGGGTGCTTGTGTGTTTATTCGTTTTAGGCTCGCCTGGCTTTTTTTGCGGCTCTACAATAGAGCGCCATAATTGCGTGTTTTGCGTAATGGGTTGCCAACTGCCTAATTCGCTATAAAGCTCAATAAGTTGCTGCTTAACCATTGCTACATGCTTTGTTTCTTCTTGTTCAACAAAGTCGTTAAACCCTGACGAAAAGGTCATGTATATAAACACAAACATAAGCCCAACAAGGGCGATATTAGTGATAAAAAAAGCTAAAAAGAATTTATGTATTAATTTCACTGATTGGCAAATAGTAAAAATCATGTGTTAACGTACCAAGCAGTATTGCATATTGATTATGTGCCTACAATTAGCGTATTTAGGGAGTTGCTTACTAAAATCCTTTTTAAGTAAGCTTTTTAGGTATGTTGGTATTTGGACTAGAACTTTATTTTTGCGGTATCGCCAGCACTCAGTAACTTATATTGTGGTTTTACAAAGCTTGCATGTACTGCACCTAAACTTTTAGGGAACGATATAGCAAGATCATCTACTGTTGTAAATGTGTGCTTCGCTTGAAAAACAATTTCTAGGTCGTTCGCTTCGTTGTTGTTGCTGGTGGTAAAAGCGACGCGTTCAAACACGATAACTTGCTGATTTACACGTAAGCTCGTTTTTTGTTTAAGTGCATTTTTTACAAACTCTTCTTGTTGCTCTGCACTTAAGTTTGTAGGCATAAGCTTATCAATATCGCCCATAAGCCATGCTTGCTCGCTTTGCAGCGCTGAAATTAAATGCTCAGCATTAGTTAATACTTTAACCTCAACTTGCCCGTCTCTTAAAATTACTTGGGCTGTTGTGTTTTTTAATACATGGGCGCTCACTTGAGCGCTCATACTTGTTAAAATACACGCTAGCATTAGCCATTTTAATTTTTTTAAAAAATACATAATTACTACCTTTTATTGAGGCGGTTGACCTTTTTTTTTATTGAGGTTGCTCAATAGTTGCTTTACAAATAAGGGTGTTGTCGGTTTCTAAGTCTTCGCCCCATATGAATTTTGCGTTTTTATCCCAGTTAATGTCGTCGTAACCGTCTTTTGGTCCTACATCGGCAAAGTTGTGCTCTACTGCATTAGCCCAGTTTGCGTTATCAAAGTTACTTTGTAGCCAGTTAGTTGGCGCTTCTTTTGACATAAATGTACAAGCGCCTTCGCCCGCGACAGGGTTTGATTCGCTTTCGCATAATTTGTTAAGCGGCGCTTTGTGAAGTATTTCGCATTTAAAGCTTTGATCGCTTACGGCAACTACTTTATTTGTATCGGTGTCGGTAAGTTGCATAATAAAACCGCCATCACCCATTTGTTGATTTTTAGCACCGATGTATTCAAGCCCTGTGTCGTTTTGCTTAAAGTCTTTAATTATTAAATTAAGCTCAATAGGGTAGTTTGCAGAAAACGTAATGCTTTCGGCATTAAATGAGCGCTCTGTGGTTATAGGCACCGAATCTTCAACAAGTAACTGCTCGCCTATGTAGGCTGTAAACCAGTTATCAGCCCATGCTTCTAGCTTTAAGTTATGCTTGCCTGTAATGGCAGGGTTTGTATTTTTCTTAGTGACTGTAGGAGTAAGGTGATTTGGTTGCGGACCTCTACAAAATATACCTGTTTGAACTTTGCCACCATTACTGATGGTTTTTTGTTTAAAGCTATAGCAGTCTTTTCCCTGTGATGCAGGGCTGTAGGTAGTAAAGTAGTTCTCGCCTTTGTATGAATAGCTCATTGTACGGCTGCCATTTTCAGAGATTGCGTGCGTTAAGTTTTCAACGCCTCCTTGTGGCGGGCGCAAATAGGCTCTTATACCTTGAGTATCGCCACTCAGTGGTGACACTCTTGGTAATTTTGCGGTATCTACTTCACCAACTAAGCACTGAATAATATACGGCGGTGTAGCTGATGTTTGGTAGCGATAGCCAAATGTGTCGTCGGCTTGCCCGTTACATACATCAAGGTCACCTTTGGCAATTGCACTGCCGTCTGGGTTTTTACTGCCATACAGCGGGTAACCATCGTAAGCCCAACCAATAATGGCATCGCTTGATTGGTTTTTCATTGTGTCAATCATACACGTTGGCGATACATGATAATGGTAGTCATCACCTCGTCCTGCGTGTCCGCCACATATATCTAACTGTCCAAGTGCTAACGTGTCGTGTTTTTCATCGTAGCTATTTACGTCCAGTTCACCTTGCGAAGAATAGTCGTATATTGGTACGCCATTAACGGCAACACCTACGGCTGCATCAATTGTTGTAATTGTTTTTGCTTTTTTAGGGTTTAGTTTTACAGGTGCGGCGTAGTCTTTAGCTGGAACGGGTACTTGCTCGTTAGTACCAGTAATACCTGTCATTACGTCATGATCAGGATAAGTAGATGAGGCAATATAAGCATATTGTTCATCGCACGTAACAGATACGCTTTGATCAAACCCTGCATTACTTACTGATTGTGTAATAGCATCGCAACGAGGTGATTTTACGTTAGCGGTTAAATATGATTTATCAGGCTTTGGTTGCTCATTTGGTGTTGGTCTTGCATTAGGTTTGTGCTCGGCGCTACTGGCGCTTCGCGAGTATTTAACCGTCATACTTGCAGTATCGAGAGTAATATTTTTTACAGCGGCGAGTAATGCTGAGCGATCTACTTTTGTATCGCTATTAAAGGTAACCGGTGCAGATAACGCGTACACAGTATAAGTATAGCTTTTTTCACCTGGGCCTTTAGAGCAAGGCGGCGCATATTGGTTTAAATCGTTTACGCTATTAGAGCCTACTTCACCGAGAGTTTCGCCCGCTTTAATTTGTGTTTTATCGGCGGCAATATTGTACATGATCCAATACCAATGCATTCCCTCTGGCGCTTTATGATCCATAATTAACGCATAATATTTGGTTGTGTTAGGTGCACCGCTCCAGTTGTAGTGGTACAGTAATTTTGGCCACCCATTAAGAAAGAAATGTTATGCTGATAAGCATACAAATTTGGGTGAAAA
>NZ_JADYWS010000046.1:0-18449 GCF_015864715.1 Pseudoalteromonas sp. NZS71 | reverse complement strand
AAAGTGGTGGAGGGAGCTGGATTCGAACCAGCGAAGGCTGAGCCGTCAGATTTACAGTCTGATCCCTTTGGCCGCTCGGGAACCCCTCCACGATAATTCTCTACTAATTCACTTCCGGTAAAAGGAAAGTGGTGCCGACTAACCGAGTCGAACGGTTGACCTACTGATTACAAGTCAGTTGCTCTACCAGCTGAGCTAAGTCGGCACTGCTTTAGTACGGGGCGAGATATTAGAGTAAGGTTTATTGGGATGCAACAATAAAATTAAAAAAAGTGTAAATTTTTAGTTTAAATGCTCAATATTCACGCGAAAACGCGTTTTTTGCACTTTTTTATACTGTTTCGGTTAATTCGTACCAATAATTCAATCCCTTCATTACGAGCAATGAATCAAAAATACTTCCTGCAAATTGCTGCTGCAATAGTGAGCCATAGCCACCAGCAAAAATAATTTGTGTTGCTTGTTCTGTTTTTTGAGCCGTTAAATTCAGCTTAGCTTGCTCAATTGCCCCGATGGTTGCCACTAAGGCACCATTTTTTAAACCATTTGGCGTGTTTTTACCCAATTCATTAGTAAACGGTGTTTTACCGTCATCAAAAACACGTTGGGTGTTTTGTGTAAGCGACGAGGTCATTAAATCAAGCCCGGGTAAAATCCAGCCACCTAAATGTAGGCCTTCACTATCGAGCACATCAATTGTTGTCGCAGTACCCGCATCAACAACAATACATGCTGTGTTTGGATATAACGTAAAGCCTGCAATAAGCGCAAGCCACCTGTCTATGCCTAAGTTACCCACATGCTCGTAAGCGCATACAAGATCTCCAAGCGTTTTGGTTACCTTGGCTTCAAAGCAAGTAATATTATTGCTAGCCGCTTGCGCGCGAATATCGTTTAGTAAATCACTGCGCCCTACGCACGCATAAATCACTTCAGTTATTTGTAACCAAGGCAGGTTATTTATATCTGCTGGTTGTGCTTGCTCGTTATGCCACAGCACAGCTTTTAGTGATGTATTTCCCACGTCGATCAGTAATCTCATACTTGCGCCTTTCTGAGGGATACTTCCCCACCGTAATAACTTTTTACTTCACCATCTTGGCGAATTCGTATTCCACCTTGAGGGTCAATACCTTCACATATTCCACGCCAGCTTCGGTGCCCTGTATTTAGCTCAACATAATCGCCAGCAAACGCATTAAGCGAATTCCATTGCTCATACATATCTTGTAAGCCAGTTTGACGATACTGCACTAAACGCTGCTCTAAATAATAAGTAAGTGACGCCACCAGCTGGTTTTTATCAAGCTTTTGAGTATGTTGATTTAAGTCGGTCCACGCTTGGTCTATATGTTGGCTAAAACTCTCAGGCATTTGTAAATTAATACCTATACCAATCACTAACTGACAAGGTCCTTGCGGTTGCCCATCTAATTCAACCAATACACCTGCAAGTTTTTGTTTATTTATATAAATATCGTTAGGCCATTTAAGCTCTACGTCAATTTGGTATAACGCTTTAATTGCATCATAAACAGCAAGGCCTACCGCAATTGATACACCCATTGCAGCTTGAAGCCCGTCATCTAAACGCCAAAAGTAACTGTAATACAAATTAGCGCCAAATGGGGATTGCCAAACACGGCCGCGTCGGCCGCGCCCTGCTTGCTGCATTTCAGCAACAATAACAGTGCCAGACTCAAGCGCTGTTTTAGCCTGTATACGGCGCATAAGCTCGCTGTTGGTCGAATCAATAATAGGGTGTACTTCTACATAGGCAGTATTAGCACCTAGCGCTTTGTAGTGCTGATCAATTTGTGTTTTATTTAAAAGGCCCACCTGACTATTCAAACAGTAGCCCTTGCCAGTCACTTTAAAAATATCCAAGCCCATTTCTTGTAACGTTTTGATATGTTTACTCACCGCAGCTCGGCTAATTCCTAGCTTTTCACCCAAGGCTTGGCCAGATACAAAGCCCCCTTGGTTAAGTGCATTTAAAATAGCGAGTTTGTTTCCATCAGGTGCTTTCATTGCTCAGGCTCCGCGTTAATATGGCATTCGCTGCGCGCATCTATTAAACGCACTTCGTGTTCTAGCATAATGCTGTAACGCGTATAAACCACTTGCTGAATGTGTTTAATCATTTTTATTAGGTCAATACCCTCACTATTTCCGTGATTAACAAGTACTAATGCTTGTTGTTGATGCACTTCTATACCAGCCTCACGGTGCCCTTTTAAACCACTTTTATCGATTAGCCAACCTGCTGCGACCTTGTGATGGCTTTGTCCATATTCGTAATGAGGTAAATCTGCAAATTCCTTTAATAGCTCAGCTAACTGCTGGTTGGTTATTATTGGGTTTTTAAAAAAGCTACCCGCATTGGCAAGTGTATGTGGGTTAGGTAATTTGCTATTGCGCGTTTTTATAACCTGATCGAATACTGCTTGCGGGGTAATGCTTGAGAGCTGCTGCAGGGGGCCATAACTTAATACTGGTTGCCATTTTTTTGGGAGCGCTAAATGCACTTGCGTGATCACCGCTTTATTTTTGAGAGCATTTTTAAATATTGAGTCTCTGTAAGCAAATTCACATTGCTCGTTATTTAGTGAGTGCATAGTTTTAGTGGTTATATCGAAGTATTCTACCAATTCAACAAATTTAGCTATCTCAACGCCATAAGCACCAATATTTTGTACCGGCGATGCGCCAACAGTGCCCGGTATAAGTGCTAGATTTTCAAGCCCGGGTATATTTTTCTCTAATAAATAACTGACTAGTTGATGCCAGTTTTCGCCTGCAGCAATACTTATTAGTGTGTCGCTCTCACGCTCGGTAATTTTAATGCCTTTTAAGGCTATTTTTATAACCGTACCCATGTAGTCATTTAAAAATACGGTATTACTGCCCTCGCCTAGCAAACAAAACGGTGCACTAAAACTTTGCGTTTTAAGTTGCTCAAGCTGAGTAATTTCAACAAAATTTTGGCATTGGCTATTTAATGCGAATGTATGTAATGAGTGTAATGAATGCGCCACAAAGCTCTCTAAAAATACCGGTAACTAATCGCAATAGTTTACCTCATCGTCGCAAATGTGGCACTAGATTGTAAAAATCACTCAACCCGCCGTGTCAATCGTGATATAAAACCAGCACTTTTTTATTTGTGTTCAGAGTAATGATGAAAATTAAACCTCTTTTTTTAAGCCTCGCTATGGCGGGTATGTGTTCGCAAGCAATGGCTAATGCGATTGACCAAAACTCGTATGCTAACCTTGATGATGTTGTTACTACTCACTTAAACCTTGATTTAGATGTCGATTTTGCCGACAAGCAGTTAGAAGGTTTTGTAGAGCATACTCTTCAGTGGAACAACAGCAAAAGTAGAACTCTCGTACTTGATACCCGCGACTTAGACATTGATAAAGTAATGTACAAAGATCAAAGCGGTAACTGGAAAAAAGCGACTTTTGATTTAGCTAAGCGAGATGATGTTAAAGGCTCAAAGCTTACCATTGTGTTTAAAAACCAAGCTGAGGTAGTTCGTATTTACTACAACAGCCGTCCTGAAGCATCTGGCCTGCAGTGGTTAACACCAGAGCAAACGGCAAGTAAAACGCACCCATTCATGTACAGCCAATCGCAAGCAATTCATGCGCGTAGTTGGATCCCAGTGCAAGATACACCCGCAATGCGTGTAACTTACTCTGCACGAATTCATACACCAAAAGATATACGTGCTGTAATGAGTGCTGATAACAAAGATGCGCTTTATAAAGATGGCGACTACATTTTTGATATGCCGCAAGCAATTTCACCTTACCTAATTGCTATTGGCGCAGGTAACTTAGAATTTAAAGCAATGTCGCATCAAACGGGCATATTTGCTGAGCCTACTATTTTAGATGCCTCAGTTGCTGAGTTTGACGACACCCAAGCCATGATCGACAAAACAAACGCTATGTACGGCGAATATGCATGGGGTCGTTACGACTTATTAATGCTACCGCCTAGCTTTCCGTTTGGTGGCATGGAAAATCCACGCTTATCATTTATAACCCCAACGGTTGTTGCCGGTGATAAAAGCTTAGTGAACCTTATTGCCCATGAGCTTGCTCATTCTTGGTCAGGTAACTTAGTAACTAACGCAACGTGGGAAGATTTATGGTTAAACGAAGGTTTTACCTCGTACGTTGAAAACCGCATTATGGAAGAAGTATTTGGTCATGACCGTGCGGTTATGGAACAAGCACTTGATTCAGCGTCTTTACGCGCACAAATTAAAACAATTGATGCACCAGATACACGCCTTAATTTAAAACTTAATGGCCGCGACCCAGACGATGCGTTTAGCTCAGTGCCTTACACTAAAGGTCAGTTATTTTTAATCTATCTAGAAAACAAATATGGCCGCGATAAGTTTGACCCGTTTGTAAAAGCATACTTTAAAGAATTTTCGTTTAAATCACTTACTACCGCGCAATTTGTTACTTACTTAAAAGCTAACTTAATTGAGAAGTACCCTGGTGTTGTAAGTATGGATAAAGTAAACGAATGGATTTTTGAGCCTGGCTTACCAAGTGATGCGCCAAACCCTACTTCTGATGCATTTGATAAAGTAGATACTGCAACAGCAGCATGGTTGAAAGGCGACACAACAGCAGCTCAACTACCAACGGCTGATTGGTCTGTGCATGAGTGGCTACACTTTTTAAATAACTTACCACGCGATTTAAGCATAGAGAAAATGAGCGAGCTTGATAGTGAATTTAACCTAACGCAATCAACTAACGCTGAACGTGCGTTTGCTTGGTTTATGCTAGCAGTAGGTAATGGTTATCAACCAATTTATCCTGCGCTTAATAAGCACTTATCAGGTATTGGCCGTCGTAAGTTAATTGTGCCGTTATATAAATCACTTATCACTAACGGTAAAAAAGACTGGGCACAAAGCGTGTACTTAAAAGCACGCCCTGGGTATCACCCTCTTGCGCAAGGTACTATTGACGCATTATTTGAATAAATAGCGTTAACTAGAAACTAAAAAGGGCCAAATTTGGCCCTTTTTGTTTTTCTGTTATTTTACTTTGTTACTTTTTCTAAAAAAGCTTTACGCTCTGTAGTTGTAGCTTGTTGCCACCAAAAATCAAGCATTTGCGGCGCACTTGGCATTCCTTTACCTGTAATTGGTGCTATCGGCTTTATTGGCTGACTAGGACGTGAAGGTCCTGCAGGCATTGTATTTTGCATTACCGGTTTATTGCTTGCTAGCTGCGTGTTAGAAATAACACTTAAAGGCTTAGCAACAGCGCTACTTTTTGCTTTTAAACTAACTTGTGGTGCTTCTGCAAATACTTTTGCAGATACTGAATTTTCAGCACGATTAAACACTAAGGTATAATCTTTACCTGCTTCAACAGTTACACTTACCCAAAATGGTTCCGACTCCACAACTTCATGCGTGTCATAATCATCTTCATATAAATCGGTGTACTTTAGCCTAAGCTGATAAGTTCCGGGAGCAAGCTCTACATCATCAATACGACTAAACAAAGAGCTTTCTAGCATTTTATCGCCCACTTGCAGTGGTACAAATTCTTCTGGAAAGTGAATATTCTCAGCATTAGCCGAAAAACTAAGTAGTAATGCAACTGCACTACTTATTAAAATTGGTTTAAGCATATTAACTCCTTTATTTGATTTCAGTTTGACACTGCTTTGAAAGTTTGTCATTAGTGAGCTTAAAATTCACAACACTTAATTAGGAACACACTATGAGCCAAGAAACTATTTTTACCAAAATCATTAATCGTGAAATTCCAGCAGATATTATTTACGAAGATGAAAACACTCTCGCATTTAAAGATATAAACCCACAAGCGCCATTTCATGTGTTAATTATCCCAAAAAAAGCAATTGCTACTATAAATGATATAAATCCTGAAAACTCACATTTAGTAGGCAACTTATACGTAGTTGCAGCTAAATTAGCTAAGCAACATAATTTTGCTGAGGACGGATACCGCGTAGTTATGAACTGTAACGAACATGGTGGGCAAACTGTTTATCACATACATTTACACATGCTTGGCGGTAAAGAAATGGGCTGGCCACCTTATCAAAATGTAAAAAAAGTAAAATAATTAAAAGTTTTTATTAAATTGTTCCACTCAATTAATTAGTTACAAATGTTATAATTTTCATAGTTATAAAGAATAAATAGTTACTTATTTGCAACATTTTGTGTTTAAATAATCGTAATATCGTATTTGTTATTGAGTACATCAGCGATTTTCTAATACAAAAGGTGTGGAAGTCGTGGTAAACTTAGTCAGTCAGCTTTATAAAAGAGTATAAAAAACATGAGCAGTTCAGCCTTTTTGTTATTAGATCAAGAGCCAATTAACACTATTGGTATTAACGTTTTAGAACCTTTGTTAAAAACGCAAGGCCTTGACGTAACCACAGGTACTAATATTTTAGACATACCTGAAGGGACTCGACTTTTGTTTATTGAAACATCAAGCAAGGATGCATGGGGAAAACTAAAAGAACAACTAGTAAACCTACGTATTAAATGCGATATCATATTATTTAATTTAGACGAAAACCCTGAGCTTGCTAATCGTGCATTGTTAAGCGGTATTCGTGGCGTATTTTACACAACAGATAACGCCGATGTATTAATGAAAGGTATTCGCTTACTACTTGAAGATCAACTTTGGTACCGTCGCGATATTATGTGTAATGCATTAAATCGTATGCTGCAATTTAATAAAGATGCGCTGCATAAACTAACCGAAGGTGATATTGAGCCTGTTAAACTTACTAAGCGAGAAAAAGCAATAATCTCACTAATGAGTAAAGGTTCGAAAAATAAAGAGATCGCAGAAGATTTAAGTATTAGTCCACATACTGTTAAAACACATTTATACAGCGCATTTAGAAAAACCAAATGTCGTAACCGTATTGAACTTCTATCGTGGGCACAACAAAATATCCCTGATGAAATTCGTTAATCAAATATTTAGTTTAAATTTAAAAGCAGACACTTAGGTGTCTGTTTTTGTATGTGCTATACACTTATTTAATACCAATTAGCTTAATTAAGTAATCTGTTTTGAGGATTGGTATAAGTGTATACTTTTGATAACCTTAGTTTAATAGCTACTTTGCTGGAATATTAATGCTCGACTCCTTCACTCTTTATTTTGCCAGCATCGCCATCATGGTCGTAATGACCTTACTTAACTTTTTGACATGGCGAACAAACAAACAAATATCGGGCACGCTGCTATACATTTTCTATCCCATATTGCTATTAGGCTCTGTTATTGGCTTTACTCTTGTTGGTGATACACATAATTTAGTAATTATTAGCGCTGCCAGTAGCATGATGTTTGCCGCATCAATAGTACACTGCCTTTCACTTAGTCAGTTTTTAAATTATCGCGGTATTGGTTTTAAATTACTCTGCTCAGTGACCGCTTTTTGCACTGTAATGCTTGGCTATTACACCTTTTTTGACCCATCTTTACACGAAAGAGTGATTGCATCCGATATACAACACATAGCAGAAGCCGGTTTTTTACTGTTTATATTTATCAAGTGTGCACGCAAACCCTATCCTAATGGCAGTATTGTATACATAACCATTTTAACGCTTGTTGCTTTAAGCTTTATTGGCCGCTCGTTATTTATGGATAACATTGAACAAAAAAATCTTTTAGTAAACGGCTGGTTTAGCTCTTTGCTATTTTTAAATGGCGTAATTGCTCCCATGTTTTATGCTGCAGGTATGGCGTTATTATGTAATGAGCGCAGAGAGCAGCACCTCAATAAATTAGCCGATAAAGCACAAAAAGATTTAGAAATACGCGGGCTCTTTTTATCAACTATAAGCCACGAAATTCGCACCCCGCTAAACGGTATTTTAGGCAGCGCCCAACTTGTTATGAACCAAACAAGTGATACCCGCAATAAAGCCTATTGCGAAGCGATTATAAATTCTGCCGAATCACTTAACTTATTGGTAGATAAGGTCCTTGATTACGCGAGCCTAGATCAAAGTGACGAAGCGCTTTACGAAGAAGATGTAGAGTTTAAAACATGGCTTAATAATTTATGCTTATTACTAAGCCCTCTCGCCGAGCAAAAGCAACTCAAGTTTGAACTAATATGTAATATTCCTGAGCAAGCCTGTTATTACTGCGACCAGCAAAAACTTAGGCAAATAATTATTAATTTAGTAGGTAATGCCATTAAGTTTACAGACCACGGAACCGTTAAAATTCAGGTTGATTTAGTATTAGAAAAACAACTTGAGCACACTATAAAAATTAGTGTCAAAGATTCAGGGCCAGGTATAGAAAATGATGAGATAGCCTACTTAACAGAACCTTATGTACAAAGTAGCGCAGGAAAAGAAAAAGGCGGAACTGGCCTTGGCTTAGCTATTACCAGTCGCCTGCTTGAAAAGCTCAGTAGCCGACTCGAAATAGCCAGCCAGCTTGGTACTGGTAGTGTATTTAGCTTTACCGTTACTTTTACTTTAGGTGAATTAAGCCTTGTAGAGCAGCGCCATCAAACTAAAGATTACTTAACAGGTCTTGATGTACTACTGGTTGAAGATTTAGATTTAAATCAAAAAATTGCTATAGAATTTATGGCCGACGATGAGCACAAAATTAAGCTCGCAAAAGATGGGAAAAGCGCCATAGAGCTCATGCAAGCTCACCACTTCGATGTTGTTTTGCTTGATATGAACCTACCTGATTTAACAGGCCAAGAAGTACTTAAACGTCTAAAACGCATTGATCATAAAAATCAACGAACTCCAGTACTCGCATTTACTGCAAGCCTTAGCCCTGACGAAGTAAAAGAATATTTAGAATTAGGAATAAAAGACATTGTAGGCAAGCCTATTAAGCACGAAAAGCTTCGCCAAGCACTTAGCGACTCTCAATCTAATCAAACTGCGAGTATTGCAGTAGAACTTATTGATACCTTGTATGACAAAACAGCGGCCGAAACACTCACCAGCTCATTTAGTGAAGATGAAGTATCGTCGATTTATAATGAGTTTGTGCTCTCGGCGCGTAACAAGCTAATTCGCTGTCAAAAGCTTATTGACCAACAACCAGAGCAATGCATTAAGCTTTTACATCGCCAAGCAAGTACCGCTCTGCAACTTGGTTTTAATCGCTATGGTATTGAGCTTAAAAAAATAGAACGTCGTTTACTCGATAAAAAGCCACACAACGATATGCTTGATGAAGCGTTAGATCTGTGGCAACGCAGCTTAGAGCAATATTTAAAGTTTGTGCGCGGGCAGTTAGAGTGAAATTAAAAAAGCGTTAAGGTTTTTTAAATTTTACTTTAAGTTAATCAAATCTCGCTACCTCTTCAAAGTTAAGACCTGTGAAACCATGTGCTCGCAAGGCACAAAAGAGGTTTAAAGTAATATCTTTATCATTTACACGAGAGTCAAAAACGTAAGTGCCTTCAAATCGGTCTTCTGGCATTTTAAATATGCAGCTATGCTTTGGTAGTTTTTCTTTTTTGAACACCGCTTTTTGTAATCCGATATTTAAACTTGGCAGCATAAAAGTACTCATCTCAACATTTAATATACCCTCTATTTTTCGAGTGACATTATAAAAGTACCAGTTGTCATCACCTACATAGAAAGGAAGTAACTCTCCCGAATCTTCGAAAAGTTCAGCTAACTCATTTGCAACATGATCCCTTATAGCAAGGCCTTGTAAATTAATTGCAGTGAAATCACCTAGGGGTGTCTCTTTTTCATTATTATAATGGGCACTAAAATTTATCAGTGTAGACTCTTTTGATGAACCATCAGGCTTCCATAGGTCAGGTTCACATAAAGCTTCGCTATCAGCGAAATATGACTCTGAAATGATTAACATCCGTCGTTATTTTATAAATTATTTTACTCATTAATATTGAAACGTCCTTTTTGGCATGGATCTGATTTTTTAACCCCTTCCATATTTATCATCAAATCGCTCTATATCGCTTTCATCAAGTACAGCACCGGTTTGCACTTCAATGACTATTAGCGGCTCTTTTTGATTATTAGCCAAGCTATGAATTTGTTTTGCGGCGATATAACACGATTGGTCGTGCGTTAGCGTATACGCTTGCTCATTAATACACACATCTGCAATACCCGAAACCACAACCCAATGTTCAGCGCGATGCTGATGGCGCTGCGTCGAAAGCTTAGCACCGCTGATAACAGTAATTTTTTTAACTTTAAAGCCAATGCCTTCAACCAAAGTACGGTAATTCCCCCATGGGCGAAAAACCACTTGATGATGGTTAAGTTTATCAGCCTGTGTTGTAGCAATTTGCTTAAGCAACAAAGGCAAAGAATCTAGCTCATTTTGGTTTGCAATTAGTGTGGCATCGTGGGTATGAATAATTGCTAAATTGCTTACTCCAAGCGTGGCAATAGTGTGTTCAGCCTCGTTAATAACTAAGTTATTAGTACTTTTTTGAGCCATATAATTAGCGTTTAAACTATTACCGTTTTTATCTTTTTTTGTAAGCGCATCAAGGGATGAAAAACTACCTACATCACTCCATTTTAAATCAACAGGCATAACAACTACGTTATTACTGCGCTCTAAAATGGCGTAATCAATTGAATCGCTTGGGCAGTGTTCAAGCGCACTGTTGCTTGGGCGGGTAAACCCTAAATCTTTAGTAAATTGTGCTGCTGCAGCGACACTCGTTGCTATTTTTGGCGCAAACCGCTCGAGCTCTTTTAAATAGGCTGCGGGGGTAAATAAAAACATGCCGCTATTCCAGCTATAACCACCTTGAGCTAAATAACGGTTCGCTGTATCTAAGTCAGGCTTTTCTTTAAATTGTGCAACATCGTAACAACCAGTTCCAGCAATAGCCGAGCCTTGTTTTATATAGCCATAACCAGTATGCGGTTCTGTAGGAGTAATAGAAAATGTAACTAGCTTTCCTTGCTCAGCAAGTTTTACAGCTTCTGGGAGCTTAGCTGTTAATACATCAAAGTTTTTAATATGATGATCGGCAGGCATCACTAATAGTGGACCGGTAATCCCATTTTGCAGTGCATAGTGGGCGGCTAATGCGATGGCAGGCGCGGTATTTTTACCTTTGGGTTCGAGTAATAATGCACTAGGAGTTGAGCTTGCAGCTTGCTCGGCGGCAATAAATCGGTGCTGCTCATTACACACTAAAATAGCATTATCAAACAACTCATTAGAAACACGCGCCAACGTACTTTGTAGCAATGACGTGTTTTCATTTAGTAGTGGTAAAAATTGTTTAGGCATTGCTTGGCGAGAAAGCGGCCACAAGCGAGAGCCTATGCCACCAGCTAAAATTACAGGAGTGATTAAAGTGTTCATAATGTATATTAGCCGCCAACAAAAATATCAGCGACTATTTTAACACTTTATTAGCTCTGCGCTAAATTAACCTGTCTATATTAATGTAAAAGGGTCTGCATCTAAATAGGTAGGAAACGTTGCTTTAAACTCATCCAGTGGTGCTTTTTCAAGTGTTATAGTAACTAGCTGCTCAGTGTTATCTTGCGCTTTAGTTAAGGCATCGCCTTTAAAGTCGTATACCGCTGTACCGCCATTGTGCGAGGCACCATTACCGTCTTCCCCCACGCGATTAACGCCTACTACGTAGCATAGGTTTTCCATTGCACGCGCCATAAGTAACGTATCCCAAATATGGCGGCGTACAGCAGGCCAATTTGCTACGTTTATCATTACATCGTAGTCGTTATTATTGCGTTGAAATACCGGAAAACGCAGGTCATAACATACTTGCGGTAATAGTTTAAAACCATTGATTTCAAAAACTTTGCGCGCTTGCCCTGCTACAACGTAGTCGCCCTCACTGCCTAAGCGAAATAAATGGCGCTTATCGTAATAACTCACCTCTCCATCGGGTTTTACCCAATAAAACCGATTTGCTTTTTTATCGCCTTGTGCAACAAGTACCGAACCCGCAATAACCGCATTATGTTTATGAGCCTGCGCTTTTAACCAAGTCAGTACTTTACCATTTTCGGGCTCTGCACAATCTAAATTAATAGCAAAGCCAGTCGAGAATGTTTCTGGCAGTAAAATAAGATCGGGCTGATGCGTAATTGCGTCAAGCTGTTTATTAAACATGGCTAAATTAGCGTCTTTATCAAGCCAATAAAGCGAGCTTTGCAATGCTGTAATGGTTAAAGTTGACATAATATTTGCGCAGCCTCTATGAGAGTGTTGTCGTTTTTAGCAAAGCATAAGCGAATTACTTTATCGGTTGGTGGTTTTTGATAAAACACACTTAACGGAATAGCCGCCACACCTGCTTGCTCAACTAACCAATGGCAAAATTCAACATCGTTTAAATCCGATACATCACTGTAATCTAATAATAAAAAGTAAGTGCCTTGGCTAGGTAAAATTTTAAAACGACTATTACTTAAATGGCTCGCTAATAAGTCGCGTTTTTGCTGATAAAACCCACTTAGCTCATCTATATGCTCGCCTTGCTGCTCGAGCATATCGGCAAGCGCATGCTGTGCGGGGGTAAAACTTGAAAACGTAACGTACTGATGAATTTTTCTAAATTCGACAGCTAAATCGGCAGGTGCAATACAGTAACCCATTTTCCAGCCCGTACTGTGAAACGTTTTACCAAAACTCGATACAACAAAGCTTTTGGCAAATAATTCATCATCGCGTAATACGCTTAAATGTGGTTGTTCATCAAACGTAATGTGCTCATATACCTCGTCGCTTATTACATACAAATTGTGAGTACCAACTAACTCTTTAAGCTCTTTTATATCTTGTGGCTGTAATATTTTACCGCTTGGGTTATGAGGCGTATTTATAATAATTGCACGGGTATTTTTAGTAATTACTTGGCTCACTACTTGCCAATCAATAGTGTAATTTGGCGCACTTAAAGCAATGTGTACCGACTTTCCACCAGCGAGTTCAATTGCGGGTTGGTAGGAGTCATATGCAGGGTCAAATACAATCACTTCATCACTGGGGCGCACGATTGTTTGAATAGCCACAAACAATGCCTCTGTTGCACCTGAGGTAACAGTAACTTGATCAGCTGCGTTTATAGCAGCTGCATATTTACGCTTTGCTAAATCAGCAATTTGTTGCTGTAATCGTGGTACACCACTTGAAGGTGAATATTGATTAACGCCCTGCTGCACATAATAATTTAACTGCGTTTTTAAAAGATCAGGAGCATCAAACTCAGGAAAGCCTTGAGAGAGATTAATTGCCGAAAACTCATTAGCCAACCCACTCATTTGGCTAAATATACTAACGCCTAAATTTGGTAATTTACTTTCAAACACGTGATGCCCTTAATGATGGTTTTGCGCTTACAGCGATGCTATCATTGCTTAAAACAGAAGTATAGCCGTCTAAAAACAATTAACTTTACGCTCATTAGTGAGGAATGTATGCAAAACAATACCGCTATTTCACAACTTATTGAAGCCGGAAAATGGGTTAGCCAAAAAGGCTGGGTACCCGCAACAGGTGGAAATTTTTCAGCTCGTACTAGCACTGGCTTTGTTGTTACGGCAAGTGGGCACGATAAAGGCTCACTTACGCAAGAGCATTTTTTGCAATTAGACCACCAAGGCGAGCGCCTAGCAGGAGCTGTAAAGCCATCGGCAGAAACACAATTACACCTAAGTTTGTATCAGCTTATACCTGATGCACAGTGTGTTTTGCATACTCACTCTGTAGCCGCCACCGTACTGTCGCAAATTACCCAAAGGCATCAGCTTGATTTAACAGGCTATGAAATGCAAAAAGCACTGAGCGGCTTTACTTCGCATTTAGAAACGCTGAGCATTCCTATTTTCGATAACGATCAAGATATTGACCGATTAAGCCTGCTGGTCAGTGACCATCATTTACATACGCCGATAGAGCACGGCGTACTGATACGTGGTCATGGCTTATATGCAGTAGGGCGTAATATTGATGAAGTTCGTCGCCACCTAGAAGCCTTAGAGTTTTTATTTAGTTGCGAACTAGAGCGCCTGAAAATAATCGGTATTCAAGCGGGAGTAACTAAATGATTAAAGCCATTTTAACCGACATCGAAGGCACAATAACCCGCATCTCGTTTGTTAAAGAGGTGTTGTTTCCTTACGCGGCAAAGCAGTTACCTACCTTTGTACGTGCCAATGCTGATAAGCCTGATGTAGCCGAGCAAATTAGTGCCGTGAAAGCCCTTGTCGAAAAGCCAAACGCCGATATAGAAGAAGTCATTAGCACTTTACTTACCTGGATTGATGAAGATAAAAAAATCACTCCACTTAAGCAGTTACAAGGCTTAATTTGGCAAACAGGGTATGAACACGGTGATTTTAAAGGTCATTTATACCCAGATGCATTTGATTTTTTACAAGCTCAACACAACAACGATATTACTTTGTATGTGTACTCGTCAGGGTCGGTAAAAGCGCAGCAGCTACTTTTTAAATACAGTGATTATGGCGACATTAGCAGCTTGTTTACTGACTTTTTTGACACCAAAGTTGGCGCAAAACAAGAACAAACAGCCTATAACACTATTGTTAAGCTATTACCGTTTAAAGCAGCAGAAATACTCTTTTTAAGTGATGTAGCCGGTGAACTTGATGCCGCGCAAGCTGCAGGCTTAAAAACACTACATTTAATTCGTGATGGGCAAGCAAGCACTAAAGCACACCCTTATATTAATGACTTTAGCCAATTTAAATTGGGGCAATTAGTATGAGCCAATTAACAGTGTATGCCGACAACAATGCAAACAAAGCACTTGTAAACACATCAAATGCTGATGATATTGCAAAGCAACTAGCTAAAGTAAACGTACGTTTTGAACAGTGGCAAACAAATGCAGATATTAATGAGCACACCACCCATGAGCAAATTATTAGTGCGTACAAAAGCGATATAGATCGGTTAAAAATCGAAAATGGCTATCAAACAGTAGACGTTATATCTCTAGCTAAAGGCAATCCTGCCGCTTCAGAGCTACGCAAAAAGTTTTTATTTGAACATACTCATAATGAAGACGAAGTGCGTTTTTTTGTAAAAGGCCAAGGGCTATTTTGCCTGCATTTAGGCAATAAGGTTTATCAGGTACTTTGCCAACAAGGCGATTTAATTTCAGTGCCTGAACTTACCCCACATTGGTTTGATATGGGAAGCGACCCTGAGTTTACTGCCATTCGCTTATTTAACAATACAGAGGGCTGGGTAGCAAAAAGTACTGACTCGTCTATTGCAGAGCAATTTCCGCTATTATCGTAAGTTAGTCATTCAAAACCTTGGTCCACACTAATAAACATAACGTGGACCAAAAATATCGCGAAGTTACTTAAGCTTTATGAGATCGCCATTTGCTACCTGACTTTGGTTATACACACCCGTATCTAACACCCACCCTGTGACCAGCTTTGCCGGCGTTATATCAAATGCAGGGTTATATACATTAGCATTGGTGGGCGCCCATAAAGCTTCGCCAAAGCTACCGCTAACTCCGCGCACTTCTTGAGGATTACGTTGCTCTATTTCTATATCATCACCACACGCGGTGTTGGTATCAAGCGTGGTAATAGGCGCGACCACATAAAATGGAATGTTATGAAAATGCGCTAGTACGGCTAAATTATAGGTGCCCACTTTATTAGCAAAATCACCATTGGCGGCAATACGATCAGCCCCCACTACTATTTTATCTACCTTACCTGCAGCCATTAAACTTGCTGCCATATTATCGCAAATTAATGTGTAAGGTATTTTCCAGCGCTCAAGCTCAAAGGCAGTTAAGCGACCGCCTTGTAATAATGGTCGTGTTTCATCAACCCACACATGTACGTTGCCATGTTTTTGCTGCGCTTTATAGATAACACCTAGTGCAGTACCAATACCAGCGGTTGCAAGCGCCCCTGTATTGCAATGAGTTAATACATTGTCGCCACTATTTATAAGCTCGGCGCCACGGGTTGCCATTCGTTCACACAGCTCAATATCTTCAATAAACAACCGCTCAGCTGTACTAACAATACCGGCAACATAATCGCTTTGCGTTAAAGCTTTTCGCAATGCCGCCATACAATGCATTAAATTAACTGCCGTTGGACGAGTGGCCTCTAGTTCATTGATTGCTTTTTCAAGCTCACTTTTTACTACCCCTTGTTCAGCTAAATACGCCACTAACAAGCTCGCGCCTAAACCAATAAGTGGAGCTCCACGCACTTTTAAGTTAATGATCAGCTCTTTCATGGTTTCTACATCATGGCATTGATGCCATACCTGCTGGTGAGGAAGTAAATATTGGTCGAGCACACTAAGCGACCCGTTTTCATATTTTAAACTGCTTGCGATTAAATTTTGCATAATGCTTAAGGTATTAAAAATACGTAACGTTATTTTACACCACTTTGAATAACTCTCAAGTTAGACTTATAGACATCTAAACATTTAAAGGTATAGAATGCTTAAAAGCTGATTTTTGAGATTTAAACCATGACTAACTATGTTGCTTTTAACGCACAGCGCGCTATCGATTACGTATCGACATTAATTGAATCTAAACAATGTAATTTTTTTGCTCAAGGACAAACCTTATCGGCATATGAGTTTGGCGATGGCAATCTTAATTTGGTATTTAGAATTACTGATGAGCAAAACAATAGCGTTATTTTGAAGCAAGCTCTGCCTTACGCGCGTTGTGTGGGCGAGTCGTGGCCATTAACACTTGATAGAGCTCGTATAGAAGCGCAAGTTTTGCTTAATCATGGCGCTATTTGCCCAACTTATACTGCTAGGGTTTTACATTATAGTGAAATGCAAGCGCTGACTATTTTAGAGGATTTAGGTAATTTACAAATACTGCGCACTGCACAAAATAATGCGGAGCAATTTCCTAAATTGGCGCAGCATGTAGCGACCTACTTAAGCCATACTGGCTTTTATAATTCAGATTTTTATTTAACCGCACAAACTAAAAAAGCACTCGTTAGTCAATTTACTAATCCTGAGCTCTGCCAAATCACTGAAGACTTATTTTTTAGCGATCCGTACATTGAGCACGAACGCAATAACTACCCAAAGCAACTACAAAACGAAGTTGATGCAATACACAAAAACAGCGTATTAAAGTTAGAAATAGCAAAACTAAAAGCTAATTTTTTATCTAACCCGCAAACATTACTTCATGGTGACATGCACAGCGGTAGCATTTTTGTTGATTGTAATAATACAAAGATGATTGACCCAGAGTTTGGTTTTTTTGGACCTGCTGGGTTCGATATTGGCTCTTTTATTGGCAATTTACTTTTAAATTACTGCGCACAATACGGGCATATTGGAGATTTTGTGGCTCGTCGTAATTACCAAACCCACTTATTAAGCACCCTTGTTGAATGCTATACCTTATTTGAACAGCATTGGCTTACGCTTATAAATGAGCACACTACTGAAGGTGCGCTAAAGGTTACAGGCTACGGTGAATACTTTATAAAGGGCGTATTACAAGACGCCATTGGCTACTGTGGTGCTGAGTTAATTAGGCGCACCATAGGGCTCGCACATGTAACCGATATAGATAGCATAAATGATGAGAAAGCGCGTCTTATAGTGCAAAAACAAACATTAGCACTAGGCGAGCAACTTATTTTGAATGCCCAAACATGCGACAACAAAGAAGCATTTTTTAGTTTATTAATAAGCCAATTAAACTAAAAAACATTAAAAAGGCGCTATTAGCTGTCTCTTGATCACAAGTTTGACTCAAGAGATTTTGCTAAATCGTAGCCTTCCAGGATGGCTTGTAACTTAAGCCATCCTTGCCATAACACTTTCACAGATGCACGCCCTGTGCGCTTGGTATCTTTCCAGCCTCCTAACTTTGCCAGTTCCTGATACGCCCATGACATATTTGGAGCAGTTTCAGGCAATGGTGTTTTTATTCTCTTTAACCACAATAACTTCCATGCTTTGGGAGATAACAGTTGTTCACAACTTGGAGAATCAGGCTGCTCATTGGTGAACTTTAGTTGCAATATTCGCGTCGCAATAAAGCCATTAATCGTCACCAATCTTTCCATGTTATCTTGGCTTTGAAGGCGTAAACTTTCGATATCCGTGCCATCACTTTTCCAGACTTTATGGTATTCCTCTACAAGCCAACGGTGCTCATAGTAGGTGATGATAGCTAAGGCGTCTTCTTTGCTGGTGACTGGTTCACTGGTTAATAGGTGCCAGCTTAAGCCGTTCTCAGCGTTTCCTCTCTCTGCACAGCCGACATAGTAAACTGGGAGGGAGCGTCCTTTCTTATTGTAAGGCGCTTTGAGTGTCACTGGCGCATAGGTGATATCCAGTGTTGCGCTTCGGGCTTTTCTT
>NZ_JADYWS010000045.1:0-19980 GCF_015864715.1 Pseudoalteromonas sp. NZS71 | reverse complement strand
CCATGCCGAACTCAGTAGTGAAACGAAACAGCGCCGATGATAGTGTAGCATTTGCTATGTGAAAGTAGGACATTACCAGGCTTCAAATTGTAGAAAGCCCGAATCTAACGATTCGGGCTTTTTTACGTCTGCAGAAAAGTAAAATACGCACAATTAATACACACCCACATCAACACCTAGCACGTAGGGCGGGCAAGCGCAGCGACTCCCGACGTTAAAATCACAACAAAAACCCTCAATACCCCATTCGGCCAATAAAGTAGCATTTGCTACGTGACTTTCTACCGCTGTGGGCACTATGACATTACACAAGCTTCACATTGTAGACAGCCTAAATCTAACGATTCGGGCTTTTTTACGTCTGCAGAAAAGTGAAATGCGCGCAATTAACACACACTCACATCAACACGCATCACGTAGGGCGGGCGAGCGCAGCGACTCCCGACGCTAAAATCACTGTAAGTACCCCCTTATAACGCTTAAACTTCAATTCTAACCTTACGATATAGCTTAATATTTTCACTAAATTCTCAATAAATCAGACCCTGATTACAGAGTCCCACGTTTCTTCTCATTTTGTTGCAATTTCATTCTTGGTTTAATAAGTGACCTGTGTAAAACTACCTGAGTTAATTTAGTAAATCAGGTGACATGAATGTCGAATATTAAAGCTTGGAAACTTATAAGCCTGTTTTGTTTGTTCGCAGTGCTTATGGGTTGTCAATCGAAAGAAGAGCAGCTGCAACAAACAATTCAAGAGTCTATTAAAAAGGTAGATACGGAGCTGTCTCAGCTTGGTACTGCACTCGATAATGGAAGTGTACGCAATGCTGTGTTACTTAAAGAATATGGCGAGCTTCTTAAAAAACAACAACCAGAGCTTACAAAAGTTGTTGATGTAATTACCCTTGATGCAACGCGCCAAGGCGCACTTTATAGTGGCTTAACACAGCGACTTAAAGATATTAAAGGAACTTACTTAATTCCTCCTTACGAAGATACGTTACATAGCATTGATTTGTTGCGTGATGCATCTAAACCTACGCTATTTTCTGATGCGTTAACCGATCCTATTAATATGCTAGCTGATATGTCCAAAGGCACTTTAGCGCGTGTAGGCGCAATTAGTAAGCAAGCTGAAGGTGAGGGTGTTGGTAACCAAATGGTAGGTAACCCTAACTATGGTAACTGGCAATCAAATAGTAACGGTATTAGCTTTTGGCAATGGTACGGAATGTACCGTATTTTAGGTGATGTATTTGATCGTGTTGAATATGGAAGCTGGAGTAAGCGCCGAAAGTATAGCTATTACAATGACTATGGCCGCTCGCGTTATTCAAGCCCTAAACAAATTAAAACCCAAAGCGCTTTAGAAACACGCACACGCCAAACATACCAACGCCAAGGTAAGCAGTTTACAAGCCCTTATGCGAGTAAAAAAACAGGTGCATCAGGTTTAAGCCGTAGTAGTTATACGCCAGCAAAAAGCCGCAGTAGTTATTCTCGTTCGAGCAGTTATAGCAATAGCTCAGGATCGGTGCGTGATAGCGGTAGCAGAACCTCTCGTGGCGTGAGCCGTGGTAAGTAAAAGAATAAAGTTGGAGTTAGAATAATATGTATGAATTTAATGGAATAACTATGTGGTCACTGCAAGCGCTGGCGATTGATTTTGCAATTATTGTTTTATTATTTGTAAGCCTTAAATATATAAAAGGCTGGGTTTCAAACTTACATGCAAATGATGAAATAACAGAGCGTGATAACTTTGCTTTTGGTATTAGCTTTGCCGCTGGCTTAGTGGCACTGGCGATTGTATTAACGGGTGTAAGTAGCGGAGCTTTTGCTGCAACACTACAACAAGAAGCACTACAAATGTTAGCTTACGGCGCATTAGCAATTGTACTTATTAAGTTGGGTCACTTTTTTCAAGATAAAGTAGCGCTTCGTAAAGTAAGCCTGCACGACGAAATAGTTAAAGGTAACGTTACAGCTTCAATAATTGATTTTGGCCATGTTGTTAGCGTTGCAATAGTTATTCGCTCAGCACTTTTATGGGTGGCTACTGATGGCTGGCATGGTCTTCCAATTGTAATTGCTGCCTTTATTATAGGTAGTGTCGTATTACTACTTGTTAGCCAATACCGAGTGCAGTTATTTAAACGTACAAATAAAAGTGGCGACTGCCTACAACAAGCAATTGTTGATGGTAACTTAGCTGTGGGTATTCGTTACGCTGGATTTTTAGTCGGTAGTGCATTAGCTATTACAGCAGCAACGGGTGTTGCACCTTACGCGGCTGATAATATTAATGCGAGTTTACTATACTGGGCTATTAGCGCAGTAGTGAGCCTTGTTGCATTTATTATTTTACACTTAGTGACAATTAAAATAATTTTATCTGGTTGCGATATTTCAGATGAAGTTAATCGTCAAAAAAATGTAGGTGTAGCTACTATTTCTGCAGCAGTATCATTTGCTGTAGGTATCACTATGGCAACATTACTAGGCGCATAATCAGTGTCATCAACCAACACTCCCCCAAGTAAGTCTCGCTTACTTGGGCACGATATACTACTTATTACTGTTATGGCCGTGCTTGCTGGGTGCGGCCTTATTTATGAATACTTACTGTCTCATTATGCGGGCCGTGTACTTGGCTCAGTAGAGAGCGCTATTTACGCCATGATCGGTACTATGATTGTAGCAATGGGCTTAGGCGCTTTTTTAGCGCGTTGGTTTAAAGATGCATTTACCGCTTTTGCTTGGCTAGAAAGCATTATTGCTTTGGTTGGCATGGGCTGCATTTTAGCGATAGCGGGTGTAATAGCAGTTAGTTATTCTCTTCCTCATTTATTTTCGAGCATTTTTAATTTACCCCCTGATGTTGTACTTAATGGTTACGTATTTCAAAAGCTACAAGAGTGGTCACGTTTTCTACCTTATGTTTTTGGTTTAATACTGGGCTTATTTATTGGTATGGAAATACCGCTTATAGCGCGCATTCGTCAGCACGTTTATGGCCGTTTTTTAGAAAATAACGCAGGGACTATTTATGGTGCCGATTATATTGGTGCTGGTATTGGTGCAGCCATTTGGGTAAGTATCATGCTCTCAATGCCTATAATGCAAGCTGCAGCGTGGACGGCGTTATTTAATATCATCGCAGGACTCGCGTTTTTATGGCGCTACCATACCCATGTGCGCTTTGCTAAGGCACTTTTAGTTTGCCATATAGTATTACTGGCATTATTTGGCTTTATTTTAGTATTTGGCAGTAGCTGGATGAACAATCTAAGTAATGTTTTATACAAAGATAAAGTAATTTATTCGCAAGCAACTAAATACCAACACGTAGTTTTAACCGAAAGATTAAGCAAAAACCAACCTCAGCCAATTACCGATTTATATTTAAATGGGCGTTTACAGTTCTCAAGTATTGATGAGCAAATATATCATTCAATGCTGGTTTACCCTGCAATGCTTGCCTCTAACAGACACGACCGTGTATTAATAATTGGTGGTGGTGACGGGCTTGCACTTAGAGATGTTTTAAAATGGCCTGTGAGTGAAGTAACGCTAATAGATTTAGACGCGCAACTACTCAATTTATTTGGTCATAAAGACGGTGACTTTACGCCGCCAGAGCACATCAATAAGCGATTACTACAGCTAAACAATAAATCGATGCATGACTCGCGAGCCAACATAATTGTGGGTGATGCATTTTTAGAAGTTGAAAAGCTACTTGACCAATCTAAGCAGTTCGACACCATTTTAATTGATTTACCTGACCCTAATCATCCTGATCTAAATAAAATGTACAGTGACTACTTTTATAATCATGTACGGCAGCTATTAGCACCCGATGGCGCAATGGCGGTTCAATCAACCTCACCTTATCACGCTAAAAAAGCGTTTTTAAGCATTGCTAAAACAGTTAAAGCTGCTGGGTTTGGCTATGTTGAGCAGTATCAGCAAAACATACCTTCTTTTGGGCAGTGGGGCTGGACTATAGCGACTAAAATGGGGCAGTCGGCCAGTGGTCGTATTAATGATACGACGGCTATGCCTGTGCCATCAAGGTGGATTAGTAAAGAATATTTATTGGCAAGTTTTGTATTTCCTAACCACTACTTTGAACAAGTTAAAAGTATTGAGGTCAATAGGTTAGGGTCTGGTCAGTTGTATGATTACTACCGAACTGCATGGCAAATAGAAAGCGAATTGTATAAAAACTAATAAAACATGGTTGACATAATATGTCGACCATGAGAATCTTAACTCAGACATAATATGTCAAACGACAAAAGGCAGAGACATGGAATTAAATGAACTTTCAATAAAATTAGCTTCTTTTGAAACTGAAGGCGCTAACTTTGAGTCTTTCTTGATTGCCAACCCAGGCGAGCAAGATGTTTTACAAGTCATTGTTGATGGAAATGATGAGCTTCCAATTTTTGTTACGCAAACGCAAGAGCAGTTATTATGTATTAGCTACTTGTTTGACGAAGATGAAGTTAAAAGTGAATTACGCAACGAGTTAAACGAAACATTACTACGTTTAAACGTGCCAATTCCACTGAGTGCATTTGCTAAAATCGATAACAAATACGCGATTTTTGGTGCACTGTCGGTAAATTCATCATTGGATGATGTTACCCACGAACTAGTGACATTAGCCGATAACGCTATCGATGCACTAGAAGCCGTGACCTTGTATTTAAACGATTAATAGCCAGTTAGTGGAGTTAAGATTATGAGTATTTTAAAAAAATTATTTACAGCAGTACGTGGCGGCGCTCGTGAAGCAGGCGAAGCAATTGTAGACAAAAATGGCATCCGTATTTTTGAGCAAGAAATTGCAGACGCGCAAAATGCACTTCACCGTGCTAAAAAAAGCCTTACTGAAGTAATGGCCAAAGAAATGCAAACTAAGCGTAAAATTAGCGCTGTAGATGCATCAATCGCTGAACATGAAGCGTATGCAGGCCAAGCTCTTGAAAAGGGCAACGAAGCGTTAGCATTAGAAATTGCAGAAAAAATTGGTGACTTTGAAGCTGAAAAAGCGGAAAACGAGCAAGTATTGTCTGGCTTTAGCAATCACATTGTTGCGCTTAAGCAGCAAGTTAAAGATGCTGAAAAATCGATTAAAGAAAATCAGCGTCAGCTTACAATGGTTAAAACCACTGAAAGCGTACAGCAAGCAACAATGGCTGTTAATAGCACGCTTAATACAAACAGCTCGTCTATGACATCGGCTCGTCAATCGCTTGAACGCATTAAACAGCGCCAACAAGATCGAAGTGACCAGCTTGGTGCTGCAAAGCAACTTGAGTCAGACGTAAATGGCGATGACTTAAAAGCAAAAATGGCTGAAGCAGGCATTGGCGACACAAGTCCAAAAAGCGCTGATATTTTAGCTCGCATCAAAGCGAAGCAAAATAGCTAACCATTACGTTTATACTTTAAAAAGGTAACCGAGTTTTTCTCAGTTACCTTTTTTGCTTAGAAGGCAGCCTTCCTATGTTTAATTTTTTCAAATCTAAAAAAGAGCCAGAACGTCAACTTAATCATCCGAGCGATCTTAAAAAAGGCGACATGTTTAGCGTTATTGATTCATTTGCCTATCCTGCATGGTTAAAGGGTGAAACGTTACGTGTTACTGATATTCAGACTTACCAATATCAGCACAGTAGTGATACTGAATTTGTACTTGAGACAAATAGCGGCCAAGTTGTATTTTTACAAATTGAGCAAGATGACGGCGAAGAGTGGGCTAACTTTTCTATTAAAATTCAGCGAAACGAAGTTGAAGAGATATTTAGCCTTGATGAGTTTGCGCGTATTTTTGATGAAGAGTCGTTAACCCACATTACAGTGCAAAATACACCAGAGCGCTTTATGCAGTTTTTAGCTAAAAGCTACCAACAAAGCGAGTCGCCTTATGTGTGTTATTTCCATAATAAAGACTACCGCAACCAAGCATTACCTCGTTATGAGCAAGAAGGTGGCGAGCCATGTGAAATGATTTGCTTAGCGTCAGATAATGAAGGCTTTGGTTTAAATATCGAAATTTGGGATGGCGGCGAAACCGAAGTATCGCTAACGCTCATGCGTCCAATGTCAGACATTGTAGACTTGTTTCCCGGAGACGCTAAGTGAGTGATGCTAAAGACAAGTGGTTACGTCAGGAACAAGCTGTACGTGCCACACAAATGGCATTTGATCTAAGCAGCGAAGTTCAAAAACTGATAAAAAAGCAGGCAATTGATCAAGAGCTAACGCCGTCAGATATGATCCGAAAAATACTTGGCTTAGACGTAAAGTCTAAAAAAACGCGTCAACGTTTATCGTTTAACTTAAATGATGATGAAATAGCGCAACTAGCCAGTCGCTTTGATGTACAAAGCGATGATAAGCGAGCCGTAAAACAACAAGTAGCTGATTTATTAATAGCTCACACTAAAAATAAAAAAGTGAAATAATTTAATTAGGTTTTTATGAATATTATTTTAATTGCTTACTTAATTATTTTTGCGTTGTTTGGTACTGCGGCGAGTTATTTTGTACGCTTTATTTATGCGTATTGGGTGCTTAAAACAATGCCCATGAAATACATTATTAAAGCGGGTGTTTGCGTGGTACTGGTGGTAGTAATTTCAGCGTTAATTCCGTATTTAAGTTAACGCTGAAATTAGCTTATACGCGGCCGTTTTTATTTTATATCAAACGACTGGCATTGGTGGTTAATACACAGCGATTGCACTTCAAGTACAGGAGAACAATCAGTTAAGCCTTGTGCTTTATTTTGTATGTTTTCTTGTTTTGTTATTTGTTGAGCAAGCTGTTCTGCTTCTTCTTGAGATGTGTTTAGCGTTGAATAAACAGCATATTTACTCGGTCCGCCGCATGCGCGGGCGCCCACTTCAAGTACTTTGCACTGAAAGCTTGCAGTGCAGCTGTTATTACTCACCATGTTATTCAGATCATAGTTTAAGTCAGATAAGTTTTTACTTTGCTCATTTGACGTCACAGTACTAGCACAACCACTTAGCAATAAAATGCTGCTAGCAATGCTTAAAATTGATAGTTTAATTGCCGATGGTAAACAACTCATAACGTTATCCTTAAAATGCACTTACCGCTGAGCCTTCAAGTTTAACACATTTATTTTCAACACACTGCGTGCTTGGCGTTGTTAAATGCTGACAAATGCTCATCATCCCTTTTTGTGAATTATAACTACTTTCAAGCTTAGTAATTTTGTCGCTAAGGGCAGCTACTTGTTCCTCAGATGCTGCGTTTGTTGAGTACACAACAAAGCTGCTTGGCCCACCACATGCGCGACTGCCTACTGCACTTATTCTGCATTGGGTGCTGGTATCACATTGCTTATCTGTAATTAGCGTATTTAATTCGGTTTTAGCTGTTTTTATATCGTCTATTGAAACGTTTTTTAAATCAGCTTTTGGTATTTTTTCAGCAACTACGTTCTTTTTAGTATTTTCTTGTAATTGAGTGTTTTCTTTTAGCTTTTGTAGCTCTTGCTTTGGTGCTTCAGCTTCTGAGGTGATTGTTACTTGCTGCGTTTCAGTGGGTGCTTTATCTAAGCATGCAGTTAAACAAAGTGGTAAAAGTATGGCTAACAATGGGGTACGCATAACAAACCTTGATAGTGATGAAATATTCATCACTATCATACACGGTGCATTTTTTACGGCAATAAAAACTATATTATCAAGTAATTAAAGCCGTGAAAAATATCGTTTTGTTAAAGTCCACCCTGCGTTAGTTTGGTGGGGTTAAGTAGTTTTTCGAGTTCACTGCGTGGTAAATCGGTTTCTTGTTCGGCTACATCAATAATAGGGCGGGCTTCTTTATAAGCCTGCTTTGCTATTTTTGCTGCTTTTTCATAACCGATCACCGGATTAAGTGCCGTCACTAAAATTGGATTTTTAGCGAGCGCTTTATCTATATTAGGCTGATTTACCTTAAAGCTGGCAATGGCTTTATCGCCCAATGCTTGCGCGCTATTGGCAAGTAATTCTATGCTTTGTAAAATATTATACGCAATGACTGGCAGCATAACGTTTAGCTCAAAATTACCCGCTTGGCCTGCTACGGTAATAGTGGCGTCGTTGCCAATAACTTGTGCGCTTACCATGGCTGCGGCTTCTGGTATTACTGGGTTTACCTTACCTGGCATAATAGATGAGCCTGGTTGAAGCGCTTCAAGCTCTATTTCACCTAAACCTGCAAGTGGTCCTGAGTTCATCCAGCGTAGGTCGTTGGCTATTTTCATTTGTGCGACAGCGAGTACTTTTAATTGCCCAGAAAGTGCGACGATGGCGTCTTGTGAACCTATATTATAAAAAAAATTACTACTGGGCGTAAATCTAATGCCTACATTGGCACTCAGATTTTCTGCAAATTTGGCTGCAAACTTAGGGTCTGCATTTATTCCTGTTCCAACAGCTGTACCGCCTTGTGCAAGTTCGCATACACGCTCTAAGCTATGTCTAATTCCTGCTGCGGCATGATTAACTTGTGACTGCCATGCACTGAGTGTTTGATCAAACGTTACAGGCATTGCATCCATTAAATGCGTACGGCCCGTTTTAACTATATGGCCTACTTCAGCTTTTTTCTTTTCCAGGCTTTGCGATAAATTTTCAAGCGAAGGAAGTAATTCGTACACTACATTTATTGCGCTACTGAGTGCGATAGCAGTAGGGACTACATCGTTAGAACTTTGCCCCATATTCACATCATCATTAGGGTGAATGCTTTCACTGCCTATTCGGCTAGCAAGCGTTGCAATAACTTCATTGGCATTCATATTTGAGCTTGTGCCAGAACCTGTTTGAAAAATATCAACGGGAAAATGCTCAACATGCTCGCCATCAATAATACTTTGACAAGCTTGCTCAATAGCATCGGCTTTAGCTTTGCTTAAATGGCCTAGCTCACAGTTACTTTGTGCAGCGGCTTGTTTTATATAAGCCAGTGCAGTGATAAATTGCTTTGGCATAGATAAGCCACTAATGGCAAAGTTATTAACTGCTCGTTGTGTTTGCGCCTGATAGAGCGCATCAGTAGGTACTTGTAGCTCGCCCATGCTGTCTGATTCTGTTCTAAAGTTGCTCATAAGTGTGCTCCTTAAAAAGGGTTGAATTCGTGACTAAGAATACGAGCTTCACGCTCAAGTATTAAAAATTGTGCAGTATTGTTATGCACTTTATAAAACCGTTTTAGTGCTAATAAAGGTTTGTATAACTGCTCTAAACATTGTTTACGAATAGCATTATGTATAAGAGGGTCGCACATTTTGTTCATAATTTCATGGTGTGTGCGTCTAAGATAAAACTCTTGAAGCAAGGGATTACGTTGTTGCTCAAATTTTTTGGCGACGTTAAGGGCGGTTTCTATGTAATCGGCAACGAGCATGGGTGCATGCAGGCCAGGTCTTAAGCAATGGCAAGAGAGTTCTTGATGGTAACGATGCTGGGCATAATTTGAAGGCATAAAAAAACCGACTTAAGTTAACGATAATAGTTATCATTACATTTAATCGGTTTCAGTGTAAACAGTTATTATAAAAATTATTTGTGATACTAATTTGAGTATTAATTGTAGCCAAGAATAAATATCTGATCTGTTTCATGTTTGGTCATCGCCTGTTGATTATGTTTAGGGTGCGAAAGTAAATCGATTACTGTAGCTCTCATATCAACGGCGTAACTATGATCGTCGGTGGTTTTTTCGGTTATAGCAATGGCCGCGTCTACAGCGGTATAAGGGGATATATGCATAATTTTATCCTTTGAAATTTAATATAAGTTAAACCCTTTAGTGGGTTAACAATATAAAGCATATTACGTACCAACCATAATGAGCCGGCTCAACCATATGATAGTTATAGTATTTAAAAATTACCTTTTTTTCATCACGACAAAATAAGCTAAATTTGCTTTACTGTTGTGCATTAATCTACAATTTTGGTGCACAGTAATGACAAAGCCATTTTCACAAGCCTGTGAAAACAATAAAACCCCTATTTTAGAGCAATTAAAAGTTGTATTAAAAAATACTAAAACAGTACTCGAAGTTGGCTCAGGAACAGGCCAGCATAGTGTTTTTTTTGCAGAGCAATTACCACATTTACAATGGCATACAAGTGATCGTGCTATAAACCACGAAGGGATTAATTTATGGCACCGCGAAGCTAATTCAACTAATTTACATGCACCATTTGAGCTTGATTTAAATAATGAGTGGCCAATAGATAAAGTTGACGCTATTTATACTGCAAACACATTTCATATTGTAAGTTGGCAATTAGTTGAGCGTTTTTTTGACGGTGTTAAACGCCACTTAAATAGCGACGGTATGTTGTGTATTTATGGGCCATTCAAATACCAAGGTGAATTTACCAGCCCAAGTAATGATGACTTTAGTGCCTTTTTAACAGAGCGCGATCCGTTAAGTGGAATAAGAGATTTTGAAGCAGTTGAACAACTAGCTAAGCAAGCAGGGCTTACGCTTATTAGCGATACAGCCATGCCTGCAAATAATCAGTTACTCGTTTTTAAACGGCAGTAATGAGCTACATTGCTCTTTATATATATCAATATGGCCGCGTTCACGCTTTAAGTAGTCGCTTATTGCATTACTAAAGTCGCCATCAACAATATGGTGAGCAGAGTAGGTAAGTACGGGTTCAAATCCGCGTGCTATTTTGTGCTCACCTTGTGCACCCGAATGAAAACAGTTGAGTTTATGCTTTATTGCAAACTCAATACCTTGGTAATAACACAATTCAAAGTGCAGCGAATCTACTTCCTCACTTGCTCCCCAGTAGCGCCCATAAAGCGTATTTTTACCTACTAAACTAAGTGTTGCAGCAATCACGTTATCGTCTCTTTTGGCCAGCATAATAACGAGAGTATTAGCCATTAAGGCATGTAAAAGCGTAAAAAACTCCATATTTAAATAGCCCAAATGACCAGAGCGCTTTAAGTAGGTACGCTGATAAAACTCACAAAACAATTGCATTATCTCGGGCGTAATTTGCGTTCCTTGCAGCCATTCAATATCAATATTTTGTTGCGCTATTTTAGCTCGCTCTTTTTTAAGTGACTTACGTTTTCGTGAGCTAAGCACCTGCAAAAAGTCGTCAAAGGATTCATAACCTTTATTAAACCACTGAAATTGCACACCTACTCTTAACATGGCGTGTTGCTCAGTTAATGAGGTGGCTTGGGCTTGGTCGCAAAAATTAACATGCCACCCCGACCACCTTTGCTCAGCACTGTGTAAGCTAAGTTGCTCTGTAATGTACTGATACACCGTATTTGGGTTAGCGTGCTCGATAGCAATACGCTTGCCTTCAATAGGGCTAAAGGGAATGCCAGATAGCCATTTTGGGTAGTACTCTAAACCATGCTTTTCGTATGCCTCAGCCCAGGCCCAGTCAAACACATACTCGCCGTATGAATGACTTTTTAAATACCCGGGTGCAAGTGCAACGAGCGTATCACTTTCAAAAATAGCGAGGTGATGGGGCTGCCAACCGCTTTTTTGTGTTACGCATTGGCTTTGTTCAAGGGCATATAAGAAAGCATGTTGAGTAAATGGTTCATCACCAAATAAACGTTGCCACTGCGCCTGATCAATCTCATTAATACTGCTAAACCATTGGTGCGAAAACGTTCCCATGACTACTTACCTTGTAGGTGTTTTAAGCTGTTCTACGTTTTTAATAAACGTACTAATTTGCATTTTAAGCTCGGTAAAATGAGGATTATAAGTTAAGCGCTGTAAAGCCGGGTAGTGTTTTAAGTTGGCGCTTGTACGCTCTCCTAGTTGTGGGTTTTTAGTTGTTTTACATGTTTTGTATAGGGACTCGTCGTTAATAAAGCTGCCACAATTGCGATAAGTTGCTTTAATTCCATAATGTGGATTTTGCGGTGAGTTAACAACAGCAATATGCGACATACCATGAACCTTTTTACATTGAGGTGTTGTGCATTGCGGATTATTTACTGTGTAGTCACTAGCAAATCCCGTCGGTAAAATATCAGTACTTCCATAAAGTACTAAAGTATCGAGAGGCTTATATTTGATTGAATTACCTTTGTGTAATGCACTCAATAACTTTAGCGTGGCACGCGTATCTATCGTGGTATCAATATCGCTAAGTACACTAAAAATAGGCAATTTAAGTGCAGGGCGTTTGTTTAAGCTACTAATACTTGCAAGTGACATTGCATCGTACGAAGCGGCAGCTGCATTTAAAGGAAATGACTCATACTTAGCAAAGTCTACATCGGCGTCTTTATCAATCCAATTAACAAAGGGTATGGCATCAATCCACTTTGCTATCCAGCCGTACTTATTATGTGGCTCAGAGCCGGGCGAATAAAGCATAAGCGCTTTAATTTTTGGCGAAACAGTGTGTTTGGTTGCGTAATCAATAAGTAACGCTGCACCGGTAGAGTAACCTGCGAGTATCACCTCATCAAAGTCTTGCACCGAGCGTTCAATACCGTATTTTATTGCTTGTTGCCATTGGCTAACGTCTACATTGAGTAAAGCACTTGCGGCGCTTCCATGTCCTGGTAATAAAATAGTACGCACAGTATAGCCTTGCTGATAATACACTTGTGCTAAATCGTGATACGTAAAGGGTGAATCAGTTAGCCCGTGGATTAGTAGTGCAACTTTATTACTGTTTGGATGCGTGAGCTCAAAAGGAGCAATAATATCTGCAATAGTAGGGTCAGGTTTTCGCGTACCTTGTGTTACTAATTGCTGATAGGTTTGTGTAATAACAGGGCATGGCATATTTGCACGTGGATTGGCTTTATTTATATGTTTATATGCAAAATCTAAGTAATCGTTAAATGGTAAAAGGGCGTGGTAATTAAAGCGCTGGTGGTTGTGCTCATTTTCAAAGCGTAATAAGCCTTGTTGCTTACTTTTTGTTATAAATTTAAAGTCGCTCGCCTGCGATATACAGTTTTGAGCGACAGCTGTATGAGAAAAAACACTCAAAACTAAACCAAAAGCTACTTTTAAAAATACTCTAAAAACTATTCTTAAAATTAAACCACTATTGTTCATTAACTTCTGCATATTGGACAAGACACTCGGTTAGCTTAATGAGTTCAAGCGGTTTTGCAAGATGTTGATTAAATCCAACTGCTTGTGCATGTGCTTTATCCTCTGGCATTACGTCGGCAGTTAAAGCAATAATAGGGAGTTCTTGTTCGGTTTTAAACTGGCGGATCAGTGCCGTTGCTCTATAGCCATCCATTATAGGCATTTGGCAATCCATAAGGACTAAATCAAAATGTTGTTTTTTCACTATATCGACCGCCAACTCACCGTTTTCTACTATATACGGCACAATCCCTAACGAGCCAAGCATCGCTTTAATAACCATTTGATTTACTGGGTTATCCTCTGCGACCAAAATGTCTAGCGAAGTAATATTAGTATTATCAAATGTAATAACATGTTCTTTTTTAGGCTCTGTTGTTTCTAATCGTATTGAAAATGTAAAAGTAGAGCCTTTATCTATTTCACTTTTAAGGGCTATTTCTCCCCCCATTAATTGGCTTAGCTCTTTTGCTATTGTTAAGCCAAGCCCTGTACCGCCAAACTGCCTTGAGGTAGAACTATCAGCTTGGGTAAATGCGTTAAATAATTTTTTATGCTGGCTTGGTTTTATACCTATTCCGGTATCACTAACGTTTATCACAAGCTGTACTTTATTGGCGGCAGTAAACTCTGTTTCTATGTTTAAAGTAACGCTGCCTTGGCTTGTAAATTTAATCGCGTTACTACATAAATTAAGTAATACCTGCTCAATTCGCATAGGATCACCAATAAACCAGGTATCTAAAGGTAGCTTTGAGTTAACTTGCCAGTTAATACCTTTGTTAACTGCGCTTTGTTCAAACATATTGTCTATGCGTGTTATTAAGGCACCTAAGTCGAATGCAATAGATTCAATAACTAACTTTTGGGATTCTATTTTTGATATATCAAGAATGTCATTAATTAAGTTTAATAAACTTTTAGATGATGAGTTTATTTTATCTAAATAGCCAATGAGTGTACTTGCACTGTCTGTTTCTCGAGCAAGTGAAGAAAAACCAATAACGGCGTTTAATGGTGTACGTATTTCGTGGCTCATATTCGCTAAAAATTGGCTTTTAGCCTGATTAGCTAAATCAGACTGCTGCTTTGCTTGTGCGAGTGAGTGTGTACGCTCTGCAACTTGACGTGTAAGTGCAATTTGTTGCTGATTAAACAGCAGTAAAACCATTAAAATTAAAGAACATACGGCAACTTGAAGTATGAGCAATAATAGAGTTAGTTGACTATTATGTTGTGTTAAAAAGCTTTCTTTAAGGGCTAGTTTTACAATCCATTTTTGCCCTGCAAAGTCCACGTCAAACGACATTAAACGGCTGCCTTTGGCTTGCTGAATATCTTGAGAGTAATTACTATAAAACGGCGGTGTGTTTGTATCTTCGTATATACCAATTGAAAACATATCAGACTGTTCTTTAGAAATGGCCTGCTCAATAATACTACGCACTAAAAATATACCAGTGGCATAGCCTTTAATTGTTTTTTCATCGTTATATTGGGAGTACACAGGAGCAAATAATAAATAGGCTGGTTTAGGTTGTTTGGTTTGCACCAACTGAATTATTTTAGTTCCGACTGGCATGTACTTTATAGCGGGGTTAAGCAGAGAGTTTTTTCGATCAGGGTTTGAAAATACATTAAAGCCAATCGCTTTTTGATTACCATTAAAAGGAGCTATGTATTTTACTATAACAAGGGGATCGTTAATTTCAAGAGGTTCGCCAACTATATCAATATCTAAATGGTAAATACTTGATATTTCTTGAGCAAAGACTTCGCGTTGATCTTGAGGTATTTTTGCATTCCACGATAAAGCGTTAATAAACTCGTATTGAGTTAGTAACTGACTAGCATAAGAATAAAAATCTTGCTGGCTCAGCATGGGAGATGATTGAACCTGACTTGCTAAGCTCTGCACTGCAATAATACTACGATTTGTATATCTATAAAGGCTGTTTTCTATAACGTGGACTTCACGTTCGGCAATTTTAATAGTGCTTATACGATTTTCCTGATCGTATAATTGTGTTGTTACCGCGACTGATAAAAATAAAACTGAGCATACTGCAATTGTCGGAAATGCCGATATAGTATGTTGATTAGACTTTTGTGGTAATAAAGAAAGTAAAAACGGAGTCGCAATTAATACCCCTAATGTATCGCCAAGCCACCAGTAAATAACATTATTCCAATGATTATCAATACTGTAAATCGAGTTAAATTGACTCAGTGCGAATACGCCAAAGTTAGCTGAAATTAAGCTGACCAATATGGCTATGACTAAAATAAAGTAAATTATATTCTTGCGCTTTTTAAAGCGCAGCGGGTGGCCAAGCCAATACTTTAAAAGAGCTGCGCCGACCATTGCCTGTATAACAACACCAAAGGCGATATACATTGCCTCGTTGAATGAGTTGCCGACCAGGACTAGCTCATGAGCTGAACTGTCAAAAATATTAAGGTTAAACGCAATTGCAGCTACAAATAAAGGCGGGATAAAGCGCCACCACCAAATATAACAACCGACTAGAGCTATGCCGGCAGGTAACCAAATTGGAATTATTTGCGAGTTAAAAGCAAGTTTAGTGAGTGCTATGCCGACTAAAAAATATGCTAAAGCAAACATAATGTAAAAAATAATGGAATGATTTTTAGAGTTAAAATTTTTCACATAAGGTCCAAGCAATTATTATTATCGTTTTGAAATATCAGTATAGCTAACAGTAAGTTATTTTGGTTATTTTTATAATGGTAACTGTTTTTTGCTAAATGACTGCTTTAACACGACTGTTGATTCTATATTTGCAATACAACTTAAACTACCTAGTTGATGTTTTACAAACGTTTCGTAGCTCTCAAGATCATGTGCAATGATTTTTAATAAATAATCATAGCTTCCTGATATTACACAACACTCTAATACATGTGGTAATTTTTCTACATGTTGCTCAAATTGCTCTGCAGCACTTACCGAGTTTTGGCTTAATCGCACAAACGCATATACCAACACATTAAGGTTAAGTGCTTTAGGATTTATGGCGGCGTGGTAGCCGGTAATAATGTTTTCTTGCTCTAATTTTTTTATACGCCTTAGGCAAGGTGTATCCGATAGGTTGATACTGCTGGCCAAATCTGAAACCGACATACGAGCTTGGCTTTGCAGTGCAATGAGTAATTGCTGATCTTTTTTATCTAACATAGTTGTCGGCTTTTATTAATTATTTTTATATTTGTAGTGATTATTGCTAAGTATTGCAGTTTTTACTAATTTTTTTGGCGTTTTACCCTCATTGAACTCTGTTAGCATTTAACTATAAAAATAATAGAGCACACCAATGAACACACATACCGCTATTTTCGATCACTGGATACGAACAGAGTTTGTCACTTTAAATAGTGAATTAGAGCAGCTTTATTGGCAGCAAACCGATAAAGCCAATGTAGAAGGGGTAGGCGAGGCCTTAAAGCAACAATTAGAAAAAGAAGGCAACGTATTAATTAGCAATTTATTAGCCGAGGGAAACACAGATCAAGGCTTTGATAGTGCTTTTGACTTACTCGGTAACGTAGGATTATTTATGGCAGCGTGTAGGCGCCATGAAATTACCGAACCAAGCAGAGAAACCAGCTCCCCACTAATAGAAGCCTCAGCGCTTGCTATGCATATAGGCGCATCCATTGGCGTAACTCCTCGTTTTGCTACCGCCCACTTAACTACTCATAACAAAGCACTTAACGGTATTTATAAACGATTTACTAATTTACCCGACGAAAAGCTATTTCTTGATTATAACACTCAAGGCATTTTGGCCTACAAACGGGCAAGTGATGCATTATTAAAAATATTACCACTGGGGATTTCGCATCCTTTATGTGGTGAGTTATTAAAAGTAGCTAAACAGGCACTTATAAATGTAATTGAGTCAAACAATGCACTTTATTCTGAGCTCGATGCAGATCGCTTTTTTAACTGCGTTCGCCCTTATTATAAACCGTACCGTGTAGGTAAAGAGGTTTACAGAGGTGCAAATGCTGGTGACTTTGCAGGTATTAACGTGATTGATATGTTACTAGGGCTTTGTAGCGCAAATGAGCCTAGTTACTCGCAAATGCTGGTGGATAAGTTTTTATATATGATGCCAGAGGATCAACAAATCCTGCGAGAAGCCATGCGTATGCAAAGCTTTATGGATGACTTTTTACAAGCCAAGCAATATAAAAATACAGATTGGTTTAAAAACCATGCAACGTTATTTATTCAAGTGTGTAAATTACATGGCGACACCGCAGTCGGTCATCATAATCAACTGGTTGAAAAGTTTATTGCTCAGCCCTCAAAAAATATGCAACAGCAGCATATGAGCAAGGTAACAGCAAGTGGTCCGCCGCTTCATGTGTTACTTGATTCGCTCGAAAAATTAAGAGATAGGCGAGCCAGTGCCAAACGCGACGATATAAAAACACGTTTTGACGATCTAAATACACTTAAAAAATGGGTTAAATAGCATGCTTAAAAATGATTTTTGTATGGCTGATGGCTGTTATTTACTAAACCACTCGGTAGGGCGTCCTCTTAAAAATACGCAGCAATATTTAGCACAGCACTATTTTTTACCGTGGGAGAGCTCAAATCAAGAACCTTGGCAACAATGGCTGCCCGCAGTTGAGCAATTTACTACCGCGCTTGGTAAGTTATTTAATGCGCCTAGTTCGCAGTTTTGTCCTCAGGTTAATTTATCAAGCGGCTTAACAAAGTTGCTTATGTCGCATCCACGGCTACAGCAAAAAAATTGTAAAGTGCTTATGGCGCAAAGTGATTTTCCGAGCATGGGTTTTGCAATGCAAAAAGCATTACCAGAGTGCGCACAAATTATGTTTATACCAGAGCACGAAAACCTAACTGATATTAGTGTTTGGCAGCGTTATATAACTTGTGATATCGATTTAGTTTTTATAAGCCATGTGTATTCAAATACAGGTGTACAGGCGCCTGTATACGATATTGTAGCTATAAGTAAATTAACCAATAGCTTGTCAATAATTGATGTTGCTCAATCAGCGGGTGTTATACCCCTTGATTTAAGCGTACTCGATGCTGACTTTATGATTGGCTCGAGCGTTAAATGGTTATGTGGTGGCCCAGGTGCAGCTTATTTATGGGTTAACAAAAACCAAATAGAGTATTGTGAGCCTAAAGATGTGGGTTGGTTTTCGCATCAAAATCCATTTGAGTTCAATATAAACCACTTTGAATATAACGCCAGTGCGCTCAAATTTTGGGGGGGCACTCCCTCTGTAGCGCCTTATATTATTGCCGCAAATAGCATTGCTTACTTTGCAGAGCTAACTGCTCACAAGGTAAGGGATCATAATTTAGCTATGCTTACGCTTATTCATGAGCAACTAGGCAAATATGTTGCATCACCTATGAGTAGTGATAAATGCAGCGGGACTGTTATTTTGTTTTTTAACAAGCAGCAAGACCATGTACTTACAGGGCTTAATAAAGCGGAAGTCAGTGTAGATGCTCGTAAATTTGGGATACGAGTATCGCCACATATTTATAATACTCAAGAAGACGTTGAGCAGTTTATTTCGATAGTAAAACGAGCGCTTAAGGGTTTTGGCTAAGCTGCTGCTTTCTTTGTTTTAATGACTCTATTTTTTGCTGCGTTTGATTAATTGATGCGTCGTAAGCTTGCTTTAACGAATTTGTTTTAGTTGCGATAGCATCAGCAATAGACGAAGCGCCTAAACGATTGGCTTTATCTTGAGTCATGTAATCTATCTGCTGTTTTTTAGCTGCGTATTCTTTTTGGCTTTGTGCAATAGATAGCTCAAGGCGCTTTATTTCACGCTCTATTTGTTGAACTTCTAAGTAGTCATCCACAGAGGTGTCGGTAATACCTTTACCGGGCGTAGAGCTTTTGTATGCTTCAATTACGTTTATATCTTTAAGAGTAATAACTTGTGCATCTTTAGCGCAAGGCGTTTGGCTAAAGGTAGGAACGCCCTTAATTACACACTTATACACTGTTGTACTTTGTGCCAAGGTAAAAAATGGTGCTGCCGCGCAAACTGATAGCAATATGAACCGGATCATAGCTAAACCTAAAGTGGCTAAAGTTGTGTTAATAATGCCCTAAGTTATTACTAGGCACAATTTGTTTAGTTTTTATAATTTTTAGGCACAAAAAAACCACAATTAAGTGGTTTAAATTAAGTATGGTCCAGAGGGAGGGATAGATTTGCTTACATCCATGTAATCAATCGCTGCGCGACGCTTGCAGCGGCCTAAAATGTTCCAGACATTTTATTGAACCCTGTCGAGGGTTCTCACCCTCCCAATTTAGTATTGGTGTTAAATTTTAGGCACAAAAAAACCACAATCAAGTGGTTTAAATTAAGTATGGTGGAGAGGGAGGGATAGACTTGCTTACATCCATGTAATCAATCGCTGCGCGACGCTTGCAGCGGCCTAAAATGTTCCAGACATTTTGTCGAACCCTGTCGAGGGTTCTCACCCTCCCAATTTAGTATTGGTGTTAAAATTTAGGCACAAAAAAACCACAATTAAGTGGTTTAAATTAAGTATGGTGGAGAGGGAGGGATTCGAACCCTCGATAGAGCTACAAACTCTATACTCCCTTAGCAGGGGAGCTCCTTCGGCCACTCGGACACCTCTCCAACGCATAACCGTTTGTATTGATGGAAGTAAAAAAAGCCACCAATTAAAATATGGTGGAGAGATAGGGATTTGAACCCTAGATGGGCTATAAACCCATGCCGGTTTTCAAGACCGGTGCATTCGACCAC
>NZ_JADYWS010000044.1:0-23522 GCF_015864715.1 Pseudoalteromonas sp. NZS71 | reverse complement strand
GCCAATCACAATGACCGCTATTCGTTCTTTGCCGAAATTCAGCTTAGTGCTATCAGTCGTAACTCGTTTCTGCCCCAAGACGTGTTAACGTAATTACTCTATAGGTCGGCTTTGAGCGATAAGCGGTCAGTCGTATTTTTTACATTGTATGACTGCTTCAAGCTCATAGCTGCCGTTGAACTTTCATTACTTGATGTGAAATTTGAGCCTAAAACTGCAATTTTCACTTAAAAAATTACATCCATTTACAACTGAAGTTTTACCTAACACTTTTGCATGGAGCTAGATCTCAAATTCCCAAAGCGGACATTTCCATTATTCAAGTTTCAAACGAATTTAGAGTATTAAGTCTAAGGCGCTTTCGCCCCCCAAGAGAGTTAGCGCCCCCTTCAAGCTCAGGCTGTGTGAAAACTATTTTGGACTTGCGTAATTTGGAAATAGCAACGGAAAAGGCTCTGTAGATTTAAATCTGTAGTAAGTTTGGTGTCAAACTAGAGGTTTGTTGCCCATCCCCTCGAAATTAACCTTAAGCCTGTTTTTTAAACAGTAATTTGAGGGGTAAACAATTATTAAAAGGTTTACTTAATGATGTTGGCAATAAATATGTATCAAAAGTGCTCTCATAATTAAATTATCAAAATGCTATAAGAGTTTTGACTAAACTAGCTAATTTCATATTAAACCCAAGGTCACTAGGTTTTTCAGTACCTTACCGCAAGTAAGGTTAATATCGAGGGGATGGTCACAAAACCCCTATCTTCTCTGGCAATATGGTTGGAGTACCTATTTATTCTACTTTGGCATAAGTTTAATGATTGTAATGTCAGTATTAGATATTGTAAAACCTATAAAGGTGCGAGTATGCAAAGTATAAAATTAAACTCAACAATAACTTGTCCTGAGTGTGGTCATAGTAAAACAGAAAAAATGCCAACCAATGCCTGTCAGTGGTTCTATAAATGTGAATCATGCAAAGTATTATTAAAGCCTTTAAAAGGTGATTGCTGCGTTTTCTGTTCTTTTGGAACTGTTAAATGCCCACCAATTCAAGAAGGACAAGATTGCTGTAATAGCTAATCATCATAGTCATCCGTCAGATTTGGGTTTACGTAAAATAAATCTGTCAGCATTCCGCTGTAGTAACACTAAAGGCTTCCGCACTAGTAAGAGAAATGGGGTCTCTCAAAAAAACGAGCCTGCAACAGGTTTGGTTAAAATGTCTTTTCATCTTTGAAAGTATTTCTAATTGTTTTTTGAATCTCTACATATTTCGTTTACAAACTCAAATTCCAACGTTGTATGTTCAAGATGAAACGGGCTTAGTCGTGTTGATATTTCATGCTTTATTGCAATATATTCCTGTTGATCAAAATAATGGTTCACTACTAAATGAGCAGTAAGTACATGCCTTTCACCATCAAGGGACCACAAATGAAAATGATGAATATCTTCAATAAATTTCAATGTTGATAATTCAATTTTTATTTTTTCTTGAATGGCTTGCTCTGGTGTTGCCTGCAAAAACAGACGTATTGCAGTACGGAGGTTTTTTAAGACATTAAAAAGAATAAATAAGGTAAATCCGATTGAAAGTATGGGATCAAGTATTGGCAGTTCGACAAACATTAAGACGATAGCAACAATTAGCACAGCTACCCAACCTAAAACGTCTTCCAGTAAATGCCAATTAAGTACACGTTCGTTTAATGTTTTCCCGTCACTTAATTTGAAGGCAGCATAACCATTAACAATCACCCCTAATATCGCTAACCATAACATGCCTTGAGCATCAGGCATCTCTGGCGATAACAATCGAGGGAATGAAATGGTTAACACATAAATTGACCCCGCTATTAAGACAACGCCGTTAATAAGCGCACCAAGTAAAGAAAAACGGTGGTAGCCGTAACTAAACGTTTCATCATGGTTTTTCTTGCTGAGTTTATTTAATACCCATGAGAGACCGATGGATAAACTATCTCCTAAATCGTGAACCGCATCCGCCATGATTGCGGTACTGTTGGTTAACCAGCCGCCAATAAATTCGATAATAGTAAAACAAACATTTAGTATAAATGCCCAGCCAATACGACTTGAAGACATATCTTTAGGAATATGACTGTGTCCATCGCTAGTTGGATGTTGATGTAATTTGTCGGACATTACTTTCTCCTATAAATTGATATCCCGCAGCGAATACCTACGGGATATCGAGTTAAAGCAAACCGTCATATTTGCTTTAGCCAAACAGCACTACCTTCTCATTTCTTCAATCCGACCTTTAGAAAACCAACCATAAAGTACGGGGAGGACAAATAAAGTAAGGAACGTTGCTGTAACCAAACCACCAACAATTACAGTGGCTAATGGTCGTTGTATCTCAGAGCCTACACCATTTGACATGATAATAGGTATCAAACCAAGAGCGGAGGTAATCGCTGTCATCAATACAGGGCGAAGCCTTGATATAGCGCCTTCGTAAACGGCTTCGGCAATACTTTCCATACCTGTTTCAATGCGTAGATTAATCGCTTCAACCATAACCACACCATTGAGAACAGCGACACCAAATAAGGTAATAAAACCAATTGAACTTGGGACAGATAAGTATTGACCAGAAATATACAAGGCGACAACTCCACCAATCATAGCTAAGGGTAAATTGACGAGTATGAGCATAGCTTGACCAACACTAGTAAAAGCAAAATATAGTAGCAACGCAATAATACCAATAGAAAGTGGAACAACGATAGCAAGTCTTTGCTGTGCTCTTTGTTGATTTTCAAATTGGCCACCGATATCAACAGAATAACCGGGAGGTAAATCAACCTTACTTGCAATTGCTGCTCTAATATCTTTAACGACACTCCCCATGTCTCGTCCTTGTACGTTGGCTTGAATAACGACGCGTCGCTGGACATCATCTCGGCGTACCTGAGGGGGACCCGATTCAATGGCAATATCTGCAACATCACCTAACCGTACCCATGCACCTGTTGGAGCTTGTAGCCGTAAGTCAGCAATAGTTTGTTGCTGATCTCTAAACTCTTTGTCTATCCGTAGATAAATATCATAACGTTCATTACCATTAATGACTTGTCCTACTTCCTGACCACCGATACCATTTCGCACAAGTCTCATTACATCACCAACCGATAAGCCGTATCGAGATAATTGACGACGGTTTGGTCTAACGACTAACTGAGATTCACCTGCGATTGGCTCCATAGCGACATCCCTTGCACCATCAACACCTTGAATAGCATTAACTATAGCCTGACCTTGCTGAGCAAGGACATCGAGATCAGCACCAAATAGTTTTATGGCTAACTGCGCTTTAACACCAGAAAGTAATTCATCTACTCTTGTTGCGATAGGTTGAGAAAAATTCAGTAGTAAACCGGGGAATTTCTCAAGTTTTACTTCCATTAAACCTTGTAGTTCATGGCGTGTTTTAGCGCTGGTCCACTCTACAACTGGTTTGAGACCAATATAGATTTCAATGTTACTCACTGGCTCAGGATCACCACCAATTTCTGCTCGGCCAATACGACTGGTAGCATAAGTTACTTCAGGAAATTCAAGTAATATTTTTTCCAATTTAGGGGATACTAAAAGGGCAGTCGCTAAGCTGGTTGATGGGGCCATGGTTACACGTAAATTAATAGTGCCTTCTTCAAGCTCTGGCACAAATTCAGTGCCTAAATTTGGCACTAAAAATAACGTACCAACAAGCAAGGCTCCAGCCCCGATAAGAACTACTTTTTTAGCGTTCATCGCTTTTGTTAAACTACTACGGTAAAGCTTTTCTAGCACACTAACGAAAGGGCTGGTTCGAGCTTTAAAACCTCGTTGAAACAGGTAACTGGCTAACGCAGGTACAACAATGAGTGATACGGCTAAAGACGCAACCATTGCAATCATAATACTAATAGCCATCGGCTGAAATAGTTTGCCTTCAACCCCTTCTAAGCTAAATAAAGGGGCAAAAACCACCATAATAATTGTTACTGCAAAAAATACTGGCTTAGCTACTTCTCTAGCGGCAATTTGTATGCGTAAACTAACATCGACATCTTTTTCGACATCAAAAGGATTCTCACTGTCATGCATTCCTTCATGACTATGTTCGTGACGACGATCGGGCTGACTGAGATGTTTGAAAATATTTTCCATCATCACCACTGCACCATCGACCATCATTCCAATCGCAACCGCTAAACCACCCAGAGACATTAAATTCGCAGACAAGCCATTGTAAGCCATGATCATTAATGCCATACCAACAGAAAGTGGAATAGAAATAAGAACCAGTAAAACTGCGCGTACATTGAGTAAGAAAAGTACCAATACAATAACAATAAAGATAAAAGCCATTGTCAATGCTTGAGCGACTGTGCTAACTGCTTTTTCAATTAAATCTGCTTGGTCATAAATAGGTTCAAACGTTACACCTTTTGGCAGGGCTTGTTGAATGAGCGGGATTCTGTCTTTTATGCCATCAATGGCAACTTTAGTATTTGCGCCCATACGTTTTAAAACAATACCGGAAACAACTTCACCTAGGAATTTACTACCATTAGCACCGACACGTTTAGTCATTGTGACAGCGCCTTGTCTAATTTCGCTTCCAAACTCAACAGTTGCCACATCAGAAAGGTAGACAACAGTACCTTCAATTGTTTTAACAGGGATTTGTTTTAGTTCTTCAATACCTTTTTCATCACTACTTAGCCAACCGACACCGCGTATAATTAGTTGCTCTTGGCCTCTATCCATATACCAACCACCCGCATTATCATTATTGTCTTCTAATGCGTTAGCGATATCTTCTTGGGTCAATTGGTAAGCAAGTAAACGAGAAGGGTTGATATTTACTTGGTATTGTTTAACATTTCCGCCGAATGCTAAGACATCTGTAACACCATCTACAGGCATTAACAATAATTTAACCACCCAATCGTTTAGACTTCGAAGTGACGTACTGTCATAACCAGAATCTTCATCAGCGAGTAGTAAGTATTGATATACCTGCCCCAAACCAGAGGTGTTTGGACCAATTTCAGGTGTTCCAACACCTTCTGGTATTAATTCTTTTGCTGATTGCAATCGCTCAAAAACCAATTGACGAGCAAAATAAATATCGGTGCCTTCTTTGAAGACAACCGTAATACCAGACAGCCCTGTTTTAGAAATAGATCGTACTTCTTCAACATCAGGTAATGCATACATTACCGCTTCAATGGGGAAAGTAATTAGTTGCTCTACTTCTTCCGAAGCTAAACCAGGTGCTTCAGTATTTATGGCAACTTGCACGTTGGTAACATCTGGAAATGCATCCAAATTCAAACGTGGAATAGTAAAAATGGCCGTAGCCGTTAACGCAACCAAGGCAAGTATCACCAATAATCGGTTAGCGACAGACCAGTCAATCAAACGATTTAACATGTGTTAGTTCTCCAATTATCAATAAATTAATGGTTATGTGCGTCAAAACTGCCTTTGGCAATTTCCGCGGCAACATAAAAAGCACCAGTTGTGACAATTTTTGAGCCTGCTGGCAAACCATGAATTTCACGTAATATTCCCAGTTGTCGTCCCAATTCGATTTCAACACCTTTAAATTCGCCATTTTCTTCAACAAACACCATCCAATCACCATCACTACCTCGCATTAATGCTTCTTCAGGTACAGCCAGGACCTTTTTGTCAGTTTCAAGGGAAAAATAGACATCGGCAAATAATCCTGGATGAAGCTTATGGCCGTCATTTTGAACCTGTAAACGTATAATGCGTGTGCGAGTTACTGGGTCTATGGTATGAGCTTTTTGAGTGACCGTAGCTATGTATGTATTGTTACCTACATTTACTTGCGCCTTTGAATTTTTGGGTAAGTCCAATTCCATTGATGGCGCTAAACGTGCTTCAACCCATAACGTATCCTCATCAGCCAGATCAAATAAAGTACCGCCGGATTCTATGCGTTGTCCTTGACGGAAATTATCAGATAATACAGCGCCAGAAGTCTCTGCGTTTAGGGTGTATTGTCCAAGTTTTTTAGTGTTGGTAGCCAAAGAGGTAATAGCGTCAGCAGATAAGCCATACGCATATAATCGTCCTAAGTCAGCCTCAAAATCGGTCTGAGCTTCTATAAAGCGTTTATCACCTACTGCTTTTCGACCAAGTTTTTGAACCCTTTTCCATTCTGAATCAGCGAGCCTATAGCTGGCTTGTGCTTCAGCCATTGACTCACTAAATAGGGTGACTAACGGTTGATTGATTTCAACATGATCACCTAAAGCAACATGGCGTTTTAGTATCACCGAATCTACTCTTGGCGAGACCAAATAACTGGTATAGTCATTCGCTTTTATCTCTCCTTGAGCATAAATACTGTAAGTCATCGCCTGAGGCTCTAGTACGGTTATGTTAATTTCAGCTAAATTTAATTGTTCCTTTGAAAGTTTAACTCCCGCACCTTCTTCTTCGTGTTCATTTTTACCTTCATGGCCATGCCCATCGTCTTTTTCTTCTTCGTGTTCATTTTTACCTTCATGTCCATGCCCATCGTCTTTTTCTTCTTCGTGCTCATTTTTATCTTCATGCCCATGTCCATCATCTTTTGCTTCAACATGCTTTTCGGTTTTTTCTGCTGATTGAACATTTGCAAATGTCGAAGTACTTATGGTTGTTATTCCACAAAATAGTGCGGCAAGTGTTATTAATTTAATTTGCTTATTCATATGTTTTTCCAAAATTGGTTCATTGACTATTAATTGATTCTTGATAATGCCTTTAATATTCAAAGCTGAGATAATTGCAGAGTCGCGGCCTTAATTTGGCCTACCTGTAATAGCCAGTCGATTTGGCTTAATTGAAATTGACTTTGTAATTCAATACCAGCATTAAGACCTTCAGCACGTTGTTGTAATGCAAGTAAATATTCGGTAGTACTTACATCACCGCTTTGCCATTGCTTTTGCAGTAAATCGCCACTACGTTTTCCTCTTCCATCCATCAATTGTTGCCATCGTTGATAGTTTTTTTGATAAGTGATTAAGGTGTCAGTGCTTGATTGGATAGCAAATCTCTGTTTGCGCATAACGGAGCGAAAATTTGCTTCAGCAGCTATTGCTTGTTGATTCGCAGCTCTTGCTTGTGCTGAATAATTGTTACGGATATTCAAAGGCATTGAAAAAGTTACGCCTAACACGTTTTCCCTATCATTTTTTCCTGCGTTAAAACCTATAGTTGGGTCAGCTTTAGTTTCTAACAAAGCTAGTTGAGCATCACTTCTAGTTATTTGCCACTGTGCTTTTGCCGCTAAGACTAAGGGATGTTGTTCAAGCCATTGAGGTGAAAGTTGATAATTAGTGATAGTTAAACCTTGCGCAGGTATAACCTCTTTATCTGGCGTCCAATCTCGTAATAGCTCTTTGGTTTGGGCTTCGGCTTGTTTTAATTGAACTTGTACCTTTGCGGTAACATTCAACATTTGGGATAAACTTAAAAAAGTAAGTTCGGCATCTACTTGCCCTAGATCTCCTGCTTTTTGACGGTCTTTAACGATATCAAGTAAGGTTTCTAACTGCTTTTCTTGCTCTTGGGCAATAACCGCTTGTTTTTTAGCTGCTTGCCAAGTAATTAACGCTTGTAAAGCTTGCGCTGTCTTTTCTTGAACAAGAAAGTCAAAGTGTTTGCTTGCTTGGGTTAAACTAAAGTTAGCTTGTTGCTCTTTCGTTTCTCGCTTATCCCACCAATCAATCGTTTGATTAATACCAATAGAATAATTATTAGCGTCACCTTCTCGTTCATAACCTGTCTCTAATTCAGGATTATAAAGTGGTTGCTTGTTTCCTTCAGCATTTGAAAAAACAGCATTCATTTCTTCTTTGGCGGCAATAATATCGGGATGTTTGTTTATTTGCATCGATAACCAAGATGTCGATGTTGTTTGTGCATTTACGCTTTGTATATTAATTAAAATAGCCAAAGACATACTGACGCATAGCACAGCGCCAATATTTTTTTGAAAAAATATTTTCATAAATTAAACTCATATTTATTTAAATAGTGTTAACTAACGACAGTGAAATCGTAGTAGACACGAATATAAAGATGCTCAGCTAAACTGAGCTATTCTAATAGAGTTAACTTATAGGGGGGATTATTGGGTTATCGTGAGGAGGGCTTGAATATTGAAATAAATACCCATACTGATGTCCTATTTGATTTGGACGCTCAGTAAAGGTTTGAGCTTGAACGAGCCACTGAATATGAGATCCATGGCAATGACCACAATGATGACAATCTTTAGCATTATGTTCATTGTCTGTTGGTAATTCTTTGTCAGCTACAAAGCGATCAGATTCATGTGAATGTTCAATTTGGATATGCTGAATATCAATTTCATGAATTTCTTGTGAATTTGCAATAGCTACAAATGATTGTAATACAATCAAAATGACTAAAGTAAAATTCAAAAGCACATTTTTCACAGCAAAGACCTTTAAGGATACATAACACAAATTTATTGAGAAGGTATTTAGAAAATAATTAAATTTAAGAATATTCAAAATAACCGCACAACAATAACATCTATAGTAGCTATAGAGTCAAGAAATATTTTCAGAATTAGCTAGATAACCCTTTTTTCATTTTATAATGATTATTTAATTAGTTTTCTAATGCTTTCTACATTTTTATTGATTAGATGTCGAATGACATTTTTATATAGCCAATTTTTAATGCCAGACAAATTAGTGCCATATTTCTCATAGAATTCATCTGGGGTGTTAAAAATACCAAAGTCATCATGTATACCTTCTTTTTGAATAAACGTATCTTTGCCTGACCATTCCACTTGTGGATCTAATAAACACTTTGTTGCAATACCATATCCGCAAAAATTATTTTTCACATTTTTAAACTTAGATTGAATAGATTTTAGATATGGGTCATCAATAATAAAGCCTTCTAGATTGATCCAATTATCTTCAAAAAGCACTTCAACCCAGCTATGAATAATGAATTCTGGAGCAAGCCACATAATGTAATTGGGTATAGCACCTTTTTGTAAGCTTTTCTCAATAGTAAATCCGTGAAATCTACAAGGAATATCCAATGCTCTTAATAAAGCCATTAAAAGAGTTCCTTTAGTATTGCATTGACCATACCCATCAGCTAAAACAAAGCTCGCACTTATATCATCACGACTGTTATACCCAAACTTTATTTCATCTTTAACAAAACTGTAAGCAGCCCCTATTTTTTCAAAATCATCAAGAGAATTCCAGCCTCTATTTTTAATCAAGTCTGTAATTAGAGGGGTATCGTAATCTAGAATATTCGATTTCTTTAAATATATATGTGATTTCATAGGATTCTGCTTTACTAATTCAGTTGCTGGCTAAAACGAGCAATAGTCATTAATATATGCTCGTTATTTATCTTGTTATTAACAGCTTATAGGTCAACACATCAACACTATAATCTCTATAGTAACTATAGGGTCAAGGATGAATTGACAGAATTAGCTAGATAGATATTTTCAATGTTCATTTTAAAACCATTAGTCAGCGATTTTTCTAATGTTCTCTACATTTTCATTGATAACACCCAGTTATAAAAATATTTTTTAATACTTTACTCTATAGTAACTACAGGTATTGCAATTGATAATAATTATCATTTAGGCTGTAATATTTAAGGTTCATAGTATGCAATTTTTTTGGAACGTGCGATTAATAAGTCAAAAACATATAGGAATAAAATCATCATTCTATTTAGTGTTGATGGCGACTATTTTATTTTCGACATTGAGTATAGCGTCAACGGTTGATGAGGTTGCTCAACTACGCCAGATAGCACAGTTGGCAGAATATGTGGGGGTCGATTACGCATCAGCGGTTGATAATGGCCAAGTAATTAACGATGATGAATATCAGGAAATGCTTGAATTCTCTCAATTGATAGTTGATAAAACGTCAAGTGATAATTATGTTATGCACTCTCTCAATGAGAAAGCATCGGCCTTACAAAAGGCTATTTCAACTAAAGAAAATGTAAATATTGTCAGGCAATTTACTTCTGAACTGCGAATTTCATTATTGGCTATGATGCCTGAGTTACCTCTCCCTAAAAGATTACTGTCTAAAGAGGCGACGTTTTCTTTATTTGAAAATAACTGTGCGAGTTGCCACGGTCTTTCAGGTCAAGGAAATGGTGTTTTAGCATCGGGATTAGAGCCTGCACCTACCGATTTTACCGATAAAAACCGTGCAGAAAACCGTTCACTTTTAGGCTTGTTTGATGCCATATCTAATGGGCTTGATGATACGGCTATGCCTGCATTTACACAACTAAAAGAACAGCAGAAATGGTCCCTTGCATTTTATGTCGGTGGTTTGGCATTCCAATCATCAAGCGAATTCATCAAACCATCGCAATCAATTTCATTACAAAACTGGATAAATTATAGTCCATTAAAATTATCTACAGAAACTGACGGATTAACGAAAAATGAAATTGAAGGGTTAAGAGCCGATCCAAAATTATTGTTTACCAATCAAAGTGGTCCTTTAGCTATAACCAAAACTCAATTAGCTGCCGCAAGCATTGCGTATAAAAATGAAGAGTATGAGAAGGCCAAAACACTTGCTGTGAGTGCTTATCTAGATGGTTTTGAATTAATTGAAAATAGTTTGGATGCACGAGACAAAAATTTACGTAAAAGCATCGAAGGAAACTTGATTAAGCTTCGTCAAGTGTTAAGTAACGCACAACAGGTTAATCAACTTGAAAGCCTTATGGAAATTACTGTGAGGCAACTCAATGACGCGGAAAAACTTCTGACAGAAACCACTTTATCAAATGAGGCTCTTTTTACTGCAAGCTTAGTTATTTTGCTAAGAGAAGGTTTAGAAGCCTTGCTGGTTGTGCTGGCTTTGATAACAGTGTTAATTCGAACTAAACGTCATGATGCCTTAAAATATGTCCATTTTGGTTGGCTCAGTGCGCTACTAGCGGGTTTTGCTACTTGGGCGGTAGCCCAGTCAATGATCAATATCAGTGGTGCAAGTCGAGAAGTCATGGAAGGTATTGCTGCAATGCTTGCAGCGTTAATGTTGTTCTATGTGGGGATCTGGATGCATAGCAAAACGAATGCTGAACACTGGCAGGCATACATTCAAAAGCACATTAATACACAATTAGAAGCAGGTACACTTTGGGGATTAGCCGTGCTCTCATTTATCGCTGTTTACCGAGAGGTTTTTGAAACGGTTTTATTCTATCAATCACTGTTAACACAAGCCTCAACGACTCAATACTCATTTGTTATCGGTGGACTTTTATTCGGGATAGCTGTGTTATCGATTATTGCATGGGGAATGTTTAAATATTCTGTAAAATTGCCAATTGCTCGTTTCTTTTCAACAACAACATATCTCTTATTAGCACTGTCATTTATATTGATGGGAAAAGCAGTTTCAGCATTACAAGAGGCTGCCATTATTGGAATTTCTCCATTGCCAATTACTGTAGAGGTTGATTGGATTGGTGTTGGGTCTACTTGGGAAGGCATAATGGCACAGTTGACAATATTGGTTTTATTTATAGCCTATATGTATAGATCTAGAAGAAAACAAATAATGATTTAAGATCAGCATTGTATCTAAACATTTTTAGCTACGTCACTGGTAAGCTTTTGTAAAATACCACACTGCTCAATTGTTCCATTATTTGAGCATGTGTTACTTAAGTAATTTAATTGTTCTTTTAGGCTATTAAGTTCTTTAATACGTTGTTCAACTTGCTGAATATGACTATCGATCATGTTGTTAACTGAGTTGCATTGAATCGAGGGTGAACTTTGTAACTCAAGCAGTTGACGAATTTCCGATAAGGTTAAATCGAGCGTTCTGCATTGTTTAATAAACATCAATTGTTTAAGTGACGATTTATTATATAAACGAAAATTTCCTTCACTTCGCTCTGGGGATTTCAAGAGTTGTTCTTTTTCATAATAACGGATCGTTTGTACTGAACAATCTGTTAATTTTGCTAGTTCGCCAATTTTCATAATATTAAATTTCTTTGTTGACTCTATAGTTACCATAGACTTTATACTTTGTAAAAATGTGTTTAGCAAGGTTTTTTATGTCAAATAAATGTAGTGGCCAATGTGAGTCAGTTGTTACTGACTCTAGTATTAAAAATACTGATGCTTTTGATGGGCGTTTCACCACTGATTATAAAGTGCCTAAGATGGATTGTCCTTCTGAAGAACGATTGATAAGGTTAGCGCTCGACGGTATTGAGCCATCTGTTGGATTAAAATTTGATATTCCTAATCGGCTAGTTAAAGTTTTTCATGATGCTCATTTGGATGAGATAACTACGAAGCTTCAATCATTGAATTTAGGTGCTACGTTAGAAATAACCAGAGAAAGTTGCAGTGTTGAAGCAACCCAAGCCAAAGTATCTGCTAAAGAAAATGAAGGGAAAGAAACCATTATTCTTAAGTGGTTACTGATCATTAACGGGTTCATGTTTTTTTGTGAATTCATCGCGGGTTGGATTGCTCAATCCGCTGGACTGATTGCTGACTCGTTAGATATGTTTGCAGATGCTGCTGTATATGGATTAGCGATATATGCGGTTGGGAAAAGTATTAAGATGAAACTCAAAGCAGCCCACATATCGGGATTGCTACAAGTTATCCTTGCGTTAGGTGCTTTAAGTGAAGTGTTAAGGCGATTTATATACGGAAGTGAACCCGTATCAAATTTAATGATGATTTTTGGTGCACTTGCGTTAATTGCCAATGTTACATGTTTGTTTTTAATATCTGATAGTAAAGAAAATGGCGCTCATATGAAGGCTAGTTGGATTTTTTCAGCTAATGATGTTATTGCAAATGTTGGCGTTATATTAGCAGGACTACTGGTAACACTGACAGGATCGCGTTATCCAGATCTTGTTATTGGATTTATAATTGCCCTTGTTGTATTAAGTGGTGCTCGTCGAATTTTACAGTTAAAAGCGTAGTTGAAATCAAATAAAAAAGTCTCTGTCACAACATTAATAAGCATCAACACTCAAGTATCTCGTATTAACACGATATATCATTAGCCAAGACGTTCTGGTCAAGTGACATAAGTTATGGTGTGGTAAAAACTTACCGCACCAACATCAATTGTTGCCTTTTAATGGTTTTCCTTTGGTTATTAAATGAATATTTTAAGCCGTTTATTTCAAACCGATTTTAGGAACGTCCGCTTTTCCAATAATTTTCAATTTTCAATTCTGCTGTCGGTTATATTAGGTCAACTAACTGGTACTAAGTTGATCTCGACAAACACTCTCAATTTCAAAATATTACTTCCGATTTGCGCACAAAGTGCTCCTAAATCCTGTGGCGCAATGTGCCCCAAACCGGCATAGTACTATTAAAGGTTTAGTACATAAGAATCATGTGAATTGAATGTCCGCTTTCGGTAATTTAAATCAATATTAAATATTAAGTGTTCAAACTTCACGCTGAGAAACTGGAACGACTTTAAGATTTCCTGTAGTGCTGCTTTATCGGAAGGGTTGTCACTTTAATTTAAAGTCTCAATGACGGGTTTGGTGGCTAACTCGCCTGTCAAAGGGATAGTCTCAGGGTTTGAGGTTTAATGGCTCCTGCAAGCTCAAAGCTGCCGTTGACGACTCGTATCTGAACATTCACTTTTGCCACTTTGAAGACCTAAGGTTTTAGCACCTATCGACATCTTTTGGGCTGTAAGCGGTCATAAATTAAGAGCTGAATCAATATATCTAGCAGTCACTATGAGCCTTCAGCGGACATTTTTTGGATTGATTTACCTTTAAAATCATTTCGTTTCGATACCAAAAGCAACATTAATCTATCGCTACAAGAATATATGCTTTTGGCTTTAAATTGTTCATTATGGCTACGGACTATTAAACTAATACTTAAATAATTGATGTACAAGATCTAAAATATCAGAGAGTTATATAGTCCAATAAGGCGTTCGGGTTGAGTATCACCGTGTTGTTAGGACGAATTTCACTAACAAATATAAAGCGTTCGGTTGATTGTGAAACGATGTTTATTTTTTGAAATTGAATATTATTTTCGTTTACGGTCGCAATCGCGGCTCCACCTTTATGATAAGTAAGCGCTGCTAACGGTGCTTGCCATTTAGGTTGTCTGAGCTTTTGGTTATTAATATTAATGGAAATGGTTCCGTTAAGGCCGGTTGGTAGATTATGCTCGCGATTATCAAACTCAGCTTCAACAAGCATGGTTCCGGATAAAACACTTATTGCTTGCGCCTTACGAGTAATGGTCGCAGATACAAAGATGCCCTCATAGCCTGTAAACGTGGCGTCGATTGTATCTCCAATTGATATTTTACTAACTTCGCTTTGTGGCACATAGGTGATTAACTTCAATTCGTTTATGTTTTGTAGTTTATAAAGGTAGTTATCTAATTGATTGTTAACGCTATTGACAATGTCGCCTATCTCAATATTTTTATCTGTAATATAGCCAGCAAATGGAGCCGTTATAATAAGTAATGACTGTTGAAATTGGTTTTGTTCTTTTTGTGCGAACAAACTTGCTATTTTAGCCTTTGATTTTTCTGTTTGAACGGTCAACCTATCTAATTCAGCTTTGCTAATTAAGTTATCTTTTATTAACTGCTTGGCTCGTTTCAACGTTAATCGATTTAATTCATGCTCGGCTTTGCCAAACTCAATGTCAGCCAGTATTTGTTGCTCTTGTAGTTTAATCTCAGGAGCATCAATTACTGCAAGTACATCGCCTTTACTGACCGCACTACCAATTTCTACATATTGTTCTTTGATATAACCACTGGCTCTAGAATGTAACTTTGTCGTTTGTTTAGCCTGTGAAACGGTTGGCAGACTCACCGTTCTTTGATCCAAAACTTTGGTCAGCGTGGCGGTTTGATAACTTGATGGAGGATTCGTTTCTGCGTGCACCGTTAAGGTTGTTAATATAAGTAGGCCAATAAGTGCAATGATGTGCATTACTTTATGTAATACGGAATCTTGGGCTTTAGATTGGGCGCTATGTCTGATTTTATGTTCTGTCATTTTAGTTTTCCTCGATATCTTGAAACATTGGCTTATTTCGAAAGCTCAGTATTAGTGGTACTAATGTCAAAGTTGCTGGTGTGCCAAAAATTAAGCCTCCAATAACAGCTCTTGCAAGAGGAGCGTTTTGTTCTGCTCCTTCTCCCAATGCTAATGCCATGGGGATCATGCCAACCAACATAGCTATAGCTGTCATAATTACCGGTCTAAACCTTGTCTTTATCGCAGACAATGCTGAATTTTTTGCTAGTTTTCCCGCAAGCATTTCAGCCCTGGCAAAGCTAACAACTAAAACACTATTTGCCGTTGTTACTCCCATTACCATAATCATGCCCATAAATGCGGAGACACTTAACGGCGTATTTGAGAGGAATAGGGCAAGCAAAGAGCCGCTAATGGCCATAGGCATTGCGCTTAAAGCCACAAGTGGCAAGGCCCAAGATTGGAAATTTATTACCATCAATAGAAATACTAAAATTGCAGCCATCACCATACCCGTAGCCAAGTCACTGTAGGCTAAAAGCATGTCTTTTGCTTGCCCTTCAATAATGATTTTATTGCCAGCTTTAAGAGTAGCCTTTGTCGACGCAACGTTTTTTGTGATGTCGGTATAAACCGAACCCAAATCGCGTTGATCAACGTTAATCAATATACTGATTGTCGGGGCTAACATTTGCCGTTTAATTAATGCAGGTCGAGCGCGTTTTTCTACACTCACTAGGCTTTTTAATAATACGGTTCCCTGAGCTGAATTAGTGGCTTTAACTGGCGTATTTAACAAAGTGTTTAACGAGTCTAAACGATAGGGTGGAACTTGAGCCGCAACAATATAACTGATGCCATTATTTGCCCATGTGTTTGGGAATAAGTTTGCACTCGAGCTTAGGCTCACTAATAGGGTCTGACTGATGTCAGTCATATTCACACCTAGTTTTTTTGCAAGTATTCTATCAATATTGAGATTGATATCAGGCCAGGCCGTAACTTGATCAATGATAATATCAGCAACACCTTCAACATTTTTTAACTTGCTCATTAGTTTTGTGGCGGCCTGTAAATTTCCTTTTATATCTCGGCCTGTGATTTTTACTTCAATGGCAGAACTAGCAGTGCCATTAAGTGTTTGGGAAATAATATCAGCAGGACGAAATAGCACTTGGTAGTCAGGGAATTGTAACGCTAACTGAGCTCTGATTTTTCTAATATAAAGGTCAGTTGGTGCATGATCAGGGGTTAACTGTACTAATATCTCGCCTTCTGAAGACGTGCTAATCATAGAACTAATCCAAGTTCGATTTATAGCATCTGGAGGTCCAATATTCTCAACAATGGCCTGAATTTCGTTAGCAGGGATTATCGTTCTAATTAATTGATGAACATTCGCAAACTGTTTTGCAGCCACTTCTAGTCGTACACCATTTTCAACTCTAAGGTGTAATCGAATTCCGCCCGCGTCAGATTTAGGAAAGTAGTCTTTTCCAAGCATCATAAACGAAGAAGTTAATATGATACTTGCCACGATACTCACTCCAGTGAGTACTAAGATGCGGCAACTCAATAGTCGCTTTAAGTTTAATAAATGCACCGCAATAATTCGGTCTAATTTTTTTTCAACCTTAATGTGGACTTTGTGCACTAACGAATTTCGGTTTACATTTTCACGTTCATTTTTCAGTAATAAAAATGCGAGTATGGGCACCAATGTTCTTGAGAGTATAAAAGATGCAATCATAGCGAGTAGAACCGCTAAGGCTAAAGGCTCAAAAACGTATGCGCTTGTACCACTTAACAAAAATATAGGCATTAAAACGATACATATGCTCATCGTTGAAACAAGCTCAGGAAATACCACCTGCTTGGCGCTATCAATTACGGCTTGTCGAATTGATTTGCCGTAATCTAAGTTGCGGTTAATATTCTCAATTTCCACCAAGGCATTATCGACTAATATACCGATTGCTAATCCTAACCCTCCTAATGTCATGAGATTTAATGTGTGACCAAAAAAAGTTAACCCTGTAAGAGAAGCTAAAAGGGCTAATGGAATAGAAGTAAGCACAATGGCTGTGCTGCGAACACTGCCAATAAAAATTAAAACGACCAGAGCGACTAAAAGGGCGACTATTACCGCTTCAATTAACACTGCATTTCTAGAAGCCACAACAAATTTAGATTGGTTAAATATAGGCGTTAAGGTTAAGCCTTTAGGCGCACCTTTTTGTATGTTTGGTAAACGACGGTTGATTTCATTAATGATATCTACGGTAGATGAATTCCCTAGTTTTAAAATAGAAACAATAACGCCTGCTTGCCCATCTACACGAGCTAAACTAGTTGCAACAGCGCCACCATCACGAACCGTTGCAACATCTTGAAGTTGAATTAGACCATGTTCGCTATATTTAATGGGGATAGCTTTAAACTCAGCTACACCTTCCGGACTCCCATTAGTTGAAACGGTAAAGGCCACTTTTCCTTCACGTAAAATACCAGTCGGTAACGTAATGTTTTGTTGCGAAATAGCCATGGCTACTTCTTTTGCTGTTAGTCCATGCACCTGTAATCTATCGGGATCAATATCTACCATTAGTTGTCTAGGAGCTCCACCAAAAGGTAGGCTCAATCGTAAGCCAGGTATTGACTGCAATTGTCGTCTTAGAGTTAGTCGAGCGTAATCATACAGTTGAGACTGAGTCATCGTTTGAGAAGAAACGGCGAGTTGAAGTATAGGTACGCTTGACGTCGTATAATTAACTATTAACGGTGGGGTCATTCCCTTTGGTAGCCGCTTTAAAATGGTTTGAGAGACACTGGTAATTTGCGATAGTGCAACAGCTAACTTTGCTCTGGGGTGAAAACTGACTTGGATGAGCGAGTAGCCATTACCATTTTCAGATTGAACACGCTTTACATCGTCAACGTTATTCATGATGGCAATTTCACTAAATGATGAAATTTTTGACGCCATTTCAGAGGCACTAAGACCTGGGTATTGCCACAATACGTTGACATAGGGAATATCAATTGAAGGTAAAATGTCAGTAGATGTTTTTTGTAAAGACCTAATGCCAAACAGCAACAACAGTATAACCAATACGCCAACCGTATAACGTTGACGAAGAGCGAGCTTAACTAACCACATTTATTTAGCCTCTGTTAATAAAATATAATTCATCTGACTAAACTCTACTTACCGTCATTTGGGGCAAAAATATCGGCTAATATTGACTCAGGAGGCAAGCCAATTTGTTTATTAAATTCTCCGTCTGCATTTAGATAAAAAGTAGCTGGAGTTGCACGGGCACCTAAAGACAGCATGGTTTTATAGTTGTTAATTAGCTTGTCACGGATCGTTTTTTCTGGGTTCTCAATTGGTTTTATAGACTGAAATAATCCTGAGCCAGCTAATTTTTTCAATTGTTCTTCAGGATTATCCGCGCTTAATATGGCCGCGGCTTTTCCTAAGCTGTCTGCTTTTAAAATACCGACTAAAATATGACGAATTTGCACTTTTCCTGAATCAACCCAAGGCCGTGCCTTATCCCATAACTGCTTACAATAAGGACAATTGGGATCCGTAAAAGTGTAAACAATACGCTTGGCTGACGCAGAGCCATCTCTTACCCAATGACTGTTTTCAAGGGCTTGCCAATTCTTAACCGCCTTTGGACCATTAACATAAGCATTCAGCTTTTCTTCACCTACAGAATTACCTTCAGTATCCACTAATGGGCCGGTAAATAAGTACTTTTCGTCTTCAGTGACATACAAAGTAATAGTCTCATTTTGAAAGTTAGCGATATAGCCAGTCATATTTGCCGGCGCTTTAAAAGAACTGACCACTTCACCACCTTGCTGAGTGAATAACGTTAAGGGTGCTGGGTAGTTAACTGTTTCTGTAGCAGTAAGATTTAACGGCAAAAAAATGTAAATAAAATTGATATTTTCATAGGTTTATCCTTTTTTTAAAGGTACGACGGAATTAATTTGATTAAGGTAATAACGCAAGCTAGCTTGAGATAATTCGCCCATATGGCTAGTAACTAACTGCCCTTTTTCATTATAAAATAATGTGGTTGGTAGCCCTGCGGCGCCAGTTTCTCGGCTAACATTGCTAGTGGGGTCGATGAAAACATTTTTTAAATCCAACGCTGTTGAATCAATAAAATTTTTAACACTAAGCAGGCTTTCGCCTTGATTAACAAAGACAAAAACAAGCTCAGGGTTATGTTTTTGAGCGGCTTCTAATACCGGCATTTCTCTACGACAAGGTGGGCACCAAGATGCCCAGAAATTAATAACAACTGGCGTGCCCTTATAGCGTCTTAAATCGACTTCATGGCCTTCAATATTACGTAAAGGTGAGCTAGGCAGTTCGACTGCTGCTTGATAAATAACAGCAAAAAAAGTAGGAATAATTAAACAGAAAAAAGTAATTAATGCCGATGTAAAATAAGCTTTAATGAACAATTTATTACGTCTAGCATAAAACATCAGTACCAAGGCACCAGCGCCCCAACCTGTGCTAGGTATAAAGCCACCATCACTTATATTTACTAATTGCCACCAATTCTCTTGGTAGCTTTGCCACATAGCGATTATAAAGGTCAATCGTGCGGTTAAAAAACCAATAATAATGGCTGTGAATATATACTCTAAAAACTGTTTCTGTTTTGCATTGTTACGTGTTTGAAGATAAGTTATTCCCCAAAACATAAATAACCCTACCAGAGTAATTAATTGTGAAATTGAGAGAACTATCGGCCCTACAGCAATACTTAGCATTTATTTACCACATCTTTTTTCCATTAACTTACCAATGATAAATCGCTAATATTAAGCCAACATTAAGAAAAAGTTCATTCGCTAAACCCTGCTAAAAACTTAATTTATCGCTTGTTCTCCTGCGCTTTTTCACGTTAATCTTAGCGGCATAAGAATTGTATTTGAGCAAAAATGTATATTTTATTAGTTGAAGATGATGCTGTTATTGCTGATGCCATTAGCACTTTTTTATCGGGTGAAGGTATGGCTGTGGAACATGTTGCTTCAATAAGTCATGCAAAAAATATCTTGAATAAAAGCAACTTCGATCTCTGTATTCTTGATCTAAATTTACCGGATGGAAATGGTATAACGTGGCTAACATGGCTGCGAAAAAATCAACACTCATTGCCGGTACTAATACTCACGGCGAGTAATTCAATTGACGACAAAGTAACAGGATTAAAGAATGGCGCTGATGATTATTTGGTTAAGCCATTTGACCTAAGAGAGTTATTAGCGCGTTTGTACAGTATAAAGCGACGCACAACCGACAGACTAACAAACACCATTTCACATGGCCTGCTGACTTATCACTTAGAACAACACAAACTATTAATTAATGACAAACATATCCCCTTATCTCGGAACGAAGATTTACTTTTAAAAATATTTCTTAACAATCCACAACGTATTTTATCTGAAAGCCAATTAAAAGATGTTTTATACGGCACATGTGACGACGTAGCCAGTAATGCCCTGAATGTACATATATTTAATTTACGTAAAAAAATAGGAACTAAAGGCATAGAAACTATTCGGGGTTTTGGATTTCGACTAGGCTCAATTGAAGTAACTGAACAATGAGCTTGCGCCTTCGCCTAACAATATTAGTGGCAGCCGTATTTATTGGTTTTTGGCTATTAGCCAGTGTTTGGATGGTGACGGGTCTTAGTCATAAATTAGACGTCAGCTTTGATAAACGTCTAGAATCTACCGCTATAATGCTAAGTAATATATTAGCGCATGTGCCACAAAGTGCTATGTCAGCCTCTTTACCAGCAATAATGGAAGCCAATGAAGTTGGTACGGCAAAGGGATTAACCTGTCAAATAAGCTCTTTGCACGGCAGTATTATAGCAACAAGCAATAGCAGCACTTTTCCCAATAGCACAGCAGTTGAATCTGGGTTCCATTATATTCAAGCTGAAAGTACAGCGTGGCGTACGTTCACTTTAATCACCAGCCAACATAAAATAACCATTGCAGATAAGGTTTCTGAGCGTGATTCTTTATATTATGATCTGCTTAAAAGTATTCTTATTCCCCCTGCATTAGCGATTTTAATTACGTTAGGTTTATTATGGTTTGCAATTGGTACAGGCATAAAACCGATAATGCTACTAACTTCAGCACTCGAAAAACGCGGTAGTGAAGACCTTGCTCCCATTCAAATACAGCAACCATTAAAAGAACTGCAACCACTGATCAACAGCCAAAATGCACTAATGGCACGATTAGCTGAAGTGATATCAAGAGAGAAGCAATTTACCAGTAATGCTGCACATGAGCTTAGAACACCGTTAGCGGGTATATTGGCTCAAGCCCAACTTGCTGAACTAACAACAGGAGACAAGCAACAGCGAGCTTTATTGCAGGTAAGTAAAAGCACAAAGCGTTTAAATTCTATATTAGACAATTTACTTTTACTGGCAAATATTGATGCAATCACCCAAGTCCATACTGACGAAACTTGGTCAGTTGAATTACTCATTAAAAACATGATAAATGAGACAACGCAAGGTAGTGAACGTATAGCTTATTCAATACAAGGAAAAGAACTCATATCCGTTATCCCATCAGCTATGATCGCTATTGTTTGCCGTAACCTGCTCGATAATGCTTTAAAATACAGTCCCCCAAAAACACCTGTTTTAATGGCCATTAACGTTACAGAAAGCCTTTTAAATATTAATGTTAGCAACACGGCTAATGTTACCGCCACAGACATTGACAAAATGACTACGCGCTTTTGGCGTAGCGGTTCAGCAGAGGGTGCCGGTCTTGGCTTATCTATTGTAGATACCATAGCGATAAACTATAAAGGCTCAATTACACTGGCAAATAATGGTAATACTTTTGTAGCTCAGTTCTCAATACCTTTGACAGAAAGTAAAATAGCTTAAAATTAAGAACATATCGTTTTTAATACGTTAACCCTTTCACAGCCAACGAGTTTGCAATTGTATGAACGCAGCAATAGTAGATCTATCGGTCATGGAGCTATGTATAAAGGTGGTGATTATTTCCCTGTTAATTTACTAACAAAATTGCCCGTAAATTTATTAATTAAAGTTGAATCTCATGTTCAGAATTAGCTTAACTTTCAAAGTAATGATTAAATACTTTTCTATTAGGACAAAAAAAATGATGTAAAATCACGGCGACTAGGCTCGCAATTAACGTTGAACAATAGGAATATAATGAGGGCAATAAACAATAAACTTGTGTGTCGATTTCTACAGGTACTTTTAGCTTTCCAAAATACTCATAATAACTTCTAAATACCAATTGTTTTAGGTCACATTTAGCCGTGAATTTTAATGTCTGCTTAGTAGATTAGAAGTCATAAGGGAATCATCAAAATAATGAGCGCACAATATTCGAATGAGATAGGCACATGATCTGAACACCCTAATTATAGGTTTATTCAGACTGAAAGGACTATAAAGCGCACAAAGTTAGCATTAATAATTTGATGATGAACGACCGCAATGGTGGCTTAGCTGTCCAATTCAGAGGTTTTTGAAAAGTAATGTCAATGTCTGCTGTTGGCACAGAGCCGTCCTTCGGCTCAAACTCATTTTTGTCCAAAGGTGAGTTTCAATCTTTGTTGTCACAATTTTTCTTTGGATAGGCACGTTGATTGAATCTAAGTTTTGATCTTTATTGTCATACATACCTTCTATTGACACGAAAGGAACGGACTGGGAAGGCAAAAAAAGTTTCAAACATTATTGTTTTCCGACAAGAGGCATAGGATAGAGCATTATTTATACCGAGGTGTTTCGGAAATTGATGATAAAGAAAATGATGGAAAGCTCCTACCTAAAGGAAAAGATCCATCTGTACCTGTTTATTTTGGACAAAAGGGTGCTTGCTTTGGTGGTGGTTATACTTTTGGTAGTTCAGAGGGGAATGCGGTTAGGGCGCACCAAGTTGAAACAGGTATGAATAACGGCTGTTATATATCAACTAGCAGCTGTAAAAATGTTGCTAGGAGATTTGCGACCATTGGTAATTTAGTTGACGGATATATCTATACTCTCGATTCTACTTTATTCTCTGAATATGGAGTTATAAGCCATATTCTTCCCGGATCAGAAAATACTGGTGAATACGAAGTATCGATAAGAGCTAAAAATAATGGTCCAATACCAAAAGAAGTTATTATTAACAAGGAAATGGTTAATGCCATATAACTATAAAACAGTTGGCTTTTGCTCCTTCGTCGCTTATTTTAGCCAACAATTTTTTGCCTCTTAGCAAGGCGTTGAGGTTGTAGAATTACTCTTTTTAGGAACGTATTCTACTATTTCAAATTGATTGCTTTTTAACCTTGAACC
>NZ_JADYWS010000043.1:0-24390 GCF_015864715.1 Pseudoalteromonas sp. NZS71 | reverse complement strand
CTCGACGCGGAATCGAACCACGGACACGAGGATTTTCAATCCTCTGCTCTACCGACTGAGCTATCGAGGCACATAAACTGTGCTAACTAAAAGTAAAATAATTATTTAACTTTTAGCTTTATAAATGGTGCCGACTAACCGAGTCGAACGGTTGACCTACTGATTACAAGTCAGTTGCTCTACCAGCTGAGCTAAGTCGGCACACAAAACTGTGTGCTAAGGCACGCGTAATAATGTTTAAACTGTTGATTAAACACCACTACTTTAATAAATGGTGCCTCGACCCGGAATCGAACCAGGGACACGAGGATTTTCAATCCTCTGCTCTACCAACTGAGCTATCGAGGCACTTAAACAGTGCTAATTAAAAATCTTAAAAGGATTTTTAATGCAATTCCCACTCATCTCTAGCGACTGAGCTATCTGGGCGTGCGGCGTATTAAACGAGTTTTGCCCTTACAAGTCAACTTTTTTTTTCTTCTTTATAACTGTTTGAACGGTTTTCAGACAACTCAGTACATTTTTTATTAATAACGTTCATTTTTACCACAAATCGGGCTATAACTATAAATAAATATAACTAAATCAGACTAAAACCGTAGTGAATTATTTTTTGTAAATGTTACGATTAGCTTAGATACGTACGATAGGGACTTATCGTAGTAAAAACACATCAATTGGAAACAATCAATGCAGAGTAAATTCTCATCGCCAGTTAAAGGCTTACTGCCACTTTTTTTAATCATTAATATTGCTGTAACAGCGCTCGCCATTGTTGCCCACTCATTTTATACACAAACTGAAGTTAAGACAGCCCAACCAGCATCATCTATTAATATTGTAACGCTTGCCGATAGATTAGACTTACCTATGGTTGATGCATTAACTATGTATGGTCAAGGTAAAGTAAAACAGTTACTTGATTTAACCTCCTTATTAGACGGTGACTTTGAATATACTCTATATCGCTTCAATGCTACATCAGATACTCAGTTGGTATATAGCAGCAGTAAACCAGCCATCGCTTCTGTTAAAACTGAAAAGCACTTAAAAGAAGAAGGTATCCTGCATCACCTACTATTGTTAAACGATCAGCCCATTGGCGAGCTTATTATTAAGCAAAACATACCAGCCACGCCTTTAAGCGCTCAAGACTCTCAAGTTATCGCTTACACCATCGCGATAGCGAGTGTTGCTGCATTATTTATACTTACTTTAATGTTTAATATGTACATTAATACGCGCTTACGTAAAAGTACTGACACTCTTACTCAAGAGTTACAGGCAATCACTGAAGATGCTAATTACAATAGTAATGTTGATGAGCAACTTGATATTGGTTTAGGTGTAGTAGCAAAAAACATCAACTTATTGCTACAAAAAGTACAAACTGCAATGAGCGAGAATGACTCTGCACAAAAAGAGCTTTATAAATTACAAAATGGCCTAGAAGCCGAAGTGCAAAATCGTACCTTAGCGCTTGAGCAAGCCACATTAAAAGCAGAGCGAGCAAGCGAAACTAAAACAACATTCTTAGCAACGATGAGTCACGAAATAAGAACACCGATGAATGGTGTTATAGGTACTATTGATTTACTGCGCCAGACCGAACTTGATGGCGCTCAGCATCGTTTAAGTACGATTATTCGTGAATCTGCATTTTCGTTATTGAGCATTTTGGATGATATTTTAGATTTTTCTAAAATTGAGGCTGGAAAGCTAAATATTGACCCGATCCCATTTTCGGTAACCGATACTATTGAAGAAGTTGCTCGTGTGCTCTCATCTGTTGCTAAAAAACGTGAGCTTGATTTAGAGCTAGCAATAGCACCAGATATTCCTATAAATCTTACCGGTGATAGCGTACGTGTACGTCAGGTTCTTTATAACCTATGTAGCAACGCCATTAAATTCACTAGCACTGATGAAAAAACCCAAGGCCATGTAAAAATATCAGTAGAGGTGGTACATAATACGACTGATCACTTTACCTTACGCTTTTGCGTAACTGATAACGGTAAAGGCATGTCGCAGGCGCAACTACGCGAAATATTTAATCCGTTTATTCAAGCCGAAAATTCGATTACCCGAGAATATGGAGGGACAGGTTTAGGTCTTTCTATTTGTAAAAGCTTAACTGAGCTTATGCTAGGTACTATTCATGTAACTAGCCATACAGGAATTGGCAGTGAGTTTACTGTTGAACTGCCGTTTAGCACATCGGGTAGAATTAAGTACGCACACAAAGGTGCATTAAATGGTAAGCAAATTGTTGTAGTTAGTAATCACCTAGAACGTGAAAAAACAATGTACCGTTATTTATCGTTTATGGGCGCTAAAATAGTTTATGCACACACAGAAGAAGAAATTGAAGAGCATCAACATTCGCAAGATATTATTTGGGTGGCTGATGGCATAGACAATATGGATAAAACAAACGCGCTGCTAAGACGCTTATTTTATTCATTAGAGGATTATAAACAACAAGTTGTTGTACTAAGTAAGCTTGATGAAGCGGCTATAAATCATAATAATATTTTTTATATTAATGCCTCTCCTCTATGTAAGTCTAACTTTATGCTGTCTATTTTAGTCGCTGCAGGTTTGCATACACCTAAACAAATTAAAAAAACCAAAACACTTAATAATTATTTAAATGTTGAGCAAGCTCGTAAATCAAACAAATTGGTTCTACTTGTTGAAGATAACCTTCTAAACCAACAAGTGCTCACCGATCAATTACACATACTAGGTTTTGGCGTTGAGATAGCAAACAACGGTGAAGAAGGCTTAGATATGTGGAGAAAAGGTGATTACTCACTTATTTTAACCGACTTACACATGCCTAAAATGTCGGGTTACGATATGGTCGAAAAAATCCGTAACGAAGCAGAGCTATTAGAATCAATTGATGCACAGCCTTATATTATTGCTGTAACAGCAAACGCACTTAAAGGCGAAAAAGAGCGTTGCTTAGCCGTAGGTATAAACGACTTCATTACCAAACCTATAGAGCTAAACGCGTTAGAGGACACTTTAAAACGCTGGAGCGATAAGCAAAGCCAAAACCAGAATGTAGTTATCCATCAAACCATGGCGCTACCTATTGATATGGAAGCAGTTGCTAAATATGTAAATGGTGACGAAGCTAAACAGTTACGCTTTTTCAAAATGTATTTAGAACAAAGCCAAGGGCTAATTAAGGGGATTAATTCAGGCGTTATGGTTAACGATTTAGATGAGATTATTGAAGGGTGTCATCAATTAAAATCGATCTCTAAAACAATTGGTGCCCTAACGGTGGCTGAACTTTCAAGTGCATTTGAAGATAAATGTAAAAAAGGTGAACTCACTACCGATGAATTAATAGACTTAAGAGATAAGTTAGAAATTGAATACTCTAAGGCAGCTCAATTTTTAAAAGAACAAATTAAAATCTCTGAGCAAGAAGATGAGTTAAGTGATTAAATAATCGCACACAAAAAAAGGGCTATTTAGCCCTTTTTTTATGTTCAAAATATTATTTTTCAGGCGGTCGATAACCTTCAATTTCCACATCTTTGTTTTCAAACAAAAAGCCAACCATTTGCTCTTCTAAAAATGTGCGGTGCTCTGGATCCATCATATTTAAATGCTTTTCGTTAATAAGCATTGTTTGCTTATGCTGCCACTGACCCCACGCTTCTTTAGAGATGTTATTAAAAATCTTTTCACCAACTTCACCAGGGTATAACTGAAAGCCAAGCCCTTCGGCTTCTTTTTGTAACTTTTGACAAAATACTGTACGTGCCATGATTGATTCTCTCTAACGCTAAATATGGGGCTATTCTATACTATTGCTGTAATTTGTTTAACCAACTTTTTAGTTGGCGCTGCTAGGCCAACCTCTATTGATTGATCAAGCGGATACCACACTAATTGTTTGTCATTTACTACATCAGGAATGTTCTTAACATTGAGCACATGCGGATTAATCTTCAGCTCAAAATGTGAAAACACATGAATAAACGCTTCAAGCTCTACTAAGTTGGCTTCTAATCCTTGCTGAGCTAAAAATATTTGAAGCTCCTCGTACTCATTAAATTCAAAAAAGCCAAATAGTCCTCCCCAAATACCGCTGTTAGGGCGTTTTTCCATAAGCACTTTATCGCCGCACTGAATAATTAACTGATGACAACTCTTCTTCGGCACTGCTTTTTTAGGTTTAGAATGTGGAAACTCTTTTACTTTACCTGCATTAAAAGCACCACAACCTGAATTTAATGGGCAAGCCTCGCAATCAAACCGGCTGCGTGAGCAAACACTCGCACCTAAATCCATCATAGCTTGATTAAATTCGGTGACATTATTTTTAGGTGTTAATTGCCCTGATAAATGCCAAAGCTGGTTTTCGACTTTTTTAACACCGTACCAACCTTCTATCATAAAGTAGCGCGCTAAGACTCGCTTAACATTCCCATCTAAAATTGGATGATGCTGCCCAAGCGACAATGATAAAACAGCCCCGGCAGTAGAGCGTCCTATTCCCGGTAAATCCATTACTTCATCAAGCGTTTGCGGAAATTCGCCTTGGTACTTGTCACGTACTATTTTAGCTGTTTTATGTAAGTTACGCGCACGAGCGTAATACCCTAAACCGGTCCAGTGATGCAGTACTAAATCTTCATCAGCATCGGCTAAAGCAATAATATCTGGAAAGCTTTGCATAAATTTTTCAAAATATGGGATAACAGTAATAACTTGAGTTTGCTGGAGCATCACCTCAGACACCCACACTTTATAAGGTGTTTTACCCAACTGCCATGGAAGAGTTTTACGCCCATGAAGGTGATACCAATCAACGACTTGATTAGAAAACGAATTAGACTGTTCTTTATTTAAATCCAACATATTGTACTTTTACTGATGCTCAATGGCGGCTCAGTCTATTGTAGTTAATAAAAAGATCAAGCTATAGAGCGTGTAAAACCAGCTAATACTTGTGATTGCGGGCTCGGTCAGGGATAATATGCAACCATTTTTAAACACATTGTTTTTGTCAGGCCAATAATATGAGTGAATCAAGCAACACTAACCTTGAGCAAGCTAAGCAAGAAGGTAAATACATCCGCACCATTCGCAGTTTTGTAAAACGCGAAGGTCGATTAACCAAAGGCCAAGCCGCTGCAATCGAAAAATGCTGGCCAACAATGGGCCTAGAGCATAAAAACGGTATGCTTGATTTAAGCGAAGTTTTTGGCAACAACAACGATGTAGTAGTAGAAATTGGTTTTGGTATGGGTAAATCGCTTGTCGAAATGGCAACAAATGCCCCTCACCTAAACTTTATTGGTATTGAAGTACACCGCCCAGGCGTTGGTGCTTGTTTAATGGATGCCGATGAAGCAGGCATTACTAACTTACGTATTTTTGAACACGATGCAGTTGAAGTACTTGCAGACTGTATACCTAATGAAAGCTTAACAACACTGCAGTTATTTTTCCCTGATCCTTGGCATAAAAAGCGTCATCATAAACGCCGTATCGTACAAACTGAGTTTGTTGAAAAACTAAGAGCCCAACTGAAAATGGGTGGCGTTTTTCATATGGCAACAGATTGGGAAAACTATGCAGAGCATATGCTCGAAGTAATGAATGTAGCTCCTGGTTTTAAAAACCAATCAGAAACAAACGATTATGTTCCACGTCCAGATTTGCGCCCGCTTACTAAGTTTGAGCAACGCGGACATCGCCTAGGTCATGGCGTGTGGGATTTAATGTTTGAACGTACTGAGTAATTTGTAACTTTAAGCACTCACTTTTATTTTTAATAAAACTAAACATACTGTAAGGCAAAGCCATTTATGAGCGTACTAACCAACCCAAGTTTACTGTTACTTCGTAATAGCGAGGCACTAACGGGCAAATCTATCTTGGTGGTCAACTTTGTTCAAGATGGCTTTTTAACAGAGCTTAAAAAACTTAACCCGCAAAGCAAGGTAACTGCATTTAGCTACAACCATGCTAACGGTGAGTTTGCTAAAAACACCAAAGACGTTGAGATTTGTGTAAATCACACAATACCTGGTAACGGCTACGATTTAGTTATTCTTTACTATCCTAAATCAAAACCTGAGTTATTAATGGCGCTTGATAATATTAGATCTGCTATTACTGACGATGCCGAACTATTGGTGGTAGGTGAAAACAAAAGTGGTGTTAAATCAATTGAAAAGCAATTAGCTGGTAAAGCTGAGTTTAGTAACAAAATTGATTCAGCTAAGCACTGCGTTCTTTACTCATTTGCTGAGATTACCCAGCATCCTGATTTTGATATTACGACCTACCATAAAAAGTTTGTTGTTAATGTTGCCGACACCGAGTTTACAGCTATTAGTGTCCCAGGGGTGTTTAATCACGGTAGTTTAGATATGGGAACGAAAGTTCTACTCGAAAACGCACCGACAATTAAGCAAGGTAGGGTTCTCGACTTTGGCTGTGGCGCAGGTTTAATAGCAACCTTTTTAGGGCTGCATAATCCAGCACTTGAGTTTGTGTGTAGTGATGTAAGTGCACTGGCAACTTACGCAACACAGCAAACTCTAAAGCTTAACAGCATCAAAGGCGAAGCGATATTAAGTGACGGCCTTAAAAGCATTACCGGTAAGTTTGATTTAATTATTAGCAATCCACCTTTTCATACAGGTATTGCAACCGACTACACAGTAGCAGAAACATTTTTAGCAAATGCAAAACAGCATTTAACTAAAGTAGGAAAGCTGAATATTGTTGCTAACAGCTTTTTAAAATACCCGCCTATTTTAGAAACGCAATTTGAAAGCTACCAAACGGTATTTAAAAATAACAAGTTTGCCGTATATAGCAGCTAGTATTATTTTTAAAAATGCTTGAGTGCAAACGCGCTCAAGCTAACCTTCGCATAAATATAAGAATTAATTTAGCTTTTTTCCTTCATTTTCTCCCGTCTTTGCTAAACTAAAACTCTAAATAATCAAAATTAATTCAGGCGATAACGAAATAATGCCTAAAAAAGTTCATCAAAGTAGCATTCGCAAAGCACTCATAAATTTAATTATGCTTATTACAGCTATTTGCTTGTCGCTATCTATTTCGATATCTACTTATTTAAGCGTAAAAGAGCAAAAGCAATTAATCATTAATAAACTCGTCATCCTTTCTGAAATTGTAGCTTTTGATGCTGGTAAATCAGTAGTTGAAGATGATAGAAAAACAGAAGAAAAACGCCTCAAGTCATTTGAAAATATCCCCCTTGTAAAAAACATACATATTTATTCAATAGAAAAAGCATCTCAAAAACCTGTTTTTTTTATTAGCTTTAATGCAAAAAAAACGCCTCCAGTGCCGTTAAGAATAGACAGTGTTGATGAGCTAAAAACGCCACGAATTACGAGCGATCATATTGAACTAACCCGCCCTATTTACGATAACGAAAAGTTGGTAGGTTATGTATATATGCGAGGGAGCCTCGAAAGTTTAGAGACTTATATTGAGAGAAAAATATTAATAGACGTGCTATTAACTCTATTAATTTTAATCGTTGTTTACTTTATTGCTATAAAAGTTCAACGACGTATAGCCAAGCCAATAGAGCAGTTAAGCATGCTATTGCAGGATGTATCTAAAAATCATAACTATGATGCACGCGCGCCAATAACCGATGTAAAAGAAATAACCGCTCTTTCAAATAGTTTAAATATCATGCTTACACGCACCAAAAAGCAACTTGAGCGCCACGAAAAAGATAAACAAGAAATAAAACAACTAAACCAAAGCCTTGAAGAAAAAGTAAACCAGCGAACAATCGCTCTCAGAGAAGCAAATCAAGAGCTTTTATCAACCCTTGAGCGAATGCATCAGTATCAAACGCAAATTGTTGAAAACGAAAAAATGGCATCGCTTGGGCAAATGGTTGCTGGGGTTGCCCATGAAGTGAATACACCAATAGGGCTAGGTATTACAGGCTCTACATTACTTCGAGATAAACTGGCAGATATACAGCAAAGCTTTGACGATAAAAAACTTACCTCAAGCCATCTAAAACGCTTTATAGATGAAGGTATTGAAAACTTAGACTTAATTTATCGTAATCTAAATCGTGCCGCTGACCTGATATCTAACTTTAAAAAAGTGGCCGTTATTCAAGACGACGGTGTTAATACCTATATTAATGTACATAAATTAATAAGTGATGTTTTAACATCGATTCAATCTGAACTACTGCCTAAAAAGCCTGTCGTTATTATTAACTGTCCGACCGACTTGGCTATTCATAGTAAGTCTGAACCTCTGCAACAAGTGTTTCAGCAGTTGCTTATGAACTCTGTGATTCATGGATTTATAGGTAAAGAAAATAATGAAATTCGCTTTGACGTAGAACTGGTAGGGAAAAAATTAACAATAGTTTATTCTGACAACGGTCAAGGCGTTGATAAAAACATTAAAAATAGAATTTTTGACCCGTTTGTAACTTCAAAGCGCGGACAAGGCGCAAGCGGCTTAGGCATGCACTTGGTCTACAACCTAGTAACACAAGCACTTGGCGGAAGAGTTATGTTTGATCTTGAAGAAAAACACGGTGCTCGCTTTATAATTACTATTCCTTAAATAAAGATCACTAAAAAGTGCATATATTTAAAATTTATCCTTGAATTAGCATTTAATGACCTCATTAATGAGGCATGTGATAAGCGCGTAACATTATTTAATTGCATTAAATAAATATTACCAAGCGATTTATGAACTTTTTTATCTTTGCTGTATCACATACATTGATGAAAGGTTAGAAAGTGATATAGTTTTGCTTTGAATTAGTCTGATTATTTTAAGTACCTTGTTTGATTGAATGATGTATCAATTATTAAAGGAAAATGGCTTCGACTTTATGATTCAAATAGCTACATCCACGTATATATCAATTAAACAGTAGTTTTTGCACTGCCCTTTTTAGTAGACTTTGGACACCCTACTGTTTTATTTTTATCCAATTTGTTTTTTCCTTGTTAACAAATGGGTATAATCCTATAATCTCTAGTAATCGGTTATAAATTCGTCACCGGTTTTTTTATAAATAAAATATTCCAAAAGGTTAATTAATAATGCAAACGCCAGTCATTCTAATCGTAGAAGATGAAGACGTAACTCGACTGAACCTAGTTAGTTTATTTGAAGCTGAAGGGTACAAAGTTATTGAAGCCATTGATGGCGATGATATGCATGACAAGCTTACAAATAACGATGACGTTAATCTTGTAGTTATGGATATCAACCTTCCTGGTAAAAACGGTCTTATTTTAGCCCGTGAATTACGCCAAAAGCGTAAAGTAGGTCTTATATTCCTAACGGGTCGTGACAACGATGTTGACCGTATTTTAGGTCTTGAAATTGGCGCAGATGACTACGTTACTAAGCCATTCAACCCGCGTGAATTAACTATTAGAGCTCGCAACCTTATTACTCGTACTGCTTTAGGCGGTGAAGAGTCAGCACTAGAAACAAATGGTGTTATTACGTTTAACGGTTGGGAACTTGATGAAAATAGCCGTTGTCTTACTTCTCCAAATGGCGACGCTAAACGTTTACCAAAAGGTGAGTACAGAGCACTTCGTTTAATGCTTGATTCTCCAGGTCGTATTTTTAGTCGTGAGCAATTAATCAAGCACATGACCGGCCGTGAGCTTCGTGCAAATGACCGTACTGTTGATGTTACTATTCGTCGCATTCGTAAGCATTTTGAAAGTGATAACTCAACGTCAGAGTTAATCAGCACCATCCATGGTGAAGGTTACCGTTTCATTGGTAAAATTGACGCTTAATTAGAGCTAATTAGTTTTACTCTAATTGCTGTAAAAATAAATGAAGGGCTTTTTGTCCTTCATTTATTTTATCTGCTAAAACATCTAACCACTGCTTTAACACTTCATCAGATTCATCAATCGCACCATGCTCCATTATTTTGGCATGAAGCTGCACATCATTTAAACCTACCGATCCAGCCGCACCTTTAAGTTTATGCGCTACTGATTCATACTCTTCTCTATCGCTGGCATTTAATGAAGTAAGTAATTCTTGCTGATATTGTGGACTTAGCTTTTCAAATAACTGACTACTGCGCCTAAATACAACCAAGCCCATCGAATTTACAAAGTCTTCTATTGTTTCAATATCTAATAAGTGTGCATCAATGCCCTCTAGCGCTTCTTCACTTACTTTTAGCTGTGGCTCTGTGCATTCACTTTGCTTAATGCCAAATAAGTCAGCCAGCATTTTATCAAGCTTAACTGTGTTAATTGGCTTAGCCAACGCACCTTGTATTGATATACCTTCAAGCTCTTTTTCAGCACTGCGTACATTGGCAGTTAAAGCAACAATAGGTAATTTATCAAAGTGGCTATCTGAGCGTATTTGCTTAGCAACCACGTCACCGTTTATATCTGGCAATTGCATATCAAGTAGTACTAAATCTAAGTCATCTTCGGTTTCGACAAACGAGAGCGCATCTTCACCGGTTTCAGCCCATAACACTTCATGGCCGCGTTGCTCTAATAGGTTTGTAGCAATTTCGGCGTTAAGAGGCACATCTTCTACTAGTAGAATATACAAACCACGGCCAACATAACTTTGCTCTGTTGGTGCAACACATAAACTAAGCGGTATTTGCACTGTAAAACAACTTCCTTCGCCTTCAGTACTATTTACCGTAATTATCCCTTTCATTGCACTTACAAGTGCCTTAGTTACAGCTAAACCAATACCTGAACCTATCGCGTTAGTGCCTTTTAAATCCGGCGCTTTGTAATACATATCAAATATATGGGCAAGTTGCTCTGGTGGAATACCTTGACCGGTATCCAGTACCTTAATAACTAACCATGGGCCTTCTACGCGATTTTCTCTGCTGCATTCGAGTGTTACTTTGCCTTGCTGAGTAAACTTAACGGCGTTGTTAATTAAGTTCCAAACAACTTGGCGTAATCGAGTCGGATCGAGCTGCGCGTAAACATCAAGTATGCCATTGCGCTTAATATCAAACTCAAGCTCTTTCTGCTCTGCTATTAAGCCTGCAAAATTAACTACATCGTTTATAAAGTCTGACACATTAATAGAATTGGTTGCTATATCGAGCTGATCCCTATCTATTTTATCTAAATCTATAATATCGTTAAAAATATTACCGAGTGTTTCAGCACTCGAAAAAATAGTATTGCCCCAACTACGCTGCTGCTTATTAAGCTCTGTATCTAATAACATACGCGTTAAACCAACAATGCCATTTAAAGGAGTACGTAGTTCATGGCTCAGCGTAGCAATAAACTTACCTTTGTCTTTATAGGCAGTTTCGAGTGCTTGTGCAGCTTCTTTACGGCTAGTGATATCACGACCAAAACCCAGTAAACCAATGTAGTCACCGTCATCATTTATAAAAGGTAATTTACGCAGCTCAAACCAACGTGTTTCACCATTTACTTCATAGCCTACATCTATAGTTAGTGCTTTATGGCTTTGCTCTACTTCTTTATCGGTTGCCAAAACTTCAGCTAAAAAATGACTCGGGAATATCTGCTCAACCGTTTTTCCTATTAGCTCACTACTTGATTTTCCCATTACCTCTTCAAACATTTTATTACAGCCGGCAAATACACCGTTGTTATCGCGGTAATAAAATAAATCGGGAGATGAATCAACGATTGAGCGTTGCAACATACTTTGTTGGGCAAGTTCTTGTTGTGTTTTTTTTCGCTCAGCAATTTCTCGGCGCAGCTCTTCGATAGCGCGATGCTTGGCATGAAACGCCATTTTACGCTCATCAATTTCAATATTTAAACGACTAATGTTGTCTTTTAAGGTTTGGTTTAAGAGCTTTTCCTGCTTGGTTGCGCTATCTAAATAAGCATACGAGGCATCTAATTGACGAATTGAATTAAGTAATACACTTATAATTAAAGGAGAAACTACAGCCGTAAAAAATACCACAGCCAAAATATCAACAAGGTGTAATTCGCCTATCGCAACATAATAAAACATGCTCGATAAAATAAGAGATACAGTTAAAAATAAAGTGTAACAAATAGCTGCGGTTTTAAATTCACCAAATCGCGTTATTGAGCTGGAAAGTACCCGAGCCCAAGGGCTCAAAGAATAATCGGTCATACGTAATTTTATCTCTTAGCTGTGTGCTTAAATATAAAGAAGGCAATGCGCATGTATAAACATACCATTTTCCCAGATTTTAGCATTTTTCTCCTACCACTACCCATGTTGTGCGATAAAAACAGAATTTTTCATGTTTGATTTTGCTCATCTCTTAAACTCATCATTTCAGCAATAAATTATTTAGTGTAAAATGCCCCGCTTTATTATCTCCAAAATACGAGTAGCGCACATGCAAACCAATATGCCAGATATAGCAGACACTGCACCCGCCTTACAAACAGGTAAATTAGACTGGGTTGGCATGGGCGAAATCGAACTGCCATTTATTTTTGAGTCACGAGACTTATCTCCAGTTACAGTAAATGCCAAAGCTCGTGCATTTGTAAATTTGCATAAAGAAGATGCCAAAGGCATTCATATGTCACGTCTATTTTTAGCACTTGACCTGCTTTCGACTGAGCAGCAAGTCAATCCGCAAACAATAGCGCAAGCACTCGATACCTTTATAACTAGCCACGAAGGGCTGAGCGATAAAGCACAAATTGAATTTAAATTTGAATTACCGCTACGCCGTAAATCACTATTAAGTGGTAAAGCAGGCTGGAAAAGCTACCCAGTTGTGCTTACCAGTACAATTGAAAATAACATTATTAGCTACGAGCTAACCGTAGATGTTACCTATTCTTCAACATGCCCTTGCTCTGCAGCACTTGCACGCCAGCTTATACAAAACGCGTTTAACGAAAAGTTTAACCAAGAAACTTTAAGCCAAAAAGATGTGCACGAATGGTTAGGCACTACACAAGGCATTGTAGCGACACCTCACTCGCAGCGCTCTATTGCCAACGTAAAAGTAAAGCTTGATAGCAATATTCAAGAATTTGACGTAGTGACTCTAATAAACACCCTCGAAGCTGAACTTAAAACACCGGTACAAGCGGCAGTAAAGCGCGAAGACGAGCAAGAATTTGCTCGTTTAAATGGTCAAAACCTTATGTTTTGTGAAGACGCAGCGCGTAAAATTAAAGCTTTATTAGAAACAGATAATTACAGCGATTACTGGCTGCAAATAAATCATTATGAATCACTCCATGCACACGATGCTGTAGCTATTGCGGTTAAAGGTATTGAAGGTGGATACAAAGCTTAATAGCTACATCGTTTTAGCTTTTATAAACAGTTGGTAATTATTTTATAACTCATACTTTTTAGGCACGTAAATTGCTTTATTTGAGCAGTGTCAATTTGTTGTTATGGAGTTACCGTATGGAATTCGCTTTATTATTAATTCTAGTATTAGTTGTCGGGGCTTCTGTTGTTGCGTCAAAATTTAATGACGATGGCGGAAACCCGTATCCTTTTACCCGCAAGCAAACTGTTTTTACGCAGGTTGAAGGCGCTTTTTTAAATCTTCTCGAGCGTGCTGTAGGCGATCAATATAAAATTGTTAGTCGCGTTAAGTTAATTGACGTTATTGACTGTAAGCAAGGTCTTTCTATTAAATCTAAACGTGCTGCTTTAGCTAAAGCTAAAAATAAGCAACTCGACTTTGTATTGATCGATAAAGAAAAACTAACTATTGTTGCGGCCGTTGACCTAGTTAACAATGCCAATAAAGATGGCCACAAAGCTCAACGTGACTGGTTTGTAAACGGTGCACTAGAGTCTGCGGGCATTCCACATATTCGTATGAAAGTTAAATCGGGCTACCGTCCTTCTGAAGTACGCGATGCAATTATGTTTAAACTTGGTAAGCCTGCAGCAACACAAACGCAGCGCCCTGTTCGTAATCGCTCACATAAGCCAGCGGTACTTTCACCTTCTCAAGCCAAAGCACAAACAACTGCTTTAGCTGAAATTTAAAAACCAAATTAAATACTCTCCTAAAAAGTATTTAAAGCGAGCTCATAAACAAGCTCGCTTTTTTGTTTTTTATTGCTAACTTCACGTATAATCAAGTGATTCAAACTCAGGAATTAAACATTATGAATGTTGGTATTATTGGCGCAATGGAGCCAGAAGTTAAAATTTTACGTGAAGCGATGCAAAACCCACAAATTTTAACTAAAGCAGGTTTCACTTTTTATACTGGTGAATTGGCTGGTAACACAGTAACACTTGTTCAATCTGGTATTGGTAAAGTAGCATCAACAATTGCAACTACCTTACTAATTGACAACTTCAAACCTGATTGCGTAATTAACACAGGCTCTGCCGGTGGATTCGATCCTTCTCTAAGTGTTGGCGACGTAGTAATTTCGTCAGAAGTACGTCATCACGATGTAGATGTTACTGCTTTTGGCTACGAAATTGGCCAAGTACCACAAATGCCAGCAGGCTTTACAGCTCACCCTAAATTAGTTGAAGCAGCACAACAAACAATCGAACAAATCAGTGATGTTAAAACACTTGTTGGCTTAATTTGTACTGGTGACACATTTATGTGTGACCCTGTGCGTATCGATAAAGCACGCAGTGATTTTCCTACAATGCTTGCCGTTGAAATGGAAGGCGCTTCAATTGCACAAACGTGTTTTACGCTTAACACACCATTTGTTGTAATTCGCTCAATGTCTGATATTGCAGGTAAAGAGTCACCACAATCATTTGAAGAATACCTAGAAACAGCATCAATCAACTCATCTAAAATGGTTGTCGCACTTTTAGAAAAGCTAACTGCAGTGTCTCTGTAAATGCTTAGCAATATTGTTCAAAACCACTTGGACTTTATTGCCTTCATACTAGCGCTCCTTGCTGAGCGCTTTATTCCCCTTATTAGCTGGTATCATCCTAATACAGCGTTAAATGCTGTTTTTAGTGCTATTGGCAAGCGCATATACAAAAGCAAAGAACCTAAAAGCTATCAATATTTGGCAGCTATACTCGCAAGCACGCTCATTTTAAGTGTCATTCTCATTATTGTAGTGCTACTACTCGAGTTTGCTTTTTATCCTGAATTACTCGCTGGCCTTATTTTATACTTATGCTTAGAAAGTAAGAGTATTGATAAAAAAGCACTTCGCATTGCAAAGCTAACTAAACAAAATCAAAAATCGACAGCACGCGAATTACTAAAACCACTGCTTGCCCGTGAAGTTAATAGGCTTTCATCTCCTGGTATTATCAAAGCATTAATTGAAAGCTTAATACTGCGCACTGCTCGATACTATTTCGTAGTTATATTTATATTTTTAGCCTTTGGCCCTATTGCGGCCCTCGCCTATCGATTACTTACTTTAATACAACAAGCCTGGCGTAGTGACATATCCCCAAATAGCTACTTTTTAAAACCGCTTAAAACTCTGTTGTTTATTATTGAGTATATTCCAATGCGCTTACTCGCTTTAACTATTGCAGCAAGTAGAGCGAGCAAACAAAGCATGCATTACATAAAGCATTATGGCAGACATTTTTATCAAACAAATACAGGTTGGCTACTAAGCACATGCTCTGCATCACTTGGTGTGCAGCTGGGCGGGCCTGCAGTTTATTTAGGTACTCGCTTTAATAAAATGCGTATTGGTACTGATAGACTACCTACACCCGAGGATGTACCTGTAATAATTAATAGATTAAATCAGGCGCGTGTATTTTGGTTGTTAGTAATTGTAAGTATTGAAATATTAAAAGTGATTTAGTGACTATTTAGTGACTACCTCGTAACTAATTTTTCAGCCAAAATACGAGCACAAAAAAACCAGCCTAGGCTGGTTTTTTAGTTTTCAAACGGTATTTAAGCTACAGTGATGTTTGCAAACTTACGTTTACCTACTTGGTAAATAGCTGTTGTGCCTTTTGCTATTTCAAGTTTGGTGTCAGTGATTTTATCTTCACCGTTAAGTTTAACTGCACCTTGCTTAATCATACGCATTGCTTCTGATGTACTTACTACTAAATTTGCTTCTTTAAGCAAGTTAGCAATTAAAATAGTATCTTCTGCAATAGTGATTGTCAGCTCTGGGATTTCATCTGGTAACGCTTTTTTCTGAAAACGCTGAATAAAATCATCATGTGCACCTTGTGCATCAGCTTCACTATGAAAACGAGCAATTAACTCTTTAGCTAGTTCTATTTTAATATCGCGCGGGTTAGTACCTTGCTCAACACGTTCTTTTTGAGCTGCAATTTCTTCAATAGAAAGCGCGCTTAATAAATCGTAATAACGCCACATTAGCACATCACTAATTGACATTATTTTACCAAACATATCGTTTGGCGCATCAGTAATACCAATGTAGTTACCAAGCGACTTAGACATTTTTTGAACGCCGTCAGTACCTTCAAGTAATGGCATCATTAATACTGTTTGCGGCTTTTGGCCTTCAACTTTTTGTAGCTCACGACCCATTAGCAAGTTAAAGCGCTGATCAGTACCACCTAGTTCAACATCTGACTCTAGTGCAACCGAATCCCAACCTTGTACCAGTGGATATAAAAACTCATGAATTGCAATTGGTTGACCGCTGCCGTAGCGCTTTTTAAAGTCATCTCGTTCAAGCATGCGCGCTACTGTTTGGTTAGCAGCAAGTTTTATCATACCTGCAGCGCCTAACTTTTCCATCCAAGTAGAGTTAAATGCAACAGTGGTTTTAGCAGGATCTAGAATTTTGAATACTTGTTCTTTATATGTTTCGGCATTGGCTAGTACGTCTTCGCGAGTAAGTGGTTTACGCGTTACGTTTTTACCTGTTGGGTCACCAATCATGCCAGTAAAGTCACCAATTAAGAAAATAACCTCATGACCTAAATCCTGAAAGGTTTTCATTTTATTAATTAGTACAGTGTGCCCTAAATGTAAATCAGGGGCTGTAGGATCAAAGCCAGCTTTTATTTTTAGCTTTTTGCCCGACTTTAGTTTTTCAACTAGTTCGTCTTCAATTAATATTTCTTCTGCACCGCGTTTTATCTCTGCTAGAGCGGTTTGTAAATCCACTTTGTATTACTCCAAAATTCTGCCTACGAAGGGGCGGACTAGTTACTTGTAATCACGGTTTAATATAGGTTTAAACCGAATATATATATGTAGCTAACATAACAAATTTCTACCTAATTAAAATAACTTTTTAAGTTATTAATGCAACTAAACAAAATGAATTGAGTCTTAGTTAGATAGGACGTTAAAAAAGGCTTCCTAACCCTGATTTTAGCGTAGTTTAAGGTTAGTTTAAATCTACAAAGCACTAGTATTCGTACATTATTAAGTATATCCTGCAATATTATGTATTTATTATCTTGACAGCAGAAAAAGGCACGTTATGGTTCACGTGGTTAACACTCTCCCAAAAAAACACAAATTGCTTATTTTAGGTTTAGTTTCTGCTATTGCCGGCTTGGCATTTCTTCCTTCTGAAAAAGCGACTGCTTCTAAAGACAATAATGCAGATGCATTAGAGATAGGCAAGCGCTATGAGTTACAAGTTAAAGTTGATGACAACGAAAAATTAACTGAGTTAAATTCAGAGCAAGCAGCAGAAAAGTTACCAGAATACGACTTTGTCGATCATAAAGTTAAAAATGGCGACAATTTAGCAATTATCTTCAAACGTGCTGGTTTTTCAGCTCAAACGCTCCATAAACTAATTAACACTAACGCAGAAACGCGCAAGCTAACTAAAATTCACCCCGGTGAAATACTTAGCTTTGCGACAGCTGAAGATGGCTCTTTGGCTCAACTGCGCTATGTGATTTCAAAAACCGATACTTTATTTGTTACCTTAAATGAAGAAGGTAACTACGATACAGCTATTGATAGTAAAGAAATTGAAACGCTAACCAAAACCGCTGGCGGCGAAATATCTAACAACTTTTGGACTTCAGCAATAGCGGCAGGTTTAAGCGAACGTCAAATAATGAACTTTGCTGACATATTTGGTTGGGATGTTGATTTTGCAAACGACATTCGTAAAGGCGATGTGTTTGGCTTAATTTACGAGTCTCATTATGTTGATGGCGAGTTTATTGGTACCGGTAAAATTATTGCCGCTGAATTTGTAAACCAAGGTCAGCGCTTTGCAGCGATTCGCCATACCGACGGCAACTTTTATACGCCTGAAGGGCGTAGCATGAAAAAAGCATTTTTACGTGCACCTGTAAGCTTTAAGTATATTAGTTCGAGCTTTAATCCTCGTCGCTTACACCCAGTTACTGGGCAAGTTAGAGCGCACCGTGGTATCGACTTTGCGGCACGCACTGGCACACCGGTGGTTGCATCAGGTAACGGTAAGGTAGTTAAAGCGGGTTACAGCAAGTACAACGGTAACTACGTATTTATTAGCCATGGCACACAATATGTAACTAAGTACTTACACCTAAATAAGAAACTAGTTAAAACGGGCCAAAAAGTTAAACAGGGCCAACAAATTGGTACTGTAGGTTCTACGGGTCGTGTTACTGGCGCGCATTTACACTATGAATTTTTAGTAAATGGCGTTCACCGTAATCCTAAAACAGTAAAACTTCCTAAGTCAGAGCCATTACCTCGCTCAGAACTTGCTAAGTTTAAACCGATTGCAGATAACTTTATTGCCCAACTTGAGCGCAATCGCGAGCTACAGTTAGCACTTAAATAAAGTTTATTAATAAACATTAAAAAAGCCTTTGCAGGTTAAACCTGCAAAGGCTTTTTTGTATACGCTATAAACCATTAGTACATTAGTACATTAGTACATTAGTACATTAGTACATTAGTACATTAGTACATATATGAGCTGAATAACTAAAGACACCATCACTAATGGCCAAATATATTTACTGTATTTGGTTGCACCGTTGAGCCCTATTTTACTTTGATATTTTTCAAGCAATGGAATAAGTATCGCTAGCGCGACAAACAAACCAATTAAAATAACGAATATATTCATATCAATGCCCTTCTTATGGTAGCTCATGGCCTTTAGCGCTTACATAAAGTGCATACCAATGCTCACGAGTTAGTTGTACGTTTACAGCATCACAAGAGGCTTTAATACGCTTGGCATTAGTTGTTCCAATAATAGGCTGAATAGATGCGGGATGGCGCAGTAACCATGCAATGACAATAGCCTCAGCAGAAGTATCATAAAGCGCAGCCAGCTTATTAACTAAAAGACTCGTGTTTATATCAGCCTGCGATGCGTTTGATAAATCACTGCCGCTGTATAATCCTTGGCATAAACTGCCCCAGCTTTGAATTTGAATTTCAAAATGGCGACAGTACTCAATACTACCGGGCGTAAAATTAAGATCCTTACCGTCACTGTTACCGGCATATACACCTTCATCAACAAACTGATGTTTTTGTAAACTAGCCTCAATTTGATTAGCCACAATCGGCATATCAAGTGCATGCTGTAAAAAATTCATTTGATGTTGCTGCATATTCGATACTGCAAAATTGCGCACTTTACCGCTTTCTTTTAAGCAACTAAATATACGAGCAATTTCGTTAACTTCCATGAGTGGATCAGGACGATGTAGCATAAGTACGTCTAAATAGTCTGTATTTAATCGTTTTAATGATGCTTCAACTGATTGCTCAATCCACTTTGATGAAAAATCATAGCGCTTTGGCCCTAAGTCATCTTCAAAACGAATCCCACACTTAGATTGAATATACATGTGCTCTCTAAGCTCTGGTCGCTCGCTTAATGCTTTACCAAAAACCTGCTCCGCTTTACCAAAAGTATAAATATCAGCATGGTCAAAAAAGTTAATGCCACCTTCAATAGCGTTATCTATGCATTCATGAGTTTGCTTAACATGTGCATCAGTGATTGCGTCTTTATTCCAACCGCCGCCCAGACCCATGCATCCGAATACAAGTTTACTAACATGAGGTAAGTGCTTTGCTAAAGGTGTGTGAAGCATGATAACTATCCTTAAAATTTTGAAGAGCTGTTACTGTAAACAAAAAGCGCTGAACAAGAAACCATTTAGCGGTGAACAAATTAAGAACAAAAAAAAGCGCAGTAAACTGCGCTTAATGGTTAATCTATTTTAAATTACATTTTTAGCCAACGAGTGCTAGCAATATGCCCGCAGCAACTGCACTACCAAGTACACCCGCTACGTTGGGTCCCATAGCATGCATAAGTAAAAAGTTATGTGGGTTACTTTCAAGGCCAACTTTATTAACTACTCGTGCCGCCATTGGCACAGCCGATACACCTGCTGCCCCAATTAATGGGTTTATAGGTGTTTTAGATATGCGGTTAAGTCCTTTTGCCATAAATACGCCAGATGCCGTACCAATTGCAAAAGCCAGTGCGCCAAGCACTAAAATACCAATCGTCTCAACAGTTAAAAACTTATCTGCAGCAAGCTTTGAGCCTACAGCTAAACCTAAAAATATAGTTGTAACATTGATGATTTCGTTTTGAGCACTGTTACTTAATCTATCAACAACACCCGACTCTCGCATTAAGTTACCTAAACAAAACATACCTACAAGCGGTATAGCAGCCGGTAAAAACATAGCCGTTAAACTAAGCACCATAAGAGGGAAAATAATCTTTTCCTTTTTAGATACTTTGCGAAGCTCTGGCATCTTAATTTTACGTTCTTCTGGGGTTGTTAACGCACGCATAATTGGCGGTTGAATAATTGGTACTAATGCCATATATGAGTATGCTGCTACCGCTATTGCGCCTAGTAAATCAGGTGCCAGTTTTGACGCTAAAAATATTGCAGTCGGTCCATCTGCACCACCAATAATGGCAATAGCCGATGCGTCCTGTAGAGTAAACTCAAAACCTGGCACATAGTTAAGTAATATAGCGCCAAACAATGTAGCAAAAATGCCAAACTGTGCAGCCGCACCTAATAACAACATACGTGGGTTTGCAATAAGCGCGCTAAAGTCGGTCAGCGCCCCTACTCCCATAAATATCAACAACGGAAAAATCCCCGTATCAATACCCACGTAATAAACGTAATACAAAAGCCCACCTGGGTCTGACAAACCTGCCACTGGTACATTTGTTAAAATTGCACCAAAACCAATTGGTAATAATAATAGTGGTTCAAAGCCTTTAGCTATCGCTAAAAACAGTAATAAACACCCTACCGCAATCATAATTAATGATGGGATTGTAAAGTTAGCAATGCCAGTAGCATTCCAGAGGTTTAAAATACCTTCCATCCTCTATTTACTCCTAAGCTAATGCAATCATAGCGTCGCCGGTAGTTACAGCATCGCCTTCACCAACCAACACTTCAGCAATTGTTCCGGTATGCATTGCGCGTATTTCGGTTTCCATTTTCATGGCTTCCATAATAATCACTACATCACCTTCGTTAACAACTTGCCCAGCTTTTACCTTAATCTTAAAAATATTACCGGCTAAAGGGGCATTAAGTGTTTCACCTGATGCAACTGAAGCAGACTGAGGAATGTGCTCAGAGTCTTTTAATGTTACTTCTTTTAGCTCACCACCTTGCGCCACTACTACGTCGTAAACTTTACCATCTACTTTTACGCTGTATTGCTCAGCTTTAACGCTACTATTATTTGATCCCGATTTTGGTGCTGCCTTATTGCTCTTATCTTCAACGGTAGGAATAGGCTCAAATGCATCAGGGTTATTACGATTTTTAATAAATTTCAAACCAACTTGTGGAAATAATGCATAAGTTAGTACGTCATCAATTTGCTCATCAGCAAGTGTTAAACCTTGCTCTTGCGCTTCTTTTAATAATTCAGCTTCAAGCGTTGCAAGCTCTGGTGCAATGTTATCTGCAGGGCGACAAGTAATAACCTCTGCTCCATCAAGCACACGCTCTTGTAGCTCTTTATTCATTGGTGCTGGTGTTAAGCCATATTCACCTTTTAATACGCCAGCAGTTTCTTTAGTGATTGTTTTATAACGCTCACCGGTTAGCACGTTAAGTACTGCTTGAGTACCTACAATTTGCGACGTGGGTGTTACTAAAGGTAAAAAACCAAGATCTTCACGTACGCGTGGGATCTCAAGCAAAACTTCATTAAGCTTATCTGCCGCGCCTTGCTCTTTAAGTTGGTTTTCCATGTTTGTAAGCATGCCACCTGGTACTTGAGCTAGTAAAATACGACCATCAACCCCTTTTAAGCTACCTTCAAATGCCGCATATTTTTTACGTACATCTCTAAAGTAAGCAGCAATTTCTTCTAGGTGGTTTAAATCAAGGTCGGTATCGCGCTCAGTTCCTTCAACTATCGATACAATAGTTTCAGTTGCTGTGTGTCCGTAAGTCATACTCATTGATGAAATAGCGGTATCAAGCATATCAATGCCTGCATCAATCGCTTTTTGATAAGTCGCAGTACTTAAACCTGTTGTAGCGTGGCACTGCATAGCAATAGGAACCGATACGGTTTCTTTAAGTGCTTTAATTAGTTTTTCAGCATCGTACGGCTTTAATAAACCCGCCATGTCTTTAATACAAATTGAGTGACAGCCTAAATCTTCTAATTGCTTAGCAAGAGTCAGCCACATATCAAGCGTATGAACAGGACTTACTGTGTACGAAATAGTACCTTGAGCATGTGCGCCTACTTTTATAGCCGCTTTAATCGCTGTTTCTAGGTTACGTACATCGTTCATTGCATCGAAAATACGAAATACGTCAACGCCATTTTTATGTGCGCGTTCTACAAACTTTTCAACTACGTCATCAGCGTAATGGCGGTAGCCTAATAGGTTTTGACCGCGTAATAGCATTTGCTGTTTAGTATTAGGCATCGCTTTTTTAAGCGCACGAATACGCCCCCAAGGATCTTCGCCTAAATAACGAATACACGAATCAAATGTAGCACCGCCCCACGATTCAATAGACCAATAACCTGCATCATCTAGCTTGCTAGCAATAGGTAGCATATCGTCTAGGCGCATACGTGTTGCGAGCAATGATTGGTGCGCATCGCGTAATACCAATTCTGTTAATTTTAATTTAGCCATGTGTGTGCCCCTTATTTATTATTTGATTTGTACTGAGCAATGGCAGCACTAATAGCAGCGATGTGCTCATTAGGCACACCTTGAGATTTAAAAGACGGTGATTTAGCTGGTGATGCCTCTGGTTCGCTATAGCGCGTCACCAAATTAGACATAAGCGTTACTGCACCAATTAATATCGACAGAAATACAAACACCCCAACCATACCAGTTAGCATTAAGCTACCAGCCGTTGTGAGTAGAGCACCTATATCCATTTTTCTCCCCCTTGAAACCCATATCGAAAATAAAAAATCGATTTAATTAAATATTTATTCACTGGATAATAACAAAACTAGTCGCTTTGTCTACATCTTGTAAATTGGTAAAACCAATTAAACTATAAACAACATAACACTCAACAAATTTACATGCCATAACCCAGCAATCATGCGCCCTACAATACATACAGAAAATAACGACTATAGCTAATAGTTATATGGAAGTTGTTAATTAACTATTCAACTTAATAAAAATAACCGCCAAATTTTATAATAAGTACAAAAACACACATCAATTGTTAATTGGTCTTACCAAAAACATTATTTTTAGTGAATATTTACCAGTAACTTGTAACAGTGTGAATAACTTACATAACAAAGCGTAAAAATTACTAACTAACTAATAACTAAAAACACAGTTAAAAACCATAACTGTCTGATATAAAACAAAAATAAAATTTGGCATATAACTGGCATTAGTTATTGTGAGCAAATTTGATAACCAAGGAGAAAACAATGTTACGCTGGACAATTACATTTTTAGTTATTGCTTTAATCGCTGCAGTGTTAGGTTTTGGTGGCATCGCAGGTGCCGCAGCTGGTATAGCAAAAATTATATTTTTTATATTTTTAGTACTTTTAGTGATCTCATTAGTTTCAGGTGCACTACGTGGTAAATCACCCAGGTAGATAAAGCATTCAACTAACAAACACTAAAATTTAATTAATACTTACAAGGAATTACATTATGAATTCAACAACTGTAAAAGCAGCACTAATCGGTCTATTCGCAAGTTTCTTCATCATGGGTTGTGAAGACAATCATGCAGAAGACGCAGGCGAACGTATTGACGAAGCAGTAACTGACGTGCAAAACAAAGTAGAAGATGCATGTGAAAATGTTAAAGAAGGCGTAAACGCTGAAGAAACTAACTGTTAATTCTTCTTGTATCGCTAAAAAACGGCCTTAGGGCTAACACCATTCAGTTAAGCATGCTTTGACTTAATGGTGTACCGAGTTTTTGAAATTCGAACGGTCCTACTTTTGG
>NZ_JADYWS010000042.1:0-24703 GCF_015864715.1 Pseudoalteromonas sp. NZS71 | reverse complement strand
TAAATTCAGAAGCCTTTATAAACTAACCAGAAGATCGGTCAATGGATCGTTAAATATTTCTTAACTGATCGGCATTAAGCTTAGGCTGCCTTTTGCGTTTTACCAAGTTTATTCAAATAGCTCATCAAGTACGTAATAAAATAACTTAGCCTGTTCCTCTAAGCTCACACTCAGCATTTTTTGCGCAACTTGCTCGCCAGTTATTGGTTTGTAACGCTTTAAAAACGGAAGTCGTGTAATAACAGGAAAAATAATACTGCCTATCTTTTCTGCCACTCTAAATTGCTCACGATCACCTAATAATAAAGAGGGTTGTAAAATACTTATTTTATCAAAAGGGAGTGCTTTAATATGTTGCTCAAGCTCACCCTTCATTTTCAAATAAGCACTGTTACTGTGCGTGTTCGCCCCGCTTGATGACACTAAGCAGTAATGCGTAACACCATTACATGCCGCTAACTGCGCCGCTATAAACTGATAATCAAAATCTACTTTACGCTGAGCTTGTGTAGAGCCCGCCCGTTTACGGGTTGTGCCCAAACACGAAAACAATACGTCACCTTTAAAAAGCTCAACGTATTGAGTTAATTTTTCAAAATCAATAACGTGATTAACTAGCTTTGCGTGTGTAATAGGCAAAGCCCGACGACTTAACGTAACCACTTTGGTATAACGATCGCTATTAAGTAGCTTATGTAGCAACTCATTACCGACCAAACCTGTAGCACCTATTAATATCGCCGTTTTAGTCATAAATTTATTTATTTTCGCCCACTTTATTAAGTACGTGCTGCACTGCTTTTTTGTAGCTTTGCGTTTCTTCACTCGCGCACGTTACTACAGATTCTAAATCATGAAGATGGCCGTTTTCTAAACCATAAACCCAACCATGAACGCTTAGCTCTTGGCCGCGTTCCCACGCATCTTGCACAATGTTAGTACGGCATACATTACGTACTTGCTCAATTACATTTAGCTCAATAAGGCGGCTTAAACGTTCGCTTTCTGGCATTGCATCAAGTTGTTCAAGATGCTTTTCTTTTACATCCCCTACATGGCGTAGCCAATTATCAATAAAGCCAAATTTTGCATTGTTTAAAACGGCTTGTACGCCACCACAGCCATAGTGACCTACTACCATGATATGTTTTACTTTTAAAACCTCTACAGCGTACTGCATAACCGACAAACAGTTATGGTCAGTGTGTACAACCACGTTTGCAACGTTACGATGCACAAATAATTCGCCTGGTAATAAATCAACTATTTGATTAGCAGGTACACGAGAGTCTGAACAACCAATCCATAAATACTCTGGATTTTGTTGCATAGATAAAATTTTAAAAAACTCAGGATCAGCTTCGCTTGTACGTGCAGCCCAACGTTTATTGTTATCGAATAAATTTTTTAACTTTCTCATTGCATCTCTTATTAAGTCGAGGACGGAAATTTAATGGATATTAGCAAGAATCAAAATATTACGAGGCGTTAACTGCTTTTCACAAAACGTTTTAACGCTTACTTGATAGCCTTGCTGTTGCAAATATAAAGCACGATCGAGCACAAGCCAAACTTCAATTGCTCTTCTGAACACATGTCGAACCAGTTCAACTCGGTCAGTTATTTTTTTTCGAGCAACCCCAACATCTAAATATTTATTATAATCAGTATCTTGAGGTAGGTTTATTGCCTTTTTGTCTGCAGCCCATGCACAAAATGATTTAAACGAATCTGAGAATATAGCTTTGTTAACCGAAGGTACGCTTACATAATATTGCTCGCCAGTAATTGATTTTCTAAGTGCGTCAAAACCAAGTCGCCATTCAAGTTCTGTTTTACGTACTTTTTCCAGACGAGAAGGCGCTGTGACAGTTTCTTGTAATGCGAGCTTTAAATCGCGATGCGTTAGGTTAAGCTCACTTTGGTTTGCAACCTCACTCATTACACGGTACTCATTAGCCGTAAATAAATGATAGCAACAAGGTGAAAAGCTAATTTTCTGTACTTTCGCTAAACTTGCTTGGCGCATAAATGCTTGGTGCAAACCACCACATGCGTGTAGCGCTACGGCATGCATATCAGCATTAAAAAATTGAGTGATATCGTCTTTTAATACATCTGCTTGGCTAAAGTGCATTGCCAAGCCTTGTTGCTGTGCACTTTTTTGTCCTTGCTCGCATAAGCTTTGTTGCAGTTCAATACTATGCACATCACTTGCGCCATTAAAAGCAAGCATTCGCCCTAAGTGTCCTTTACCCGCACACCACTCTAAAACTGGTTGCTTAGTAGTAGGTAGTGCAGATACAAAATCTTGTAACTGATCAAACTTACGACCTTTAATGCCGTTACTTATCCAAAACGGATAATCAGCTCGAGAGTGTGCAGAGCTAGGTAAATCACATAGCTTAGCAAGTTCATCAAGTTGCTTTATGTGTTGGCTAAAAAATTGGTATAGCTGATTTTGATCGTTATCAAGAACGGTTACCTGATCATCAGTTAGTTCGTTAAGTATGCCTTGCAGCTCTGGCCAAGGAATAGTGTCAAAATCAAATGCGGTGCACTGCCAATACTGACGATGGCGCATTAAAAGTGAATCAAGTGCAAAAAATTGCTCAGCTAAAGTCATAACAGCTTAAAAAATAAAAAGACAATTAATTATATCAGCTCAGTGAGCTCTCATTAAGCAGTTATTTTTGGCTAAAAATCAGCCGTAAATACAAAGGTATTGAAATAATACTCACCAAAATAGCTGCTATAAGCATCCATGATAATTGCATCTTTTCAGGCTCTTGGTATTTATAAATAAAGTGAGATTTCACTTCGTCAAATTCGTTTTGCTGTATGCCATATAAGTCAGCAATTAAACGCCACTTTGCTATCGACATATGCCCTAAACTGGTAGTGGGTGGGGTTATATAACTTTTTAGTACTTCAGCCTCAAAGGCGAGCTGATGAAAGCTCTTACTCGGTGCATAGTTTTGCTGGGTGACTGCAATGGCTTCATCCATGTTCATCATTGCATAGCGCCAACCTTTTAGGCTCGCTTGGTAGAATTTTTCGACCGTTTGCGGATTTTGCTTAAGCATGTTTTCGCTGGTAAATAAAATGTCGCTATATACATCCATACCATAACGCTGTGGGCAAACAAGCCGATGAGCTACGCCTTGTTGAGTCATATAATAAGGCTCTGTAGTAACATAAACTTGCATAGCATCTAGCTTGTTTTCAATCCAAGCCTGGTTAAAATTTTCGCCATTGTAAACTTTGAGTTTATCTACATCAACGCCACTGCGTTTAAGCATAATAAGTAGCTCGGTGCCATCATTTTTGCTCACCGCAGTGATACGTTTATTAACAAAGTCACGTGGATGAAAAATATCAGACGTGTCTTTAACCATCCAGCAGTAAGGTGAAAATTGTAATAAGGCAGCCATAGCAACAAGAGGTTGGCCATTTATACGTTGCTGTAAAATACCAGAATGCCCTACACCAAATTGTGCTTCGCCACTGGCGACAGGACCAAAGGTATCAGGTTTCATTGGATTAGCTTGTTTAATAGTTACATCAAGGCCCGCTTCATTATAAAAGCCTTTTTGCTTGGCCATATAATAACCGGCAAACTGAAACTGATGTGTCCATTTTAGCTGTAATGTGACAGATTCTTGCGCCGCGATATGGCTACAAAAAAAGCACAATCCAATGATTAATCCTTTAAATAGCAACTAGGTGCCCTCAAAAAGTATGACGATTACCTGTAACTATATGTAAAACGTGTAATAAAGCAAGCACCCGAGTAAGGTGCCTGCCTTTAAAGAAGAATTATACTGAGGCGAGTTTTTCGGCTTTTTCTGCTTGCGGTTTTGATGTTAAAAATTGGGTAAAACACGGATTTTGTGTTTCATCTTGTACACTGTAACCTAAGCGATTCAAATGCTCGTTAAACATTTCATACTGACTCGGCTCAATAGCAAAACCTGCCAGTACATTCCCCATCGAACCACCGTGATTACGATAATGAAATAAGGTAATGTTCCAATTGCTGCCTAAAGTATCTAAGAAGCGTGCAAGCGCACCCGGATACTCAGGAAATTCAAAACGCAATAAACGTTCATGTAATTGCTCTGGTGCTTTTCCGCCAACCATATAACGCACATGTAATTTAGCGAGTTCGTTATCCGACAAATCGCAAAATTGATAATCGTTATTTGTTAAGTCTTGCTTTAACTCATTAAGCTCTTGCTCGCCTTGGCGAAGTGCAATGCCCACAAATATTTGTGCTTCACCAGGTCCTGCATACCGATAGTTAAACTCAGTAATAGCACGGCCACCTAAAGAAGCACAAAACTGTTTAAAACTGCCTTTTTCTTCTTTAATAGTAACGGCTAATAGCGCTTCGTTTTTTTCACCCAGCGCAGTGCGCTCTGCTACATAACGCAGGCGATCAAAGTTTAAATTAGCACCCGAAAGCACAGCCGCTAAATGTAGTCCTTTTAACCCCGACTGCTGACTCCACTTTTTAAGCCCAGCAGTTGCAAGTGCACCTGAAGGCTCTGCAATTGCACGGGTAGATACAAAAATATCCTGCATGGCTGCACATATTTCATCGCTAGTAACGGTTACAACTTCATCGCAAAACTTTTGTGCTAAACGAAATGTTTCAGTGCCAATAATTTTAACCGCTACGCCATCGGCAAAACTACCAACGCGATCAAGCTCTACTGGCTTACCTGCTTCAAGTGCTGCTTGTAAACACGCACTTTCGTCGGCCTCTACGCCAATTACTTTTATATCTGGACGCAGCGATTTAATATAAACCGCCATACCAGCAAGTAAACCGCCGCCGCCAACAGGAATAAACACAGCATCAAGCTCGTTTAATTGCTGCATTAACTCGCGTGCTACAGTGCCTTGACCAACAATGACATCCGGATCGTCAAATGGCGGGACAAATATACCGTTACGTTGCTCTGTTAGCTCAAGCGCATAGGCTTTTGCTGCATCAAAATGATGGCCATGTAATACAACTTCACCGCCAAGTGCGCGCACTGCGCTGACTTTTATTTCAGGCGTTGTTACTGGCATTACAATAGTTGCTTGATGCCCAAGGTGAGATGCACTTAATGCAACCCCTTGAGCATGATTACCCGCAGAAGCAGTGATAACCACTGAGCCTTTAGGTAATTTATTTAATTTGTTATACGCACCGCGTAATTTAAATGAATACACGGGCTGTTGGTCTTCACGCTTTAACCAAACATGATTACCTAACTTTTTACTGAGTTCAGCCATTTCGCTAACCTCAGTAACTTTAGCCAAAGGCTCCATGTTTGCTTGAATAATAGCGCGAAAATAATCGAGCTCTTGAGAGACCATAATTAACTAAGCGCCTCCAATTTAGCTAAATCGCGCACTGCGCCTTTATCGGCACTTGTTGCAAGTAATGCATAAGCCTTTAAAGCAGACGAGACATAGCGCTCACGATCAACTGGCTTGTACGCCATTTTTCCGCGTGCTAATTGCTTTTGTTTACGTGCCTCAAGTTCTTCATCGCTTAGCGCTAATGTGATTTCACGTGTTGCGATATCAATAATGATTTTGTCGCCATTTTCAACATAAGCAATTGCACCACCACTCGCCGCTTCTGGCGATACATGTCCAATTGATAAACCCGAAGTACCACCCGAAAAGCGACCATCAGTAATAAGTGCGCATTTTTCAGCTAAGCCTTTCGATTTTAAGTAGCTTGTTGGGTATAGCATTTCTTGCATACCTGGGCCGCCTTTTGGTCCTTCATAACGAATAACAACAACATCGCCGGCTTTTACTTCGTTATTTAAAATCCCTTCTACTGAATCATCTTGTGATTCGTATACAATGGCGGTGCCTTCAAAATGTAGCATTTCGTCAACTACGCCAGCACTTTTTACAACACAACCATCAACGGCTAGATTACCTGAAAGCACAGCTAAACCACCGTCTTGGCGAAAAGCATGTTCAACGCTTCGAATACACCCATTCACGCGGTCATTATCGCCTTCATCCCAACGACACTCTTGGCTCATTGCTTTAGTAGTTCGAATGCCCGCAGGACCCGCACGGTAAAATTTGCGCGCTACTTCGTTAGTTGGGTCAGTTGCATCCCATTTTTTAACAAGCTCAGCCATTGTTGACCCTGCGACATGATTCACTGACATATCAACTAAGCCCGCTTTACCAAGCTCGCGTACGACTGCCATCATGCCACCTGCACGGTGGACATCTTCAATATGGTACTCTGGTGTTGCTGGTGCAACTTTACATAAAAACGGTGTTTTACGAGAAAGCGCATCAATATGCGACATATCAAAATCAACGCCCGCTTCTTGCGCTGCAGCGAGTAAATGTAATACGGTATTTGACGAGCCGCCCATTGCAATATCAACAACCATTGCATTCATAAAGGCTGTTTTGTTAGCAATAGCACGTGGTAATACATCTTGATTATCTTTTTGATAATACTCACGACATAAATCAACAATACGAGCCCCTGCTTCAACATACAGTTGTTTACGGTCTTTATGAGTGGCAAGCGTGGTACCGTTACCCGGAAGTGCTAAGCCTATTGCCTCTAACAAACAGTTCATTGAGTTTGCAGTAAACATGCCTGAACACGAACCACATGTAGGACACGCAGAGCGCTCTACTTGCTCTGAATCTGCATCACTTACCGACTCATCTGCGCCTTTAACCATGGCATCAACTAAATCAAGTTTAATGTCGATGTTAGCAAGTTTAGTTTTACCCGCTTCCATTGGGCCGCCCGATACAAATATTACCGGTATGTTTAAACGTAGCGCTGCAAGCATCATCCCTGGGGTGATTTTGTCGCAGTTTGAAATACAGATCATCGCATCGGCGCAGTGACCATTTACCATGTATTCAACCGAGTCAGCAATTAAATCGCGTGAAGGCAGCGAATAAAGCATACCGCCGTGTCCCATCGCAATGCCATCATCAATAGCAATGGTATTAAATTCTTTAGGAACTCCACCCGCTTGGGTTATCGTCTCACCCATAAGCTCACTAAGCTGATTAAGGTGTACATGCCCTGGTACAAATTGTGTAAACGAGTTAACTACGGCAATAATCGGTTTACCAAAATCAGAGTCTGTCATACCAGTTGCGCGCCATAATGCTCTTGCGCCTGCACGTTTACGTCCTTCAGTTGTTGTTGCACTTCTTAATTTAGCCATAGTTACCTCAGTTTTTGCCGCAATATAAGCGGGCATTCCTCATTCTAAAATTGGTGAATAACCGAGTGACTCAGTTACTCGTAAATTATTTTTTAATTCGTAATTACACAGCCTGTTGATGCTGTAAATTTTGTAAAGTGACTTCTTTTACATCCACCAGCTTGTTTAGCTGGCTGGTTAATAGGTGAATAGGTTTATCACTATCTACCGTCATGGCTACGTTGTATAAGCCATCATCCATATTGAGCTGAAAATGCGTTAGGTTAAAACCACGATGACGCACCACTCGTAAAAAGCGTTCTACCGCTATACTTTGGCTTTTTAATGCAATAGTTAGGCTGTGTTTCATTTTGCTTTCTCCGTCATCATTTCGTCGTTAGCAGCCCCAGGTGGTACAAGTGGCCAAACATTTTCTTTATCATCAATACAAGCATGTACTATGTACGGGCCTTTGCTGTTAACTAATGCTGTAATAGCATCATCAACTTGGTTAGCGTGGGTAATTGTTTGCCCTGGAATACCAAATACAGCAGCTAGTTGCACAAAGTCTGGGTTATCCGACAGGTTAGTTTCAGAGTAACGTCCTTCAAAAAACAGTTCCTGCCATTGGCGAACCATACCCAACCGCTGGTTATCTAAAATTAATATTTTTACAGGTAAATTATTACGGCGAATCGTGGCCAATTCTTGAATATTCATCATTATTGAGCCATCGCCCGATACAGTGATAACAAAGTCATCAGGGCGTGCTACTTGTGCGCCAATAGCAGCCGGTAAACCAAAGCCCATCGTGCCTGCGCCACCACTGCTTAAATGATTACTCGGGTGAGTAAACTTCATGTGTTGTGCTACCCACATTTGATGCTGACCTACATCGCAGCACACAACGCCAGTTTTTGGCATGCGTTGGCTCAGTTGGTTTAATAAGTACGGTGCGTAGACCTTCTCACCTGGGTAGTCGTAACGCCACGCGTGTTTAATATTCATTTCTTTATTTGTGTCACACCACGCTTTAGGTGTTACAAAGCACTCAAGTGCGGGTAACGACGTTTTTAAATCAGCAATTAATGAAGCTTTAGCAGGTTTTCGCTTACCAACTTCAGCAGCATCGATATCTAAATGGATTACTTTAGCTTTAGCTGCAAATTTAGCTAAGTTACCCGTTACGCGGTCATCAAAGCGCGCACCTATACACACAAGTACATCACATTCTTGCACGGCAATATTAGCGGCTTGACCACCATGCATACCTAGCATGCCTAAGTAATGCTCGTAGTCAGGTAACACACTGCCTAATGCTTTTAGTGTTGATACAGCAGGCATCTGCGTTTTATTTAAAAACTGCATTAACTCGTCTTGCGCATCAGCGGCTTGTACACCACCGCCTACGTACGCTACAGGCTGTTTAGCCTCACTCAACAATTGATTAGCAATAGCAACTTGCTTTAAATCTAACTCAGGTAAGTATTCATCAGCTGCAAGCCAAGGCTTAAAAGGGACTTGCGCCATTTGAATATCTTTTGGGATATCGACAAGTACAGGACCTGGTCGGCCGCTTTGCGCTAAATGAATTGCTTCTTGTAGTATCTCTGCTAAGTCTTCCGCTCGTTCTACCATGTAGCTGTGCTTAGTACACGAAAGCGACATACCTAGTACATCTATTTCTTGAAACGCATCTGAACCAATAGCTGCAGTAGGCACTTGGCCGGTGATCGCCAATAATGGTACTGAGTCCATCATCGCATCAGCAAGGGCAGTTATTAAGTTAGTTGCACCTGGGCCCGATGTTGCAAAACACACACCTAATTTACGCGTGCTGCGAGCATAACCAACAGCTGCAAACCCTGCACCTTGCTCATGGCGAGTAAGGTAGTGTTTGACTGGCGCGCCATACAGCGCATCGTAAATTGGCATAATAGCTCCGCCTGGGTAGCCAAATACTTCATTTACGCCGTGTTTGGCCAATAAGTCGATTGTTAGTTCTGCGCCTGTCATTAATAAACCCTCATTCCTCAGTGACAACCCAATTACATTTTTACGCTAAAAACTTTACCCTTAAAACTAAAAAGCCCTCCGAACGGTTAAGTGCGGAGGGCTTTTTTAATGCTTAAGTTTTTAAAGCACTACGAAGCCCTCGCGGGAATAATCACCACGATAATAATCAGGACTAGGTTAAGTGCGTTTGTAAGCATGTAATTAATACCAAATTTTGTTCGATTATCGCGAAGGTTATTCCTTCGCTCTCTTTTTATATTAGTACCGCGCTAGGCCCTTTAAGTCAACACCAAAGTTAATCTAACAAAAAGACTAAAAGGCAATTTATCAGGTTTTAAAATTCATTATATAAGCTGGTAGTGGTTTTTTTATGCTCTAATTTTATTCTCAGAAATTCACTATTCTTATATCCCTTATTTAAGGTTTGATTAATTTTTGAGAATATTTTTATAAATAAAATTATTTATCACCTTCAGGTAATGCGTAGGTTCCCTTAAGCAGCTCTTAAGTATTATGGCATAGCATGGCGTTGTTATTTAAAACGAGCCTAAATATGAACGTAATTAGCCAAACATCAGCACAAAAAAAGCCAAATCGTAGTAAACGGTTTTACATTCACTGTAGTGCAAACGCCTTTGTAGTGATGATTGCCTGCTATTACTGTTTAGTTATAAACATTCCTTTTATTCAAGGTTCGTTTAGCGCCATCACCTCATTGGCTTCCTTTTCGTGGCTATTTTTACTTTCAGTGCCACTACTTTTGCTATGCCTTTTAATTATTTTCTTTTCGATAGTGTCGGTTAGGTGGTTACTAAAGCCACTTAATTACCTTTTACTGATAATTTCGAGCGCCGTGCTTTACGGCTCATTAAATTACGGCATCGTGTTTGACTATTCAATGATTCAAAACACGTTCGAAACAGATTCAAGCGAAGCGCTGAGCTATTTAAACCCGCAGCTCATAGCCTTTTTACTGTTGTTTTGTGCGTTACCTGTTTTTATATTAAGCAAAGTAAAAATACACTTTACTCGCCCTCATCAAGAAGCGATTAGTCGTATAAAACTTATTGTAGCGTGCTGCTCATTAATTGCTTTAGTGGTCGTAAACTTTTACGCCGACTACGCAGCTACTGGCCGTAATAACCGTATTTTGAAAAAAGAACTCATCCCATTTCAGTATCTCTCTAGCGGTTATAAATACATGCGCGATCAGCTGCTGTATACCAATATGGAATTTAAAAATATAGATGCAACACCCACCCTCATTGCACCCAATACCACCAGCGTAACAGTTATGGTTGTTGGCGAAACCGCACGAGCAGAAAACTTTGCTTATCAAGGTTATAAGCGTAACACCAATCCTTATACACAAAAGTATAATGTGACGTATTTTAATAATGTGGCGTCTTGTGGAACCGCTACTGCAGTGTCTGTGCCGTGTATGTTTTCACTGCAAACACAAGATAACTTTGATCGATTAGCAGCCGACAACCAACAAAACCTGATTGATTTAGCACAACAAGCTGGCAGCGACGTACTGTGGGTTGATAACAACAGCGGCTGTAAAAACGTATGCACCCGTGTTGTTAATATTGATATACCAACCACCCCATCAGCGCTTTGCGATGGAAAATATTGTTTTGATGAAGTGCTTATTGCTCCACTTAAACGCAAACTCGCTAATTTAAGCCAAGCTAACACCGTTATCGTCCTACATATGATGGGCTCACACGGACCAACCTACTTTAAACGCTACCCAGATAAATTTAAGCAATTTACGCCCACGTGCGACAGAAGCGACATTCAAAACTGCTCACTCGATGAATTAGTTAATACCTACGACAACACAATTGCGTACAGCGACTTTGTTAACGCCCAAGTAATTGAGCAATTAAAAACACTGCCAAACAACATAGATAAGCAGTTTTTATATGTCTCTGACCATGGTGAATCACTTGGCGAAGCCGGTGCTTATTTACATGGTTTTCCGTATAGCTTTGCACCTAGCACACAAACGCATGTTCCTCTTTATATGTGGGCTGATGAGCATAATCAGCGCATTACCAATACCTGTTTAGCTAATTTAGACACCACTGCTGCACGCTCACACGACAATATTTTTCACACTCTTTTAAATTTAATTGGCATTAAAAGCAAAACGTATCAGGCATCGCTCGATTTACTTGCTAGCTGCCAAACAACACCAAGCGAAATAAAACTATGAGTAATAAAACCGTTATAAAACGCCAAGGCTTAATGCGCCTTATTTTTACCTTAAGCCATTCTTTTAACGGCTTAAAATGGATGAGTCGATTTGAAGCGGCGTTTCAACAAGAGTTAGCACTGTTTTCGTTACTTGGTGTGTTTGTATGGCTACAAGAAATTGCACTAAGCGATAAATTATTACTTAGTGCCAGCCTGCTGTTTGTATTGTTTGCTGAACTTGTAAATACGGCAGTTGAGGTTGTGGTTGATAGGATTGGCAGTGAATACCATGAGCTTTCGGGTCTCGCTAAAGATATAGCCTCTGCCAGTGTGTTTATAGCTATGTTAATTGCCGCACTTATTTGGTGGGCTGTGTTATGGGCATAAAGCTAACTTTTATAGCTAAAATAACGAGGCTAATATTTAAAGTAATACCTAAGGTACAAAATGCACTTGGCCCTGTATGGATTTTTGTTGTATTTGCTGTTTTGGCACTTAGCTTGTTAACACTTGCTCGCTTTGGTTTAAGTGTATGGCAAGGCGAACGTGTATTTGGATCTCATGCGTGGTTATCTATATTTATAGGTGGTTTAAGAGTTGATATAGCCACTCTAAGCTACATTATTATGCCCGCATTACTACTTACCTTACTGATGCAAAGCGTAGGTTGGCAAAATAAAGTACGCGGCCTAATAAAAATTTACTTAGTGGGGATGTCTGCTTTACTCGTTTTTTTTGAAGTGATTACGCCTACGTTTATAAACGAGTACGACTTGCGCCCTAACCGCTTATTTATAGAATATTTAATTTACCCTAAAGAAGTCTCAAAAATGATTTTTTCAGGCTATAAGTTAGAAGTATTTATTGCTGTTATAGCACTTATTTTAAGCTGTAAATTTGCAAGTAAAATATTTAGCAATCAATGGCAAAGCAAGTCATCACTAACAGGTTTAAATCAATCAATTTTAGCGCTTGTTTTAGTATGCTTAACTATTTTTGGCGCCCGCAACTCATTAGGACACAGACCACTTAACCCCGCCATGGTCTCGTTCTCTACTGATCACTTACTTAACGACTTAACCCTTAACTCACTTTATAGCGTCGCGTTTGCAGTTAAGCAACTTTCTAATGAGCAATCGAGCCAAGACTATTACGGTAAAATGCCCACCGATGAATTACTTAGTATTGTGCGTAGTAACATGCAAAATACGCAAGGCACATTTAGTGATGTAACCGCCCCTACAAAAACGTTTCATGGCGCAAGTAATACAGGTAAACCCAAAAATTTAGTCATTATTTTACAAGAAAGTTTAGGTGCTCGTTATGTAGGCACGCTTGGCGGTTTACCGCTTACACCTAATATAGACGCCCTTTATAAACAAGGCTGGGGGTTTGATAATTTATACGCCACGGGTACACGTTCAGTACGTGGAATTGAGGCAGTAATTACAGGGTTTACACCAACGCCTTCGCGTGCAGTTGTTAAGCTTGATAAATCACAACGTGACTTTTTTACCATTGCTGATTTTTTAGCGAAGCAAAATTACAACACGCAGTTCATTTATGGTGGCGAAAGCCATTTTGATAACATGCGCAGCTTCTTTTTAGGCAACGGTTTTAAAAGTATCGTAGATACAAATAACTTTAAAAAAATAGACTTTAATGGCTCGTGGGGCGCATCAGACGAAGACTTGTACGACCAAGCCGATATAGAACTTACTAAGCTTAAAAATCAAAACAAACCCTTTTTTAGCCTTATATTTTCAAGCTCTAATCATAGCCCGTATGACTTTCCTGACGATAAAATAACGCTGTACGATAAACAAAAACAAACCCGTAATAATGCTGCCAAGTATGCCGATTACGCACTAGGCACCTTTATCGAAAAAGCTAAAAAATCGAGCTACTGGGATGATACTGTATTTATAGTTATTGCCGATCACGACTCGCGCGTATCGGGTTCAAATTTAGTACCGGTTGATCACTTTAAAATTCCGGCCGTTATTTTTGGTAAAGGTATTACCCATAAACGAGATAGCCAACTAGCCAGCCAGCTCGATATTCCTGTTACTCTACTGTCTTTAATTGGCGCAAGTGGTAAGCACCCTATGATAGGTCATGATTTATCAAAGCCAATTAGCGACAACAAACAACGCGCAATGATGCAATACGACAAAAACTTTGCCTACATGCACGATAATAAAGTGGTGGTGTTACAACCACAAAAACCAGCAACCACCTATACGTATAGCAATAACCAGCTTGTACCATGTGAAAACGATGAGCAACTAGTTAAAAAAGCCCTAGCCCACGCGAACTTAGGTAATCTAGCTTATACAAATGGTTGGTATCATTAACCAAGTGACTTGATAATAAAGCCTTGTTAAAGTAACAAGGCTATTTTTATAAACCGAGTAAACATGAAAATCCTCGTTATTGAAGACTCTGAAGCACTAAGACGCAGCTTGCAAGTTGGCCTTAGCAACCTTGGTTTTACCGTAGATGAAACTGGTGATGGCTCAGAAGGGTTGAGTATGGCACTCAGTGGAAACTACGACCTCCTAGTACTTGATTTAATGCTACCGAGCGTTGATGGCATGAGTATTTTACAAGCACTGCGCAGCAGTAATAGCCAAAGCCGTGTGCTAATTTTATCGGCACGAAGTGAGCCTCAAGATAAAATTAGCGGCCTTATGAAAGGCGCTGATGATTATTTAACTAAGCCATTTTCGTTTGAAGAACTCCATGCTCGTGTCCTTGCATTACTTCGTCGTGGTTCACTGCAAAACCAACAAAATACCCTTACCGTAGGTGATTGCGTATTAGATCTGTCACTTAAAACTCTTCACTACAAGCAACATGCCATTGAGCTCACTCGCAATGAATACAAAATAATAGAATGCTTATTTAACGCCCCAGAGCGAGTATTAGGGCTTGAGCTTATAAGTGAAGCGGTGGTAGGTCAGTTTGATATGCTCTCTAAAAATGCGCTTGAAGCACACATCTCAACCATACGTAAAAAAGTAAGACAGTTTGATGGCGAGCTCCCGATAAAAAACAAACGTGGATTTGGTTATGTCGCAACAACAAAATAAAAGTCACTCAATAAAACGTAAACTCGTTAATAATATTAGCGCTGTGATCTCTGTTATTTTATTCACCATATTTTTAACCGTTGATCTAAGTGTTGATACTTGGGTGGAAGATCAGTTTAATCAGTCTTTAACTAACAAAGCTAACTACTTAAAAACCTTAGTTGAAGATGACAACAACGTGGTTGAATTTGATTTTGCTGGTGAGTTTATGTCGGAGTATGAAGCTGCAGATGCCACGGAGTTTTACCAATTATGGCATGGCCGTGATGTGTTTGAACGCTCGGACTCATTAGCGCTTTATGAAAATGCTAACCTGCCTTTTTTAGAAATGCCGATAAACGAATCTAAAATTATAGATTACGAGCTTCCTAACGGGCGTGATGGTCGCGCACTTATAAGTCACTTTGTAGCCCAAAAAGATGATAGAAATCCCACTCACTCTGCTGTTTTTAATACCATGACTCTTGCAATCGCAGCGCCCACCTCCGAACTTAATAAAGTACTGATTATTATTGATGTGGTCTTTATTTTAACCTGTGTACTTGGTGTGTTTGGTGTGCGCTATTTAGTGACACGTATTGTAAATAAAGGTCTGCACCCGCTACACAACTTAAACGACCAAATTAAGTTACTCGATATTACCGGTGTTGCGCAAACAATAGAAAGCGACTTTAAAGTAGAAGAAATAGAACCTATACGTAACGAGCTAAATAAGTTTATTACCGTTAATCAGCAACTCTATAGTAATGAAAAACGCCTAACAAGCGACATTGCACACGAGCTTAAAACCCCAATAGCTGAACTCATAAGCCTCTCAGAGGTGGCTATTCGCTACCCTGACGATAAACGAATTAGCGACACCTATACCAGTGATGTGCTTAATATTTCACAGCGTATGAAAACGATTGTTAGCAACCTATTACTGTTGCAGCGCTCAAGTAGCAGTGCAATGCAATTAAATGCACAAAATATCATTCTAAATAACCTAGTAAATCAAATTGTTGATGAGCTGACCTTTAAGCACCCAACTATTAAAGCGCGTTTAAATAATGAGATAACTGACGAGTTTACACTTAATGCTGACGAATTTAGTTTAAATACCATTTTATGTAACTTAATCGATAACGCACTATTTTATGGACTCCCTGAGGCACCAATTAAATTAACTGCCGTAAATAACAGCACAAACATGACCATCTCTGTTAGTAACAAAGTAAATAAACCACTAAGTAGTGAACAGCTCACTGCTATTTTTGACCCGCTCTATCAGCTAGATTCATCTAGAACTAATAACCAGCGCCATGGTTTAGGATTATCAATTGTACAGAGCTTATGTAACTTAAATGGCTTTACTATTACGGCCAGTAATACCGAAAGCAATACGTTAACGTTTATATTAACGTTACCTCTGAAGTAAATTTAGGTTAGTATTTACACTACTAACCTTCGAGATTTTAAGGACAAACCATGAATGCTCTTACCCGTGTTAGCCACTTTTTTATTGTGGCATTACTTATAACATTTAGCCTTAACAGCTATGCTGCTCCTGCCATATACAAGATAGAAAAAAATGGCGTCAGCTCTTACTTATTTGGCACTGTACACGTTGGTGATGCCAGCATGAAAGGCTTACCTAAAAATGTAACCGATGCAATTAGTGCAAGCAAAGAAGTGATTGTTGAAGTTGATATAAGCAAACTTACTCCACTTGAAATGCAGCAGCGTTCAATGCCATTTATGATGCTAAGTGACGGTAAAACACTGCAAACTGAGCTTTCAAAGCAAAATTATACCAAGCTAAAAGATTACTTTGCTAAAAAGTCGATTGATATTGCTATGTTTAATGGCTTAAAGCCTTGGGCTGTTATGGTGACTATGATGCAAATTGAATTTCAAAATGCAGGTTATTCAGATAAAACCGGCATAGACAAGCAAGTGCTTAGTTATGCTAAAGAGCATAATATTAAAATTGGCGAGCTTGAAACCCTAGAACAACAACTACAAATGTTTGATGGTATGGCGCTATTAAGCAATGAAATGATTGAAGAAACCTTTGAGCAACTCAGCGATATTAATACTTACTTTATCAAATTAGTTAATGCCTGGAAAAACGGGGATATGGATACACTAACCGATTACTACAACATGAGTTTTGATGACAGTAATTACGGTGAAATTAGCGAGCAAGTAATGCTAACTAACCGCAATAATAATTGGGTTAAACAACTCACACCGCGTTTAGCAAACGAGCAACTATTTATTGCCGTAGGCGCTCTGCATTTACCTGAAAAACACGGGTTACTTAAACAACTTCGAGATAAAGGCTTTAGCGTTACTCGTCTTTAAAATAAAAATGGGTTGAGTGAATTTTCGCTCAACCTTTCTCTGAGTTTTTAATTAAAGTCTTCCATTTTTAAGTAATTCTCTATTCCTTCAATTTTGTCTGCCGCATGATGATTTACATAAATCACAGTACTTGTATTAGCAGCACAAATTTTCTCTATTAGTAGCAGTACACGTTGCCTGTTTGCTTCATCTAAGCCTAAGCAAGGCTCATCTAAAATAAGTAGCGTTGGATGCTTTACCATAGCCCGCACAATTAATAACATACGTTGATCGCCGTACGACAGCTGAGTAAATGAGGTGTTTTGTTTGTCACTTAAACCAATAAATGCCAGCCACTGCTTAGCAATATTAATTTGTGCGTCGCTCGGCTTTTGATATAAACCTATGCTGTCGTAAAATCCTGAAATAACAGTATTTAAAGCCGATATACTTACGCGATAATCCATATGTAGCGCGTTAGATATAAAACCAATATGCTGTTTTATATCCCAAATACTCTCCCCGGTTCCGCGTTTAAAACCGAACACTCCAATGTCATTGTTATAACACTGTGGGTTATCACCTGTTATTAAATTTAATAGGCATGTTTTACCTGAACCGTTCGCTCCAGTAAGCTGCCAATGCTGATGCTTTTTTATAGTCCAATTGAGATTTTTGAATATGCTTACGTCACTATAACTAACTTTAGCATTACTCAATTTAACTAAGGTATTACCAGTGAATGTCTTTTGCTCTTGCTCGGCGTCAGGAGATGGCACATCCAATGAAGTATGCTCTAAATGAAGTAGTTTTAGTAAGTCACTTAATTGCTCACTGTCTGGCTTTGCCAAAGTATGTAACAAGCAACCTTGGTTTACATAGCCATAGTGAGTAATGAATGAAGGGATTTCGTCTAGGCGGTTTAGTACAAAAACAAAAGTAATAGTTTGGCTAAGCTCTATGAGTATTTTATTAAGTTGCTGGCAAGATTGTACGTCGAGTCCATCAAATGGCTCGTCAAGCACGACTAACTCACTATGGGAGCTGAGTGCTTTTATAAGTAGGAGTTTACGAGTTTCACCCGTTGAAAGTTCTCTAAAATGCCTATTTAGTAATGAGCTAAATTTAAATAATTCTATTAGCTGCGCTAATAACTCACCATTATTACTATGCTCTGCAAATATAAGGTCTTTAACGAGGCTATGCTTTTCATGCTCTAATTCTTGGGCCAGTAACTGTTTATGCGAATCTGAAGACACGAGCATAAGTTTATTAATACTACTTATACGCTTACCACTTTCGCACTTAGCTTCACCAACTAACGCAGCTGTCAGTGCAGATTTACCGGCTCCATTAGCACCTAGAAGCAGCCAATGTTCTCCTAGATTCACTTGCCAATCTAGGTTGCATATGTCGTAACGACTTTTGCCTTGTCCTTGTAAGTAACCATTAAATTGCTCAAGCGTAATTGACTGCACTAACTTTTCCTAATAAACCTTAAAACAGCAAGTTAACGCATATTAAAAGTGCTTAGCAAGCTTGTTATCTGCAAAATTAATTTATTTCACTAGGGCGTATTGATCTTTGTGGATTGAAATTTGTTCAATCTAGGGGCGATTAAATCGCGGCGCGGGGTTTGTAACCTAGTGGGCTCGATTACTGCTCCTGCGTTATTCTAATGGCTTACATCCATGTAAGAATAAGTCAAAACCGAGTAACAAAGAGTTAATCGTCCCTAAAAAGAACCCAATGGGCAGCGCATGTTTGGTATTTATGCTGCGTTATCGCATATTTATGGGGAATAACCACACTACATAGGCTCTGCCTTGCCTAAAAACCAAACAGTCTGCTGCAAATTCAACTACCAAAGATCAACACGCCCTAGCAACGCTAATACTATTTAATGCGTCTTTAATTGCTTGCTGACTTATTGGTTTATGAATATGAAGGTTAGCCCCATATTTATAAGCTCGCTCTATATCATTTTGTGAAGTATTTGCTGTTATAACAATAATTGGCATTACTTTATTAAGATCAGAGCGTATTTTTTTAATCGCCTCAAACCCATCCATTACTGGCATATTTAAGTCCATAAAAACAATATCGTATTGATTTTCACTCACCATATCGCACGCGACTTTGCCGTTTTCAGCGCAATCATAGCTTAAACCTAATAAGCTAAGTATGCGGGTCAGTAATATAGTATTTAATGGATTATCTTCAACGACTAAACACTTTAGTTTGTCATTTATTTTACGAGGGTTTGGAAGAGCTTTACTGGCAATTATTGGTAAGTGCAAAGATACCAGCGCCCCATGGGCTTCATTATTTTTGAAGGTAATTTCACCGTGCAACGCCTTTACAACATACTGAACCCGAGTGAGACCTGTTCTTAATCCTTGAAAATGGTTTGTTTGTTTAAATGAGTCAAATTCAAGATCAGTAATCTCTTTCGAAAAACCACAACCAGTATCACTTACAGTTACACAAAGTTCATTATTAAAAAGCTTTGCAGAGACAGTAATTTCACCTTCTGTCGTAAACTTTATAGCGTTACTGATTAATTCTGTAAGCGTATGCTGCAAACGTTGATGATCCAATTTACATACACAATTTAATGATTCATCTAAACAACTAACTAGTTTTAGGCCTTTTTGCTGACAAGCATGCTCGTAAGCCATTAGTACTTTATTACACGACTCTAGAAGGTTTTCATTTTTAAATTGCGGTACCCACTTACCTGTACTTAAAGCTTGCAAGTCTTGCAGTTCATCTAATATGGCTATTAACCTAAGTGCGCAGTAATTAGCTTGGGTTTTAACGCTTTGCTGCGTATCAGAAACCTTTAACTCCTCAATAGACGTAATAAGACCCTGTAAAGGAGTTCTAAATTCGTGACTTGCTCTGGCAATAAAATGCTCTTTATTTTGACTCACTTGTTGAGCGAACTCTTTTTGTTTTTGGTATTTAGACAATGCGTTACCTATTTCTTTTTCCATTGGCATAAATACAAATCTTAACTCTACAAGTAGTAAAAACATCGCCATAAGCCAAAATAATAATTCAAGGTTAGATACCCAGTTCAATTTTTGGACAGCTTGCTCTTCAAATAAATTCACTGCATGATCTAGTTGCTTTAATAGCTCTTCAACCTCAGTTACAGAGAATATACGCTTATCTACTTGGCCTTGTTGATAAAGCAAATTTTCCGCTTGCTGGATATATGTTGCAACTTGGGAATCTAGTTTATGAGGAGCTAACGTATACAGCTTAATAAGCTTAGGTGTAAGGTATTGATACTCTCCATTACCATTTTTTGAAAGTAAGTAATTATGAGTTTTTTTGAATGATACAACTGACGCTTTTAACGCTTTAGTATGCTCAGAAATATTTGTTGCCGATAATAATAACTCATTACTATGCCAAGCTATTTTTTGAGAAAGCATTCTCTGCTTACCAGCCATATTTATTATTTTTGCGTCGTATTTTTGCACCGAAAAATAATACTGCATAAGTGATGCTGATGTGCTTATTAATAGTGCTATTGCTATTAATGCCCATCGGTAACGAGTACGGATATTCGCGACAACTTTAAACATACTAAGCCTTGTTTTTGTTTTAAGTGTAGCTCAATTTTTTAGAACTAATAAGCAGCTTAAATAATGATTATTAAATAAAAAAGCCCAACTAAAAAGTTGGGCTAATAAAATAAAACTATTTAACTATCTATTTTCTAAACGGTTATAGTCGAACATTCCATATTCTATCCCACGATATTTTTTAGCAGTATCGTGCAATATATCGCTGTATTGCCAAAACTGTGGATGAGTACGTCGAATACCAAACTTAGATTTCAATGCACCATAATCAGCTTCTATTTGCATGATAGGCAATTGCTCGGCAAAAGCATTTACTTGCTGCTCGTTATTTAAATACCAAATAGCTGCTGGATAATCTCCGATAAACCCAGGAACAATAGTCGCGGTATCTTCATCATAAGCACGTTGGCCATCTTCGTTTAATAAACTAGATATATTGTAATGCGCATTATGATGAATAATAGTGTAGCCCTTATGGCTATTATCTTCTTGCTTTACAAGTATAAAAGAAAGCTGAGGTAATAAGTTAACCGCTTTTGCTGGCATTTCACTTATTACATTTAACGGCTTTGGCACTTCAGTGTAGTTGTATTTTTCACTTAAAACTGGCGCTAAGGCTTCTTTCATCAAGGTATATAGTTCATGCTGTGGATCATCAGTTTCATAGTTAATACCACTGGGTTGGCTAAATTCTCGGTTACTTTTAAAGAACTTAGATAAGTCAGGTGGTGAATTACGATACCACTGCTTTTTGATTTGATTACGCTTGTGCTCAGGTAATAGAGCTAAAAAGTTTTGCTCTCCCTCTAAACGTAAAAAATCCATATATAAACGTGTAACCAATTGATGGCCTATATTTCCGTATACATCAAAGCCTGCCACAAGCAAATAATGAATACGTTCAAATAACGCATAATCAAGTATCCACGTGGTTTTAGGCTCTTGACCAATAAAACCTTTAACAACAGTTGCACTATCAAAATGGCGGAAAATAGTCAGCGCAGCATTTTTATTATGCCCATCACCTTTCCAAAGCAAGTCAGTTGTAAGATGCTCGCCACCTTTAAACATTTCGTTAGCAAGCTCAACTTTTGCCTGTAAATATTTTTTCTCACGAACTGAATATTTAACCCAGCTAGAAATAGGTAACGCATTACTTTCCTCTGCAGCAGGAAGTTCTAGCGCTTCTTCATGTTGCATTAGCATTTCCCCTACAGCAGGAGTCGCAACCTTATCAGGATCAGCAAATGCCACCCAAAAGTGATCATTTATAACATTTAAAGCAATCTGACCACGACAAACAGGCCCTTTTATAAAGCCCATAATAATTAACTCGGCTTCATCAAGCATAAATTGATATTTAGAATTAATAGGAATAACTTCAAAAGTTTTAAATGGGTTAGATGCTGACTTAGGCTCATAACTCGGCATTTGCGTAACTGTATAATCTGGCGCAATAAACTGCTCGTACAAACGCAGTAATTTAGCTTCATTAAGCTCAAGTGGTAAATGCGTTTTAGAAAGTATGGTTGTACGCTCTTGCATAAAACGATAATAAACACGGCTAACTTTAGGGTCATCGTATGGACGACGCGTATTAATTAACTTTATTTCCTCACCAGGAGGCGTACTTGAGCGAACTAGTTTAAAAAAGCTTTGTGGGTTCTCTGACGTAAAATAAATATGTGCTAAAAACCAATGTTCATAAATATAACGTGCTGATAACTGATACTTTAAGTTATCTTGATTTAAAAATGCTTCCCAGCCCTTTATTTTATTCTGATCATACTTACTTGGTGGCTCAATATGTGACATTTTACCGCCATTTTTAAGCCAGTTCTGTAAATGATTAAACTCTTCGCGCGAAACCCCAGGTAAACCATAAGGCATACCGCCATGAGGTTGCTCGTCAGCTAATCGGTCAAACTCCCCCATTGTTGCACAGGTTTGCGAACGCCCTAATGAAAAATCAAATTCATCATCTAGCACTTCATTAGTTGGTAATTCATAGCTTTGCTTTAACACTAAACTATTAAATAAAACACTTCCCGCTAAGTTTGCTTCTTCACTTTGTACGCGCTCATTTAGCACTGGCGTAAAGTTTTTTTCTCGCCATTGCTGTGTATTGGTTGCATCAAATAATAAACGGCTTGGGGTCGTTGCCAATAAACGAGTTCCATCGTAAACAAGCTCTTTACTCAAACCTCGGTCAATACCTTCAGGGGATGAGAGCTTAAGCTGGCAAGGTGCATCGTAACAACCATGGCAAACGACGCAGCGGGTATCGAGCACTGGTTTTACGTTTTGTAAAAAATCAGCTCCAGCAAGAGTAGAATGTGGAACGATACGCTCTTGCGCTTGCTCTGGTCCAAATAAATCATCGTAATGTGCATTACCTAAGTAAGCACAACCACTAAGGATAATTAATACAAATGTACTTATTATTATTTTTTTCATTCGTCCTCGTCACCTAAATCGAAGGTGGGCATCATATCCATTTGAGGAGAAACGAATGTTTTCTGACCTTCAGTATTCAAAACAATACTTAAAAGAGGCCCATGCGTTAATGTTATCTGCGCATCATGCTCTTGCTCTAATATACTTAAATACAGAGAATCAGTTATAAGCAACTCATAACCGCTAACGGTAATAGCTACACTGCTATCTTCACTTGGATTTTGGCAAATTTGAGCAAGTAACTCATCATCAAGTCCAATTGATATTTCAAAATCAGGCTGCTCTAAATCTCTATCACTTAATGATTCATCTAATAGAAATAAAGGAAGGGTTAAATTGCTATCTTGTTCAAATTCCATTGCGTTCTCTGCACTTTCTGACGATTTAATTGGCGAGTATTATAACAAACTAGCGAGTAAATTAACGCTAAAGCTAATGTAACTGTTTAAACGTCATCTATAACAGATTCGATCACCGAAAATACAGCACCTTGAGGGTCGCATATAACACTAAAACGACCAACATCGGGGATATCTGTTGCAGGAACACATACTTGTCCACCTAAGCTAGCGGCTTTATTTACTGCTGTATCGCAGCTCTCTACTGCAAAGTAAATCATCCAATGAGCAGGAATATCTTCAGGCCAGTCGCTTGTCATCTCAAGCATACCGGCAATTGGCTGTCCACCGACTAAAAATAAAGTGTAATCCATACCGTCCATTGGCTTTATTTCACTTTCCCAGCCTAGTAAAGCACAGTAAAAGTCTCTACTTACTTTACTATTTCTGGTTGCTAACTCATGCCAATAAGGAGTGTTTAATTCACCTAAGTGCTTACAACCTTTATGCTCATTTCCTTGCCATAGTGCAACAGTGGCACCTACAGGATCTTTTAGCATCAACATTCGTCCTGCATTCATAACATCATGAGGACCGGCAATAACTTCAGCACCTAGTTCTTTAGCTTTTAGCGCACAATCATCAACATTATCGACGGCAATGTAAGCCAACCAATGACTTGGGATCCCTTCACTAATTTGCTCTTTAGGCATTTCATACATAGCGGCTATATCACCACCTTGCTTTTGTAGCATAGTGTAATATATGTCCTCCCCAATAGGTTGATCGTCATACCCCCAATCAAATAATGAGGTATAAAACGTCTTACCATCTTTCCAATTATGGGTACAAAGTTCTGACCAACAAAAAATACCATGTGGGTGATTATCAATTTCACTCATTATTAAACCCTTATTATTCTATTTTTATCTAAACGAGCTCTGTCACATTTTATAAACTACATAATTGAACAGATCATAAATTGAGATTAGAGCAATAACTAAGCGGAGTCGATAAAAGAAGGGCAAGAATTCGTTATTCAGTTGTTTCATATATGAGGTTTTTAACGCAGTTAGCGTCAGATTTAATCCCTCAAATTGATTAGATATTATTGCTGATTGATATAAATTATTTACTAAGAAGTCCTTCGCTCTAGAGGAATCCCTGAATCACTTTTTTGCAGACGTAAAAAAGCCCGAATCATTAGATTCGGACGCTCTACAATATAAAATCGGTACGCTACGCAGTATATCAGCGTCGGGAGTCGCTACGCTCGCCCGCCCTACGTGATGTGTGTTGATGTGAGTGTGTGTTAATTGCGCGCATTTCACTTTTCTGCAGACGTAAAAAAGCCCGAATCGTTAGATCCGGGCTTTCTACAATTTGAAGCCTGGTAATGTCCTACTTTCACATAGCAAATGCTACACTATCATCGGCGCTGTTTCGTTTCACTACTG